>JANQLN010000078.1 GCA_028280575.1 Clostridia bacterium
GGCACATTTTGTCAAATGTGCCATAAGACCTGTCCCCTTGACATCCGCTGTCGCTGATCAGGCGTTAACACTTGTTGGTAAAATTGTTTTTTCAATGGCTTTTTTGCGTATGCCATTGCCAATGTATACAAAACCTGTTTCATTGGCCTTGTTAGAATCCAGGATATTCCTGGTATCTATGATGTATGGAGATGACATAACATTGTAAACAGCGTCAAGCTCCATATTCTTAAAGTGAGTCCATTCAGTCATTATTATAAGGCAGTCGCAATCCCTTGCGGCGTCCTCAATGGAATTGCAGTGTATGACAAAATCATTGATCCGGTGCTTTATATTTTTAACAATGGGATCATAGACCCTTATATTGTCATAACCATTATCTATTAATGCTTTGACAAGCCATATTGAAGGAGAATTTCTCATGTCGTCGGTGTTGGCCTTAAAGCTAAGTCCCAGTATTGCAACCTTTGCATTTTTCCTATCAGTAATACATTCATCCACATTTGAAACAATATTATCTATCTGTATTTTATTTCTTGCCAAAACCGCACTTAAAACGGACGTATCCGCGTTGCTTCTTCTGCTGAAGCTGATCAGGGATTTTACATCCTTTGAAAGGCAAGGTCCTCCAAAACCCGGTCCGGGGTTTAAGTAATGGCCTCCAATTCTTTCATCATATTTCATTCCCTCAATAACCATTTTAATATCCGCCCCAACACTGCCGCTTATCTCGGATATTTCATTTATGAAGCTGAGCCTGGCAGCCAGATAGGAATTGCAAGCATATTTAACCATTTCAGAGCTTTTTTGATCCATTGACACAAAGGGACAATCAAAATATGAGTACAGCTTCTGCATCATTTCCAGGGCCCTTGTTGAAGAAGCACCCACTACTATACGGTCAGGATACAAAAAATCCTTTACCGCACTCCCTTCTCTTAAAAATTCAGGATTGGAAACTACATCAAAATGCTTGTTCATATCGGTAAGATTATCGGAAATAACGGATTCGGCCATTTCACAGGTGCCGACAGGAACAGTGCTTTTAACTGCAATTACCTTATAGCTGTTAATGTTTGCCGCAATAGCTTTAAGAGCTTTGAATATCTGGGACATGTCCGCATCTCCATAGCGGTTTTCCGGAGTTCCTACCGCTACTATGATTATATTGGAGCTTTTCACTGCCGAAGCTACGGAGGTTGTAAAAGTTATGGCATTTTTTTTTCTTGCTTTCTTTAAAAGCTTTATTAAACCCTTTTCATATATAGGTAAAATACCCTTATTCAAGTCACAGATTTTGCCTTCGTCAATATCCGCACATATAACGTTATGTCCCACAGATGCCAGGCCTATACCGGTTACAAGGCCTACATAGCCTGTTCCGCCAATAACTGCCACCTTCATAAGTTAATCATCTCCCTTCTTTATGCTTTAGAGCACCTTAATAAAGATTTATTTGAACAAACCACTCCAACAAAACTCTCTTCCCTAATACTGCAGCTAAAAGCATTGCCAATTGATTTAAAACTCAGCTTTCAAAAGCTTCTTTCGCTGCGGCTAAGCGGAGCGTATTGAGCTGTAAGACAGCAATGTTTGATAATCGCGCACCAGCCTGTCAAAAATTTTCTTCCAGCTTCTCTCCTCCGCATATGCCCTTGCGGCATCCCCCATGGAATTTATAATACCTTTATTATCAATAAACATTTTTAATGCTTCGGTATAGCTTTCAACATTTCTTGGCTTGCAAAGTACCCCGTTATGGTTATGTATTACTGTTTCCTTTACACCGCCTGAATTTACGGCAGCAACCGGCAGCCCCGATGCCATGGCCTCCAAAACCACATTTCCAAATGTCTCCGTACTGGACGGAAAGGAGAATACGTCACATGAAGCATAAATTTGTGCTAAATCCTTTCCCTGCTTGTATCCTGTAAAAACAACATTGCCGGGGGCTATCCTTTTAATTTCATCTAAATGCGGGCCGTCACCCGTTACAACAAATGCTGCCTTACCGGGATAACAGCATTGTATGTTGGCCGCGCTTTTCATAAGAATCTCCAGGTCTTTCTCCCTTGCAATACGCCCGGTGTACAAGAACAGGATTTCACTGCCTCTCATAAGCTCCTGCCTCAATGCCTCATTTCTGTATTCCGGTGAAAAAAAGCTTGTGTCAATACCCCTGGACCATATTTTCAACCTATCAATATCCTGGGCTTCAAGCAATTTCAAAGTGTCCTTTGAAGGGCAAAAAGTAGCATCGCATTCATTGTGAAACCATTTTGTAAATTTCCACAAGGGTTTTTTCAAATATTCCAATTTGTAGTATTTCAGATAGGAAAAAAAATTGGTTGTAAAGGATGAGGTTATTACGGTCCCTGTTTCCTTTCCGTATTTCATCCCCGTAAGTCCGAGGCCAAGGGGTGTCATAAGGTGGACTATATCCGGGTCAAAATCATCGGCCTTTTTTGCCAGTCTTGAATATAGGGGAAGCGCAATCCTGAATTCCGGATAAAACGGACATTTCATGCTTCTGAATGTCTCAAGGCTATCTTTCACGGGACTCTCGTTTGAATACCTGGGTGAAAAAATCATGTATTCGATTCCATTTTCATTCATATAATCTTCAAACCTTCCAATAGTATTGGTAACACCATTGATCTGAGGCCTGTTGGTATCACTGAACAAAGCAATTTTCATATACGGCATTCTCCTTTCAAGCAGCAGCTTTTTCATTTCTTCTTAATATATGCATCAATAGAATATTTATTATTATATCCGTACAAACTTTCAAAGCATATTCTATGTCAAGTGCATAGGACGGTTTTTCCATGCTGTACCGTCTGTGATAGTCGTCAAGAATACCTTCAATGGTATTCCTTCTCGAAAAAGCCTTTAAAAGTTTAATTTGTTTTAATAAATGTATTATACCAGACTCTTTTCTGAAATGTCTGAATAAATTTTTCTCATAAAATAAATGTCCCAAAACTCCGCCTTTATAAGATTCATTATGAACATAACAAAAAAAGTCCGAAAGGTAATGGGCAATAACTCCCAATCTTTCGGATGATTTTCTTGTGCACCTGTATTCCGTGATTTTTATATTATTGATAATTTTTTTTATTTCCTTGTTTAAAGCCTTGAGCCCCTTTTTCTTAAAATGGGATATTTTAAATATGTAGAAGGAATAATCCGGCTTGACGCTGCCATATGCAAATCCTAAGGGGTGGAGCTCTATACCGGTCTTTGCATATACTGCCTGCCTTATCAGGTGTGAAAATTTCAAATGGGTATTTGTATTCATTCCTTCCCTCCCTTATTTTAATCACTCAATAAGGAAAGAATACATCATTAATTATTAATTTAAATTAACCTTGTGTAAACTTTTGTTTAACCACATCCCCTTACCCGCTTAAAAATCCGTCTATACAGGCCTGATAAAAATGCATGCTTTTAATGCCAAAATACTTCAAAATCTATTCTTGTCATATTATAATCAAAAACTGATTTTAACGTTTGGTATTCGGCCTGCCTTAAATCTTGCTCTTCTTTTAGCAGCTGTTCCATGCTGATTAAACCGTTTTCATATTTAATCTTAGCAATATCAAGCTTCTTTTTTGCAATTTCTTCATATTTAAGGGCCAGCTCCACTTTTCCCATTTTATCAAGGAGGTTATTATAGGTATTTTTTATGTTAACTTCAAGGCTTGTTTTTGAATTTTCCAGTTCTGATTTTGCCATTTCAAGATTAAAGTCCGCAGTATCGTATATGGTTCCTCCTTCTTTATAATAGGACGCAGTAATTTCCATATTCTTATCCTTTGCTTTTACCTCCATTTGCCTTACATAAATATCCGTACTGTTTTCCATTGCCCTGTTAATTATATTATCCATGGCTACCGTATTATAAGGCTTATATACAATTTTGCCGGATATATCGACCGGTTCACCGCCCAGGGACAAATCCAGGTGGTTTTTAAGCTTCATGTCAAGAGAGTCAAGCTTTGCCCGGGCAGCAGCAATATCAAATTTCTTGCTTTCAATTGTGTATTGCATATCTTCAAGCTCATTAATTGTTATAAGGTCTTCTTCATACTTTTTTTCAAGAATCAAATGCCTTTTGTTTAAAATACCCAGTTTAAAAATTTCAAGCTCAAGCTCTTCACGGACAAGGAGTATCTCTAAAAAAGTCTTCTCTACATTGTTTTTTAATATGTTGAGCTTATCAAGTTTCCTCTTCTCTGCCGCCTCAAGTGCTGTTTGCGCTTCTATGGGCCTGACTTCCCTGACAATTTTGTTATTAAGGACACTGTAAGGTCCATAAGCATCAGGTGTCATTTTTGCATCCTTTAAGGCTTTTTCAAGGGCACTTTTCAAGGACTTTATCTCCAGGTCGTCAAGCGCCGCCTGCCTGCTGTTATTTGCTGCCATCTCCTTCACTTCGGAAATGCCAAGCTCCGGGCCAGCGGTGTCCCCAAAGGAATAAGCGGAGCCTGCCAGCATAATCAATACCATTATAATATAAAAAAAACGTTTCAAAAAAATCCCACCTTCTTTTATAAGGCTACCGGATAGCCATGTCCAATTCCAACCGCAAAGTATTATATCCAAAAATCTCGGACAAATAACCGTATTCGGCCTGCTCCATTGCCAGCTTTTCTTGTTCCAGGGTAAATTCTGAAATATATCCTGCTTCATATCTTGCCTTCATTTGCTTAAGCTGGTCCTTTTGCAGATTTAGAGACTTAAGCATAATTTCCAGTCCTTTGCCTTTTGAAACCAAATCTGCGTATAGGCTGCGGACTTCCCCTTCAATATCAATTTTTGCCCTTTCAAGCTGCAAGGAAGTCCTTTCAAGGCTTCTTCCCAGCTCGGCATATTGTCTTCCAAGCTCAACTATAATCTGGTGCTGCTGTTTTCTTTCCATAATCTTCATTTCATTTTTAATGTTTTCAATGCGTCTTGCAAGCTGTTTTATTTCCTTTCTGTTTTTTACCGCATGGGAAATAAAATATCCCTCAGCCTTGGACAGGGGAAAATATCTGGTTTCATCCATTAATACACTGTCATAAAGAAGCTTTGTATCCACTCCCAAAAAAAGGTTTAAGCTCCTGGATGTGTTTTCGAACCCTCTTTGTGCTGAAAAAAAAGCGTGCTTTGATTCCATGAGACCGTATTTTGCTTCCTCCATATTTATAGGGCTTATAATACCGCTTTCGTACATCATACCTTTTTTATCATATTCCAAGGATGCCAGCTCAAGGTTTTTATTTTGCAGCTTTAAATTTACGGAGGAATTATAAATAAGCAGGTATTTTTGCCTCAAGGACAAATAAAGAGAATCTCTAAGTGCCTTCCTGTTTTCAACTGCCGTAAGCCATGCATCCTCCCTCTGTCGGGGCACCAGGTACTTTATCCGGCCCTTGTATATGGACCCGTCGTCTTCAATATTATCTGCCTCTCTTACAGCGTTTTTGTAGCTTTCATGTGCATCGTTTTCAAGCTTTACAAGCCTTTTATAAGAAAGGCTGTTAACAAGCAGCGTCTTCATGGACCCGGTTAAATCCAAACTCACTGCCTCCCGTGCAAATGTTTTATATAAGGAAAAAAACAAAACTAAAAAAACTGCTGCCGATACAACCTTTTTCATAGCCACCCCCAAAAAACTCCTGTTATGCAGCTTCACAACCGGCTTTGGATATCCACCGGAAGCTGTGTGTATTTCAGCAAAAGCCTGTTTGCAAATAAGATGTTCCATACGAGCTGCTGATACGGCTTTTGCTTCTTAACTTTATACTATAATGTATATTATTGTCAATGAATAAACTTTGTAAATTTTGTAATAATCTTTTTTAAAACATACCGGCAAAAACATCTGCAAGATAAGGGTCAAACTGTGTGCCGGCAAACCTTTTAATCTCTTCCAGTGCTTCCTTTATACTGATTGCCTTGCGGTAAAGCCGGTCATTTGTCATTGCGTCAAAGGCATCAACAATTGAGAATATTCTGGACAGCCTGGGAATATTATTCTCCTTAATTCCCCGGGGATAGCCTTTACCGTCCCATCTTTCATGATGGCACAGTATAAATTCGGAAATATGGGAAAGCTCATATGAAGATTGGGCAATCCTGAATCCTATTTCAGAGTGTTTTTTCATTTCAATCCACTCATTTTCATTAAGCCTGCCCTCCTTTTTTAGAATCCTTTCGGGAATGGCTATTTTGCCGACATCGTGCAGGATGCAAAGCAGATTAAGTTCCTCAATCTGGTTATTTGACAGGTTAAGCCTTCTTGCAACATCACCTGCAAGGGTTTCAAGCCTTTTCACATGCTCCTCGGTTTCATAGGTTCTTTCAAAAAGCGTTTTCTTAAGTGAAGATATAATTGAGCTTCTTGCACTTTTACTTTCAAGCAGTTTATGCTTGTACATTACCTCTTCGGCTTCTTTTAAAATTATGTTGATATCCCGGGAAGGATCTTCCTTGACAGAACAACCCAATGCAATGCTGGTTTGTACAGGAAATCCCGCTTTATCAAAGCATGCTTTTTTTATTTCTTCACATAACAAGACAGCTTCATCTTTAGTGGTTTTAGGCAGTATAACGGCAAATTCATCCCCTCCCCACCTTGAAACAACGCCTTTTTTCCCGCATACACGGGTAAATATACCCGCAATGCTTTTAAGAAGCCTGTCTCCCTCCTGGTGCCCGAAAACATCATTTGTCAATTTCAAGCCATTAACATCTCCGATTATCAGGGAGAGGGGATAATTAACCTCCGTATCAAGCCTGCTGATCTCTTCTTCGAAAAAAGCCCTGTTGTATATCCCTGTAAGCCTGTCGTTAAAACTCAAAAACCTGATTTCCTCCTTGCGCTTTTCCTCTTCGGTGACATCCCTGAACACAAGTACGGCACCTATAATATTATTTTCCGTATCCCTTATAGGTGCACCATTTTCGGCAATCACCCTTTTGCTTCCGTCTTTTGTTATGAGTGTACTGTTTGTCTGTTCAACCTTTATGCCTGTTTCAAGTACTTTCCGTACGGTATTCCCATTGGGATTTCCTGATTTTACGTCAGTTACATTAAAAACTTCCGTTAACGGCTTTCCAATCACCTCATCCATTTTCCAGCCCGTCAATTTCTCCGCAACGGAATTGAGCAGGGTTACACAACCTGTGGTGTCGGTGGTGAGGACAGCATCGCCTATGGAGTGCAGCGTTACCCTGAACCTTTCCATTTCCCTCATAAGTGTCCTGTGGGCCTTCACTCTTTCCAATGCCGATACTATAACCTCCGCAATTATATCAAGCATTGTAATATCGTTTTCTTCCCACTTCTTTTGACTTAGCTTGCTCAGTCCGATAAATCCCACAACTTTTCCCTTTAACATAAACGGCACAAGCAGGACGGTTTTCGCTCCGACACTCAAAAGGTATTTTTTTTCAACCTCAGCATCTATATCAAGATCATCAACGGATTCTACAAGAAGAAACATCTTGTTTTTGATATTTTTAAAAGCCCATTCAAAATTGTTCACAGGACTGCCTTCAAAATCCATGAAAGGGCCTTTACTGCCGTCTTTACTCCAATTATAAATTTTTTCAAAATATTCTCCGTCTTCGGAAAAAAAACATGCATAGCTCCTGTCTACCCCTACAAAATCACCGATTGTTTGCAGTGTAATGCCCAACTGCCTGTCAAAGTTAAGCTCCGAGGTGTTTATAAATCCCTTGGAAATTTCAGAAACCACTTTTTGAAACTTTATACTGTAGGACAGGTAATTTTGTATTTCTTTTATATGAGTTATATCTGTTGATGCACCTACTATTTGAGCAACACTTCCGTTCTCAAAAACAGGAGAAAGAGTGGTATGCCATATTTTAGTCCCGGCGGGAAGCGGCAGGACCTCTTCGTATGTAACACAATCCCTTTTTAGAAGGCATTTTTTGTAGTTTCCCTCGATAATCAAACCAATTTTTTCACCAAGGGCTTCTACGGGAGTTTTTCCCTTGATTTTAGAAAAAGGAAGTCCTATGGCTTTCTCATGACTTTTGTTGGCCCGTCTGTACCTGAAGATACCGTCTTGTGAAACATCAACCAAAAAAATAGCATCTGAGACAGTATTCATCAAAGTCTCATATTCGTCCAGCATAATCTTGTCAACCATGCAGTTTTTATTATCCATACCGTCAGCACTCCTATTGCTGTTAATACCATAGGGGAAAATCCTGTAAGGATAATGTCAAATAAAGTTAATCGACATAGCATTCTACGATATTTCCCATATAGTAAGCCTATTAATATTTTAAACTAATTTTCGTCATCATTCAACATTATTCGACTATTTCTGAAATATGTTGCCTAAACGGCTAAAAAAATGATATATTATTACTATAATATTCATTTTTATTATATATTAGTATTTAATCAGGTGGTGTATGAAATGATAGTCAGATTTATAATATTACTTGTCTTTTCAGTATTAATAGCAATATTTGCAATACAAAACTCGTCTGCGGTAGAAATAAGTGTAATTTTTGCTAAATACTCCGTATCCCAGGCTGTCGTCATTCTGGTATCCGCAGCCGCAGGAGCCATCATTGTAACCATCCTTGCCACAATAAACCAATTCAAGCTGCAGCTTAAAATTAAAAAGCTGAGTAAAGATATGGATAAATCGGAAAAGCTGAACACAACTCTTCAAACTAAAATTAATGAGCTTGCACAAGCACAAAAAGAAGAAGTCATTAAAGAGCCGGAATTAATAAATGAAGAGTCTGATGAAATTAAACATGGGGAGGAAAACTGCTGGATGTGACGTCATAATTCTAAGCATTAAAGTCGTTTCATATAGATAAATTTCCCATTATTACCACATTAACTGGTACTGCTCAATCCTTTGTCTTTTAGATGGAATATTTTACCTTTGCTCGTGGCGGCAAACTATGGGACTAAGTACCGGCAATGTGATAAGAATAGGAAAAAATAAGAAGGCAGGAAGATTTTAGATGAATATTTTTGAAAGTATTATATTGTTATTGTCAACCGTAATCAATTTTTCATTGCAGGGAGCAATCGCTCTTTTTATATTTAAAAAAAATTACAAATATACACATCTGGTGATTTTTTCTATCGTTAATGCCCTTTTCAGGGAAACCCTTGCTTATGCCAGTCCCCAATACAATCCGGCCCTGTACATTATAATGTATGCGGCTGTAATGGTATTAACACTGAGGTTTATTTTAAAGATAGGCTTTGTGTACGGGGTAATTTCATTTTTTATTCTTATGATACTTAGCTCTATCGTTGAGTTTCTTGCCATGACCGTAGCCAATTTGACATTTTCCAGCATAGATGACATTACCAGGCTCACTTCAAGTTTTCTGATATTGGTTCTGTTAAAAAACCAGGCAAACTTATTTTTCCTTGTAGTCGTTTATATAGTAAGATATTCAAAGCTTAATATGGATTTTACCGCTCAATATGACAGCAGAAGATGGACCCACCTCATATTGAATTTTGCAAT
The DNA here is from genome assembly GCA_028280575.1 of Clostridia bacterium. Classification (GTDB taxonomy): domain Bacteria; phylum Bacillota; class Clostridia; order Acetivibrionales; family STF1-152; genus JANQLN01. Next base: position 9,528 of record JANQLN010000078.1, read on the forward strand.
TGTTACGGCAGTCATAGTACCCAATATGTTATTCTTCCAGCAAAATATAATAGACTATCCCCTCGGACTTATTATATTCAATGCGGCAGCAATATCCGTAATGTTTTTCTTATGCATACATAATATAAAAAAGACCTATAAACTAAAGGTTCAGCAGCAGGAGCTGGTATTTCAAGAGCTGCAGATAAAAACCCTCGAGGATCTGGTATACAAGCTTAAGGGCTTCAAGCATGATTTAAGCAATATGATAAGTGTCATTGGAGGTTATATTAAGCTAAACGACATAGAAGGTTTAAAAAAATACCATGAATGTATGCAAAACGAATGCAGGGAAATCAATAATATTCTTCCCCTAAACACTTATTTAAAGGACACTCCTGCCATATACGGAATGCTTCTTGCAAAAATATCCTATGCCCAGATAAGCAACATCAATTTTAATTTAAATATTACCCATTCCGTCAAGGTTTCGAAAATGCCTGTTTACGAATTTTGCAAGGTTTTTGGCATAATGCTGGATAATGCACTGGAAGCGGCTGAAAAAAGCGAGCAAAAGTTCTTGGAGCTTATTATCCATAAAAAGAACAGCAAACTCATAATAACAATTTCAAACTCCTATGACGGGGAAATAGATTTGGAAAAAATATATGAGGACGGCTATTCTACAAAAGTTGAACACAGCGGATTCGGCCTCTGGGAAGTGAAAAACATTTTATCCAAATGCAAAGATTGCAGGCTTGAGACCTTCAAAAATGATATGCTTTTTACCCAGCAGCTTGTTATTAACTGCGATAAGGCCTAGGAGCCTGTGACAGAACTCCTAGGAGTCCGGGCGGACTCCTAGGCCTTACCGGCAATTATGCGTTATTATTTAAGTATTGATTTAGGAGCCTTTGGCTGGTAAAGTATCCATGGAGGACTGGCATAAGCTACCGATGCCGCTAAAAAAGTGGCAAATGCAGCCATAAGACCTAGAACCAGCGGTATCAATTTTCTTTTCCTCATAAGAGCACCTCCTTTCACAGCATTATGGCAGTTGTGCGGTGCAGCCAGGTCGGGCAGATTAGTGATCCCGGAATGCACTTATCATGTCATTGAAGCGTTGCTTTTTCGGCATTTGAGTATTTTGTAACCTAAAGGCGTAATCATAAATGTTACCGGAATTATGCTAAATAAGATTATATTATAGTATACCGGGCTGTACCTCCATATAAAAACAGCCGCTCCATGATACACAATAAGAATACAGGCTGCAATTATCTTCCGCTTTACAAAATGTTTTTTGGTTATTATGGGCCTGTCCTCCGTATCACCCGGAGCGTACCTTAAAAATATGGATAAATTAACGGGAAGCAATATTAATGAAAGTAAAACGCCGGCCGGCTCTAAAAAGACAGAAGCTGTAATGACAGCGGCCAGCAGAGACAAATATGTCAATCCGCATAGAATCCTGGTGCTGGCGTGGGCACCTCCCCCAAATGCTCTCAGGCTGGAATATACCAAAAAGGAAACAAGTGTGTATCCTAAAGTGCCGGTAATCAATGAAAGCCCCAGAACAATTGTAAGAATAAACAGCTGGTATATCATTATATCAAAGCCATACCTTATAACATTCTCTTGTTCGTCGGTCAATTCCTTTTGTAAATTGTTTTTAACCATAGATGTGACTTTACTTGCAATACCCTCAATCATCAGAAATTTCCTCCTGGGATTTTAAGTCGGTACCTGCATAAATATATTATATTATAATTAATTATGTAATACAAGAATTATTTTCCAACAAAATAGTCAATAATGTGACAATTTTCGACTTTTTTTCTAGTGGTCTGTAGCACATGAGCTTTAGGGTTGAATTGCAGTAGATTTTTTCGTATTACAAGGCGGAGGATTGAGGAATACTGACGTATTCCGATTGACGACAACGAAGTAATACGGAAAAATATACTGTAAGATACCCTAAAGATTATGTGTTACAGACCACTAAATATTTATGTTAATACAAAAGACCTGTTATACCGATAAATATATTGTGGAAAAAGTTTGGCAGCGGTGGGCCGGCGGTTCCTTGAGAAGCAGGCCGGACAGGCAGCGAATACAGGGTGTTTAAAAGAAGGTGTTTGCGGATTTGCCCCCATTGGATTCAGATAAAAGTAAACAATAGCTCGGAGGGTCATAATATTGGAAAAAGCAACGGTAAGCAAAAAATACAGAACAAGCCTGTACGATTCAAATTTTGATGTGGTCAGGATTACTGATCCCGGCAAAAAAGAAATAGTCAGCCTGGAAGTTTTTACGGATGAACTTGAAGATAGTTCCTGCTTTTTTGAAATTGAAGATAACCCGGAAATCAAAAATGCAAATGAAAAAAAGGCAGTTATTGATATACGCCGGATAGGCAGCTGCATATACATGGTTACAACAGCTCCGCTTACAATGAATAAAAGAAGATACAAAATGGAGCTTTTCAAAAACCTTTCCGCATCCTATGAAAATGCGAAAATTGAAGCGGTAAAGGATTACCTGACGGACCTTTATAACAGGAGATATATTGACGAAAGGCTTCCTCTGGATATGATTAAAAGCAAGCATTTAAAAATGCCTTTATCATTGATACTTGTTGATATTGATTTTTTTAAAAATATAAACGACACATACGGGCATGTGGCAGGTGATTTCATGCTGAAAGAAATAGCCGGCCTGCTTCGCTCCTCTATAAGAAGCAGCCAGGACTGGCTCGCAAGATACGGCGGAGAAGAATTTCTTATTTGCCTTAACGGGGCAAATTTAGATATAGCCTGCAATGTAGCGGAAAAATTAAGGCACATAACCCAGTCAAGAATTTTCATATACAAGGGGGCAAGGATAAGGCTGACTGCCAGCTTTGGAGTGGCTTCTACCGATTGTCTAATAAACCCCACACCTGAAAAGCTTATTTCACTGGTTGACGAAAAGCTCTACCACGCAAAAAGAAACGGCAGAAACATTGTGGCAAGCTAACTTTTCTTTTTCAATCTGTCCCGCTGCTTTATAAGCCTTGCCAGAAGGATAGCTGCCCCGCTTCCTGCGGAATCAATTATTACATCCGTAATTGACCCATGCCTGCCAGGTACAAAAAGCTGGTGGAGCTCGTCGGATGCGGCATAGACAACACAAAAAACAAATGGCAGGATTATCCGGTGCCCAAGCCCCATACTGTACCATGTCAAAAAAACCAGTATTCCCAGTATGAAATACTCTATAAAGTGTGCAAGCTTCCTTATTAAGATCCCTTCAAGGATAATATCTAAAATTACACCGGGAGGATTTTTCCCAAATAAAAAATTAAATACATATATAACGAAGGAAACGACAGAATCACTCAAGCCCGCAGAGTCGTCCCCTTGTTTAGACGACATGTAAAAAATAAATCCCATCCATATCAATGTAAGTATAAAGAATTTAGCTGCATTTTTCTTTTTAAAACAATCCAGTATCTTACCAATTCCCATTTAGCATATTCCCCTTGTATTAAAGCACTCTTTAAACTATACATTATTTACTTTTAACTGTAAACTGCTTGTAAGACAAACGAAATAAATATTTACTTGATTTTTACAAGTAATCCCGTAATTTGAGTTTTCCCATTTTTAACATTTGATAAATGCTTCATACTATATGCATAAATCTTATCAAAAAAATGGTAAAACTCAAATTCTCGGAAATATTGCATTTTGTAGTGTTTTGTATTAATATATAGATATATATAGATTGTATGGTGAAATGCTATGAAAAAGGTTCATGTTCAAAAGTCAGGCTGGAACTGGCGTGCTTTTTTAGCGGGTCCGTTCTGGTATTTGCACAGGAAAATGTTTTTGCAGGGAATTTTGATGATTCTGATTACTATTCTCTCAGCAGGGATTTTATTGATTCCTGTATGGATTTACTGCGGTATAAAAGGTAACAGTAACTTTTATCATCATTTAAAAAAGCATAATGTCTATATAAGAAACTAAAAAATCGGGAGCTGCTATAACCTCCAGTATATATACCCCATGTTTTCCGCTTCCTTTTTATTAAAAATCCCTTTGATGTCTATCAGTACATTATTGTTTTTTTCTCCCTTTTTAAACATTGGCTTGATATCCCCTGGGCCGATACGGACAAACTCTTTATGGGATACCGCAAATACTGCGGCATCAATGTCCCTTACATCGTTAATGCTTTTTAAATCTATCCCATATTCATTCTGTACTTCCTCCCTGCCCGCTACAGGGTCTACTACCACTATATCCATACCGTATTCCTTAAGCTCGTTTATAATATCCACCACTTTTGTATTCCTTGAATCAGGACAGTTTTCCTTAAATGTTATTCCAAAAACCGCAGCTTTTGCGCCCTTTATTTGCTTATCGGCTAAAATAAGCTTTTTTACTACATTTTCAGCTACAAATTTGCCCATGTCATCATTAATCCTTCTGCCCGAGAGTATAATCTGGGAATGGTAACCCAACTCCTCAGCCTTATAAATAAAATAATACGGATCTATGCCTATACAGTGCCCTCCCACCAGGCCCGGGCTGAATTTGAGAAAATTCCATTTGGTTCCTGCCGCTTCCAAAACGGCCTTTGTGTCAATCCCCATCTTGTTAAAAACAATGGACAGCTCGTTCATGAATGCAATATTAATATCTCTTTGCGCATTTTCAATTACCTTTGCAGCTTCCGCCACTTTTATACTTTCGGCCCTGTGTACCCCTGCCTCTATAATCATCTCATAAACCTTTGCAATTATCTCAAGGGATTGTGGATCCATACCTGAAACTATTTTTACAATAGTCTCCAGCCTGTTAATCTTATCCCCCGGATTTATCCGCTCAGGAGAATATCCTATTTTAAAATCAACTCCGCATTTAAGTCCTGACTCTTCCTCAAGTATAGGTACGCACACATCTTCCGTAACCCCGGGGTATACGGTGGATTCATATACAATAACAGCGTCTTTAACAAGGTTTCTGCCTGCTGTCCTGCTTGCATTTATTACAGGAGTAAGATCAGGTGTCTTATCCGCACAAACCGGTGTAGGAACTGCCACAATAAGGAATTTACAGCTTTGAAGCTCTCCTTCATCCCAGGTAAAATGTATTGACGTTTCTTTTAACCGGTCATTTCCAACCTGGTTAGTAGCATCAATGCCTTCTAAATATCTCTTTACCTTTTCCCTGTTAATATCAAATCCGACCACACAAGCATGCTTAGAAAGTGCCGCTGCTATAGGCAGTCCTACATATCCCAGCCCAATAACCCCTATTTTTTCTTTTTTGTTTTTTATCTTTTCATAAAGATTCAAAAAAAACCCTCCTAAATTACTTGCACAGCACTTTACTTCCTGCTTTTCTTTAACTTTTTCCTGCCGGGATCCTCCAGCAGTTCTAGGAACGCCCCCACAGCCCGTTAATTTTAAGCCATTTCCACTGCTCAAGCCTTCTTTTCCTTTTTATTTCAACAGGCTCTAAAGCCTCTATGGCTTCATCCTTTAACACATTAATACCATTTTTGCAAAAAAGGATATCTGCCTTTTCCTGTCCGAAATGCTCTTTTACAATTTCGTTTGCCTCTTTCAGCCTGGGAGACCTTCCCCTGCAGCTGTGGGCATCTGTGGCTGCAAAATGCACCTGATTGTGCTTTATGAAAAGCATAGCCGTCTCTTTTACCTTCCTGCCGAATACCCCGGTAATGCTTGACGAATTCACCTGGGCTAAACAGCCTCTATTCAAAAAATCAATAAGCATTTCAGGTTTTTCAATCAAAGCAATGTTTCTTTCAGGGTGGGCTATAATAGGCACAAGCCCTCTTATAAATATATCATAAAGTACTTTATTTGCACAGTGGGGTATCTCCGTCATGGGAAATTCCACAAGTATATACCTAGACCCTGCAAGGGTATGAATCGTTCCCTTGTCCAGAAGCTCGGGCACCGAAGCATCAAGATATACTTCATTTCCCGGATGTATATTAATATCTATTCCCTTATTCTTAAGGGCCCGTAAAAGCCTTGCTGCTTTCCCATCCACCCTGGACCTGTCATTTTCAGTATCATAGCTTATATAATGAGGTGTTGCAATTATATCCTTAATTCCATTATCCCGTGCCATCCTGGCCATATCTATTGAAACATCAAGGTTTTCAGGCCCGTCATCCAATCCGGGCAGTATATGTGAATGTATATCAACCATTACTTAATATCAGCCTTTCTTTTATTAGCTGTAAATTACTTCTGTTTCATATATTTACTATAAATTTCTTTAATTATTTTTACTTCTTCATCACTGAATTTCTCATAAACCATCCTTTTGGCTTCTTCCTTTTCCTCATCACTTACTCCGCCGTCAAGCATTTTTTTAAGCATTTCAATGTCATCCTTGGACAGCTTTGATAAAACCAGCTTCAAAGCCCTGACCCTGTCGGCCAATGTTACCTTGCTCTGAATACTGCTTATCTGCTCCTGGCTGTAAGCTCCGGCCTGTAAGGGCTCCTCTTCACCTACGGTCCCGGGACTCTCCATACTTTCTTCTGTTTTTTTACTCTCTTTTGTCCCGCTGTTTTCTTTTATGGTCTGCTCCTCCTGGGAATCAGGCACCACTTTTTTTCTATCCTCACCAGCAAGGGACTTTGTTGCATTTGGTGCAATATCCCGGGTTTCTTCCGGCATCCCTCCCTGTTCACTCTCGGAACTGCCTTCATCAGCTTCCAAAGCTCCGGCAGTGTCGGAAGGCCCATTATTAACTGACTGTCCGCTAATATCCGAACCGGTCTCAACAATATCTTTTAAATCTGCTTCATTTTCACTGCCGTTATCAAGCTCGGTACCTATGCTCGAAGCCCTTGAACCGGCAAGCAGGTTTTGGGGCAGCATATCACTTAATTTCCGGAAGGCAAATACCCCGGCAGCTGCAGCTATTAAAATGCAAGATATTACAACGATTACTATTTTCCTCATCCAACTCTCCTATATGCCAGAAAACGGTCTGCTCCATGCTGAATATAAAAAATTCCTTTGAAAAAGACGGGAGATAATTATATTATTACCCTCCCGTCCATATCCAAACCGTATTTTAATAATTATAAAGCCTGTGGAGTATTGCAGCAGCTTCTGCCCTTGTAGTAGTTCCCTCCGGGTCCATTATCTTGCCGGGTTTTCCGGTAATGATACCGGCCCTTGCGGCAATTGCAACGCCGGACAGCGCATAATCCGCTATATCGGCCTTATCTGCATAATCGAGGAATTCATCGGCATTTTCAATGGTTTCGCCAATTGCCCTTTCTATCATTACAGCCATTTCCTGCCTGCTTATTTCATTCATTGGCTTAAATGTTCCGTCGGGATAGCCTTTTATTATGCCGGCTTTTACTGCCGACGCAACATATATATAGTCCCCGTCGTCCTTGCTTACATCCGGGAATGTGCATTCGGCTTCTTCGTCTACAATATTAAGAGCAATGGATACATACTTGCAGAATTCAATCCTGGTGAGCATGTCAAGGGGCTTGTACAACATGCCTTCGGCAGGCTTAGCCTCTACTATTCCCTTTGCAGCCATTACACCGATATCCCTGTATGCCCAGTAGCTTCCCGGCACATCGGCAAATGTGGCCGAAACGCTTTTTACTATATATTTACTGAAGTGATTCGTTTTAAATGAAACCGTACCGGCAATGGGATCATATTTGCCTGTCATGTTTTTAACAGTTCCGTCGTCTGCAAGATAGAGAACTGTTATTTTTTCAGGATTATCCGCAGGCTTTAGTGTGTATGGAACAGCTACCGTTATTTTTTTCTTGAACCTGCTAACCTTTGTTTCAGTACTGCCGGAAACAACAGCCGCATCGAAATCAAATAATTGTGCACCTTCATCTAAAAGCTTTTTCTGGTCCGGTGAAAGTGACTTTTCCAGTTCTTCATCCAAAACAACCTTCTTTGTTTCAAGCCTTATGTTTGCTCCTTCTTCAACATCCATAAACCCGGGCTCTACAGTAAGGGAAGCAACCCCCGAGGAAATCTCAACCTTTTCTATACCCTTTTCCCCTACACTATCAAGCAGGGCAGCGGGAAGCTCAACCAGCGATTTTTCCTCCGCAGAGGCTTCAACAATAAGCTTAACCTTCCTTTCCACCTTGCCGGAAATTTTGTTGTCCTTAAGCGTTTTTTCCATATCCTCTGCAGTAGAAACAGCCTTTTCAGCTTTTTCAAGTATGGAAGCAGCATCCGCCTCACTAACAACGGCTTTTAGGCTTGAAGTACCCACAGCTTCGACAACCTTGCTCGCTACATGGGCAGCGGCCTTTTCAAGCCCTCTTTTTTCACCGCCCTTATTTGCTTTTTCTGCTGCCTTGGCTGCCGATTCAATAACCTTTGTACCAACTTCAACTGCTTTTTCTTCACTCACATTTGCAACAAGCTTTGCAGCAGTTTTAACGGAGTTTTTAATCCGGGCGGTAACAGTTTTGGACGTGTCCTCATCTTCGTCGTCAACACCCCCTGCAATATTACCGATCATGTCGGCTATACTCTCTACAACTGTTTGCGAGCTCTCAGAATCAGTAATATCCTTTGAAGCTTCCGCCACTTTTCCAAGTAAATCCGATGCCTGTTTAACCAAATCACTTTTGCTTTCACCATCTTGTGCTTTGGATGATATGGCAAGAACATTTTTGATTACATCAACAACTGCAGCCACATTTTCAGATGTTGACTTGTCGTCATCACCGGAAAGTCCATCTGCAATTTTTTCTATAGCTTCCTCTACATTTTTTACCACTTCTTTGGTAACTTCATTTTCACCTGCCGCATCTTCAATATCGGACGCACCGTCACTTACCTCCCTGTCCGGACCGGGAGAAGGCGTAGGCGCCGGTTCTGCCGGAGTCCCGGGATCAGGCGTTGTCTGTGAAGGCGCATGATATAGATCATAAATACTGAGTGCATATATGGCATCATTAAGAGAAATTCCATACTTGTCCATATTATTGTTTATCTTTACGGCTACTTCGTCTACCTGTGAATTAATATTTTCTAAAAATTCACTGAACAAACTTGCCAAAAGACCAAGCTGTACCTTCATTTTTGCAGATGTATCGCCATATCTTATAAAATCATTGTCATCATTAAGTGTAAGTATTTCTACGGTAAATGGAAGCAAGGCAACGAAAACTTCTCCTTCGGTAGCTGTAGAATCAAGCTCAAGTAAAGTTTCCTTTATCCATGTCTTATCAAATTTATCTTTGTAAAAGTTGTAGTATGTAACAATTATGCCCTTATTATTAATGAGCTTTTCTATCATCAGCTCAACGGAAGCTTTTGAAATCTTCCCGTCACCGGGTGTCCCACCGGTTTCATCAATTATGTCAATCTCTAGATCGTCAAGATTTCCTTTTATCTCAGCATATAAATCATCCAAATCTTCTTCTACCGTTAAAGGCTTTCCGTCACCTAGCCTTGCAACAACGTAATCCCAAACGTTTTGCAGTAACAGTCCCTTTTTGTCATCCGAAAGCTTTTCAAGCTCTTCCAAAGACTTTCTGGCGTCCGAGCTGTCGGCAAAAGCAGCACCGGCAAAAACCTGGACCACCAAAAAGGCGACCAGCAAAATACCTCCCAATATCCTATTCAACATTATCACCTCTCCTTAATTAAATATCTATATATTTCTAAATTATATCAGCTTATTTTGCATATAACAACTGATTATAATTTATTTTAACAAAATATTAAAACGCTTTAAATTTTAGAGCATTTTAAACATTTAATCTGTCTTTGAGCCTTTTTTCTTCTTTTTTTTGCCCTCGCTTGACGAATCCTTGCCATAGTAATAATAGTAGTAATACCCTCCGCCGCTTTTACGCTCTACCTTGTTAAAAACAACACCAAGTATATGTGCCCGGACCTTTTCAAGAAGCTCCCTGGCATTTTGCAGTGCGTCACGCTCAACCTGCCCTGCTGCTGCTACAAGTAATACACCGTCCACTTCGGAGGCTAATATGGCTGCATCGGTAACAACCGCTACGGGAGGAGCATCTATAAATATGTGGTCATATTCATTTTTCAGCTGCTTTAAAAATTCCTTCATCGAATTTGTGGAGAGAAGCTCGGAAGGATTGGGCGGTATAGCTCCACATGTAAGTATATCCAGGCTTTTTACAGAGCTTTTGTGAATGTATTCCTTAAAGTCCTCATGCATGGCAAGAACATTTGTAAGCCCCCTCCTGTTTTCAATGCCAAACAGCTTGTGCAGCATGGGCTTTCTAAGGTCAGCATCAATCAGCAGCGACTTTCCTCCCGCCTGCGCAAAGGTGACGGCAGTATTGGCAATTGTAACCGACTTACCCTCACCAGGTCCCGCACTGGTAACTATTATACTCTTTACAGGCCTATCTGCCTCCGAAAACTGGATGTTGGTCCTCAAAGTCCTGTACGCCTCCGAAACCGGCGACTTAGGATCATGCAAGCAGACCAGCCTCCCACTCTTCAACTCCAAACCATCATCTCCTCCAGTACCTTCTTTTCAGTTTTGTAAACCGGAATTACGCATCCCCGCAATCTCATCCGGCCTCTTATGTCTATTCTTAATCCCAACCGTAAACCACCACTTTCCAACCTTCTCCCGTCATTCCTCAAACTTAGGAATCACGCCAATCACCGGCAAATCCACATACCTTTTAAGCTCATCCACACTCTTTATCGTTTTATCAAAATACTCAAAAGCAAATACAACAAAACACCCCAGCATAACCCCAAGTACAAATGAAATGGCAATGTTGACTTTTTTATTAGGTTTGATTGGATTTTGGGGAAGAATTGCTTTATCAATTATTTGAACATGTTCCTCATCTATAATGTCTAAAACCTTTTCCTTAAAGGTTTCGGCAACAGCATCTGCAATCTCCATTGCCCGGGCAGGTGATTTGTCTTCTACAAAGATATTTATTAGCCTGGTATCTTTCTTGGACTGCACACTGATCTTTTGCGCCAGCTCCTTCGAGCTTAAAGCAAGGTCAAGCTTTTCTATGACAAGTCCCGTGATAAACCTGCTTTTGACTATTTCCCGGTAATCATTGGCAAGCCTTTCCCCTATTATAAGGTCATTGTATGCTATTGAATTTTGGGAATCCATCCTTTTTCCTATATAAAGCGAAGTGTCGGCCTGGTATATGGGTTCCAGGAAAAAAAATGTATAAACGGCTGCAAAAGCAATGCATACCCCGGTTATTATAAAAACAGCCCACCATCTTTTAGCCAATATATAAAGTATTTCACTCAGGCTTATTTCTTCAAATTGGTTATCCATTAGCATTTCTCCCTAACAATTATCTATGTGTAACGTCATAATTCTTAGAATTATGACCTTTGAAATCCACTAAAATCTTTGTGTATTTCAAAGACCATAATTTAAGGAATTAAAGTCGTTTCATCTATCTATACTTTATATCAATTTTTCTTTAAACAATTATATCAGATTTACCGGAAAAAATCTAAAAAATATTAACTATGTGACAATACATCAAAAAAAGCATGAAAAAAATACTAATTCTGTTAATTAATTTTTAATATTGCTGCTTTTTTTCCCATTTTGGATATGATTTTTATACTGGAAAAATTGAATAAAGACCAATCGTGGTTCCCGGATACTGAAGCCATCCGATAACAGAAATGCCGCTACCACCAGTCCGGCTGTTATTATAAAGCACTCTTGCTGTTTTTTCAACGGCTTTATCAAATATGAAGCTGGATATAAACATAGTATAGCTTTCACTTGCAAAAAACCGGCATTCTCCGGTATTTCCGGAATGCCGGTTTTTTTATCCCCTGCAAATCATAACTTGTGAGAACATATTAAAAGCAGCTTACAAATATCTCTTAATGTCATTTATACAATTTATTTCAAAAATATTGTCCATTATATTCTCAACGGTATCCGTACATTTTAATCCTTCCAGCTGCTTTTTAATATCTTCCGGCATTTTACCCAGCTTTTTATTCAGCACCCTGATAAGAAGATTTACCTCTCCTTCAATTTTTCCTTCTTCTCTTATTTTCTCTCCAATATCAAACTTCTTAATTACCCTGTTTATAGCTTCCAATTCCTCTTCCGACAGCTTCTTTGTCATTTCATACACCTCCATAAACTGCAGCAAATTCGTACTTATTACTGCATCCATTAAAATTTCATACCTGCTGTCTTTATATTTCTTCCCATATTCCTTCACCAAACCTGTTATTTCTTCCCTTATATCCAGCTTTCTTGTCAACAGCCTTATATACCTGTTTTCCTTCCTCTCCAGTTCATCTATTACCACTATCTGTGTCTTTACATCATTTCCCTCTTAAATAGTATACCCCTTCATTTTGTTTTTCAACTCTTATTTTCTGTTTTTCTTTTAAATACTCCGCTATCTTATTGGGAAAGCTGTTGCTCACTATTGTTATGGTCATGTCTTCAATCTTTATTTCATCAACTTTTCTTCCTAATGTCTTATACATATATGTATATGCTTTCACCTTGTAAAAATCATCTATACATATATAATCCGTCGGCGACTTGTATTCTATTATATTATGTCCTTTAAATATCTTTGCTATATTCTTTAATATCTTTACCTCTTTCAGCTTCTTGACCACCAAAATATCTATTTCCAGCGGCTTTGATGTTAGCTGGTACTCTTCTATTATCTCAAGTGCAGGATAATACTCCATAAGTTCAAGCTTTAACGCTGTAGCAAACACCGGATGCCAATGTATCCTATCTTCCGACATATATAGATCATCCTTTCTTATATTCTACCATATTTATATGTCTAATAATATACAGAACTTACGTTCCTGTCAAATAAAGCTGATTGATTAAGGCCCTTCTTTCAAAGGTTTTTCACTGCAGTACTATAGACTATTGTTTATATATGAAGTATAATATTAAAGTAATCAGTTTTCTCCTTTGTATTTTAGATTGCAGCCGACAAGACAATTTAAATGGTGCACTGTTTGCAGGTAAACAAGTGAGAGGGAGGAAGTAAATGACTGATGATAATATGAAATTATGGTATAAAAAAGCTGCTTCTGTCTGGGAGGAAGCCATTCCTGTCGGTAATGGACGCATGGGCGGGATGGTATTTGGAAGTACAGGAAAAGAACATATACAGTTCAATGAAGATACCTTGTGGTCGGGTTATCCGGCAGATTACAGCACTCATGAGGCTGAAGCTTACCTGCATAAGGCCAGGAAGCTTATAATGGAAAACAGGCTTTTGGAAGCTCAAAGCCTTATTAAGAAGCATATTCTTGTTCCGTTCAACCAGTCATATATGCCTATGGGCAGCCTATATCTGGACTTTAAGCATACCGGTGAAATAAACGAGTATAAACGTGAGCTGGATTTAAGAACTGCTGTGGCAAAGACACAATTTTGCGTAAACGGGATTGAATATGTCAAAGAGGTATTTGCTACTGCTGTAGATGGTATTATTGCTGTCAATTTAAAGGCGGACAGGCCCGGCAGCATTTCATTTTCCGCGTCAGCCGGCAGCATTTTGAAGCATGAAATATCAGCCGGTGAAAAAATACTGATAATGAAAGGCAAATGCCCAAGCCATGTTGATCCCAGCTATTATAAAGGCCCTGATCCCGTTGTATATGACGATGACGTTGACAACAGGGCCCTAACATTTGAAGCAAGGGTTTTTTTCAAAAGCTGCGGTGGTAAAACGTATTCACGGAAAAATAATATTATAGTTGAAAATGCAGACGAAGTAACCATACTCCTTGCAGCAGCAACAAGCTATAATGGGTATGACAAAATACCGGGAAGGGAAGGAAAAAACCCGTCAAGGCTTTGTGAAGAATTCCTTTTTAATGTTAAAGATAAGGATTATAAGAAGATAAAGGAACAGCACATAAAGGATTATGCCAATTTGTTTGGCAGGGTAGAGCTGGAGTTGGGCCCAAATGATAAGGCATGCTTTCCTACAGACGAAAGGCTTTTAAATTTCTCAAAGGGCCAGGAAGACAATGGGCTTATAGCACTTTTGTTCCAGTATGGAAGGTATCTTATGATATCGAGCTCACGGCCCGGCACACAGCCGGCAAATCTCCAGGGAATTTGGAACCGGGAACTGCGTCCGCCCTGGAGCTCCAACTGGACAACAAACATAAATACCGAAATGAATTACTGGCCTGTTGAAGCCTGTAATATGAAGGAATGCCATGAACCCCTGTTAAATATGATAGCTGAGCTCAGTGTAACGGGCAAAAGAACAGCAGGCATACATTATGGGTGCAGGGGATGGACGGCCCACCACAATGTTGATATCTGGAGGCAGTCTACTCCCGTAGGCAAGCTGTCATCAAGTGACCTGATAGTTGCATGTGCCTTCTGGCCTATGGGCGGAGCATGGTTATGCAGGCATCTATGGGAGCATTATGCATTTAATGGTGATATTGACTATTTAAGAGAAAAAGCATACCCCATTATGAAAGGTGCCGCTCTTTTCTGTAAGGACTGGCTGGTGGAAGACAGTTCAGGCAATTTGATAACATGCCCTTCCACATCGCCGGAAAATGTATTCAAATTATCAGGTGGTGAATACTGCGGTGTCTGCAGTAATAGTACAATGGATATATCAATAATCAGGGACCTGTTCAAAAGCTGCATAAAAGCTGCAGGAATACTGGGGCAGGACAAGGAATTCTCAGAAGAGCTGGCGGGTATAATGGGCAGGCTCAAGGATTTTGAAACCGGAAAACACGGCCAGCTTATGGAGTGGGGAGAAGATTATGAAGAAGCAGATATGCATCACAGGCATTTGTCACATTTGTACGGCTTATACCCGGGTGATTTGATTGATGCCAAAAAGGATGAACTGCTAAAGGAAGCATGCAGGAAAGCACTGGAGCGAAGAGGCGACGGCGGGACCGGCTGGAGCCTGGCATGGAAAATTAATTTGTGGGCAAGGCTTATGGACGGTGATAGGGCTAACAAGCTCATTAAACGCCAGCTTAAGCCCGTAGTGACAACCGGTATTGATTACTCCAACGGAGGGGGTACTTATCCCAACCTTTTTGACGCACATCCGCCGTTTCAGATTGACGGAAATTTTGGCGTAACGGCAGGCATTGCAGAAATGCTGCTGCAGAGCCATAACGCAGCTATACATATTCTGCCCGCACTGCCTTCCCTGTGGAAGGATGGCTGTGTAAAAGGCCTAAGAGCCAGGGGAGGGTATACCGTAGATATTGAATGGGCAATGGGAGAATATGTTAACATATGTATAACACCCGACTTTGACGGGAAGTTTTTGCTGAAATACAAGGATAAAGCCATAGAGGTAAAGGCCCGTAAGGGGAAAAAATATAAATTTAACAGGGATTTGGCGTAAATTCCATGGGGGATAATAATGCTTAAGGATAAAAGAAAAAAAAGAAAAATGATGATTTACAGGCGTTTTTTTCTATCAAATGTCATAATACTTGTTATTCCTCTTTTAATGGGAAGCATTGTCTATTACAAGTCTGTCAGCGTTATTGAGGACAATGCAAGGAAGTCAAGAATGTTCATGCTCAACCGGTGCAGGTCTATAATTGATAATTATATGGAGGATATTGACTCATCGGTAATAAAAATGAGCATGGACGGCAACCTGTTCAATCTTATGCATATGAATCAGCCCCAGGCGGGTTCTTCCGATGTATACCATGTTTATAAAACAAGCGGCAAGCTTGGCTCATATAATTTTTCCAGTACATTTAAGAGCCAATACTTTGTTTACCTGAAAAAATGTAATATAGTTTTTTCCAATAGCCTGGTTTATTACGATCTGGATTATTATTATGAAAAGGTTCTGCGCTATAAGGATCTTTCATATGAGCAATGGTACGAAAAAATGCTTGACACATACCATCTCAGGGAAACAATACCTGAAATGGACATGATTGAAGTATTAAATTCGAGCTTTGACGAGAAGGAGCATCAATACATTACTTATATCCAAACTCTGCCAATCGGTTCTAAAAACAACATCCTTGGGGCAATTGCGGTCTTGATTGATGCGGAGGGTGAGAAGGGCATAAAAAACCTTCTTGCGGATGTTGATGATTCAATGGCCGGATATACCTATATTATTGATGCCGACGGAGATATCATAACCGGTGTGTGGGGGGAGGACAGGAGTATTGAAAAATTTGTTACAGACTTTGATGAAGATTCGGGATATTATTTCAAGGACATATCGGGAGAACGTATGATGGTTATGAATGTCCGGTCTTCGTTAAATGGATGGAACTATGTAACGGTACTGCCTGTTACTGAAATAATGAAGGAAGCAATATATATTAAAAGACTGATTATTTTCATTATTTTATCCATATTGTCTATCGGGATTCTTATATCCGTATACCTGGCAGGAAAAAACTCAAAGCCTTTAAACGAAGTGCTGCTTGAGCTGAAAAATTTTTTCAAGAATGAAGCAAACAAGGGAGCCGATGATTACAGGCTTTTGAAAAACGGCGTAAAACAGCTCATTAACAGCAATCAAATATTGAAGGAATCGGTATATTCCCAGAGAATACGTATGGAAATGTCTTTTTTTGAACGGCTTTTAAAAGGGGAGTTCTCCGATGGAAATGAATTGGTTACCATATCAAACCACCTTGGAATTAATCTGGAGGGAAAGCTGTTTTGCGTGGTCATCCTTACAATAAATAAATATGTTGAGAACGTAAGCAATGAAATACTCCTTGAGAACGATATCAACAGGCCCATCATCGAAGGAATCATCAAGGAAAAAATCAAGGGGAAAGGATATATATATACAATAGGCATTGAACAGACTGCAATTATAATGAATTTCATCCATAGTGACGAGGACAGGTACACAAGGGAAATGGAGGATATGCTTGGAGGTATTAATAACGAGCTTCTTCACAAATACGACATTTCCATGAATTATGGAGGAGGGAACTTTTACGCCGACCCTTGCAATATATACCTGTCTTTCAGTGAAGCAAAAATCGCACTGGATTACAATGAGAATAGTGATGAAAATTGCATAACATGGTACAGGGATATAAAAACCGGCAAAAGAAGCTATTATTATTCGCCTGAGCTGGAAATAAAGCTCAAGAATACGGTTAAAGCCGGAAAAAGAGCAGAGCTGGAAAAAATTCTAGGCAGTATATATAACGAAAACTTCCTAGGCAGGAACTTGACTGATTATATGAAATACCAGCTCATATCTGATTTGCGCGGAACAATTATTAAGGTTACGGATGAAATAAGAAGTAAATTTGAGCCTGATAAAGTACAATTCAAGCCATACGGTACTGATTACAAAACAGTTTTTGAGGAAATAAAAATCACATTATTCAAAATATGTGAAATGATTAGTGAAAAGAGAAAAAGCAATAACAGCGAATTGTTCGAAAGCATTTTGAATTACCTGGAGGAAAACTATTGTGCACAGGACATAAGCATATGCAGTATTGCATCGGAATTTAAAATTTCAGAGTCATACCTTTCACAGTTTTTTAAGGAACAGACGGGAAGAACATTGGGCAGCTTTCTTGAGGAATTAAGAATAAAGCATGCGTGCAAGCTTATGGCCGGTAATGAATTAATAAAAGATATTGCATCCACAGTGGGCTACAACAATGCATTGACCTTCAGAAGGGCCTTTAAGAGGGTAATGGGAGTAAATCCTACCTCATACAAGGATAATAATGCTTGATATGGATATTTTAGATGCACTCATTCTAACAAAATGTATCGTCACATAAAAATGAGCCTCCGGTAATACTAAAATTGTATGCTTGTATTATAATGATTCTTGAGTATTTTTTCATCAGGATTTATAATTTTGTATGTCGGCTGCAATAAATTACAGGGGGGCATATTTTAGTGGGTATTACCAGAGCTGGTTATAATAGTGCTGCATCTTATAAAGCTTCAAAAATAAGAGGCAATCTGGCGAAAAGGATAAAAAAGCACTGGATGTTATATGTATTTTTGTTTTTGCCGTTTGTATATATAGTAGTTTTCAAGTATATACCAATGTATGGCGTACAAATTGCTTTCAGGGATTTCAATCCTGCCAGGGGTTTTATGGCAAGCCCTTGGATTGGCTTGAAGCATTTTGAGAATTTTTTTAATTCATACCAGTTCGGAAGGCTTTTAAAAAATACAATCGGCATAAGCATTTATTCCATAGGGGCATCTTTCCCGCTGCCCATCATCCTTGCGGTTGCTTTGAACGAAGCAAGGAGCAGGATATACAGCAAAGCTGTTCAAATGCTTACGTATGCGCCATATTTCATATCAACGGTTATTCTATGCTCCATAGTAACACTGTTTTTCTCAACAAGAACAGGCTTTATCAACAATGTTATTGCGGCAATGGGGATGGAGGAGATAAATTTTCTGGGAGAAGCCAGGTTTTTCAAGTCGATTTTTGTATGGTCCGGAATATGGAGAACAACAGGGTATTCTGCGGTAATATATATTGCTGCATTATCAGGAGTTAACCAAAATTTGTATGAAGCTTCTAAGATAGACGGGGCCACAACCTTTCAGAAGGTAATACACATTGATTTGCCAAGTATAATGCCTACAGCAATGATCATATTGATTCTAAGCTGTGCGGGAATTTTAAATGTGGGGCATGAAAAGGTGCTTCTACTGCAGAATCCGCTTAATATGGAAGCCTCCGACGTAATATCCACATACGTATACAGAATGGGAATCAAGTCGGCGCAGTACAGTTATTCGTCCGCAATAGGGCTGTTTAATTCGGTAGTATCTTTTGCCCTTCTCATCATAGTGAACAAAATAGCTAAAAGGGCTACCGACGTAGGCCTTTGGTAAAAAGGGGGATGAATATGCCGGGAAAAATAAAGCATACCGGTAAGGATTTAGCTTTTGACATTATTAATAATATATTTTTGTTTTTTTGCCTTGTTGTGATTGCGCTGCCTTTATTAAATGTTGTCAGCCAGTCAATCAGCAATCCGTTAAGTGTCCTGAACGGTAAGGTATTTTTACTTCCGGTCAAGCCGACATTAAGGGCATATGAGCATATAATACGGAACTCAAGCCTTATTTCCAGTTTTCTCAATTCTGTTTTTTATGCTGTTTTCGGGACAGTGATAAGTGTGTCCCTGACTATCATGGCGGCTTATCCCCTTTCAAGGAAATCCCTTGCGGGAAGGGGAATTATACAGTTCATATTTGTATTCACCATGCTGTTCAGCGGCGGAATGATACCCACCTACCTTATTGTCCAGGGATTGGGCCTCATAGATACAAGATGGGCATTGCTGCTTCCCAATGCTGTGGGAGTATGGTTTGTAATAGTTGCAAGGACTTTTTTTCAAAGCACTGTCCCCGTGGAGCTGTATGATTCGGCAGAAATCGATGGTGCAGGAGATTTAAGGACATTCTTTAAAATTGTACTGCCTCTTTCGATTCCCATTGTTGCGGTACTGGTTTTGTTTTATGCTGTGGAAATATGGAACAGGTATTTTGAAGCACTGATATATCTTAATTCCGGGGACAAATACCCGCTCCAGCTTGTACTCAGGAACATACTTAAGAGCTCCGAAATGCAGAGTGCATTGATACAGGCATCAGGCAAAGTACCCGATGAAGAAAGAATGGCCTTGACAGAGGTGCTGAAATATGCGGTTATTGTGTTTGCCAGTATCCCTGTAATGGTTCTTTATCCTTTTATCCAGAGGCATTTCACCAAAGGCCTGTTAATCGGAACCCTCAAGGGATAACGGGAAAAGGTATAAAATAATGGGGAGGTGGTAAGTTACAGATAATATGATTTCACCGTACAAAGTTTTAAAATAATTTCAGGAGGGGAATTCATGAAAAAAAAGGTAAGTATAATTTTAAGTCTTGTGCTTTGCATGATGCTGGTAATATCTGCATGCAATGAAAAATCTGAGACCGATAACAACACTTCAAAGACAGCACAGGGCACAGAAAAAGCAGAATCAGAGAGTACTGTAAAAACGGAGTTGGGAGAATTTCCGTTAGTCCGGGAGAAAAAAAGCATTTCAATAATGATACCATGGAAGGCAGATAAAAATATTGAAGATAACTGGCTTAACCGGAAATACGAGGAGATGACAAATGTCCATGTAGACTGGCAGACCGCTCCTTTTGACGGATACAAGGAAAAAAGAAATATTGTTTTGGCAGGGGGAAGCCTCCCGGACGCAATATGCGGAATGGACAGCTATAACTTTACGGCAGCGGAAGAAATGCAGTATGGGAGCCAGGGTCAGCTCTTAAAATTAAATGACCTCATTGAAAAAAACAGCATATATTTTAAAGGCCTGATGGAAAAAGATGATACCATCAGGAAAATGATTGCATGGAATGACGGGAGCATATACAGCTTCCCGCGCATAAATGTATGCTATCACTGCAATTTCTCGCAAAAGATGTGGATAAACCGTGTCTGGCTTGAAAACTTAAGCCTTGAGATGCCAGAGACAACCGATGATGTTTATCATGTGCTTAAGGCATTCAAGGAAAAGGATGCAAACGGTAACGGCGACCCGGATGACGAAATACCGTTTCTGTCACCAAAAAGCGGATGGCATCATGAGCTGGATGGATTTCTCATGAACGCTTTCTGTTACTCGGATGCGGCAACCAAGGTTGCGGCTGAAAACGGCAAGGTTGTTTATACTCCTGCAAAGGATGAATACAGGGAAGGACTAAGGTATATAAACAAGCTTTACAAGGAAGGTCTCATAGCACCTGAATCATTTACAAATACAACTTCGGATAACAGTAAACTCAATATGAGCGGCGACAGGACCGTCATAGGGGCAACTCTTGGCGGGTATTACGGAATGTTTGTAAAAAAAGACAGGTTCACAGACTATGAAATAATGGCTCCGATAGAAGGACCGGACGGGTTTGTAATGTCCCCGAACTTTACCTTGCAAAGAGATGTAACACGCGGCATATTTGCTATTACATCAAGTGCCAAAGATCCCGCCCTTATAGTAAGATGGCTTGACTGGTTCTATTCTGAGGAAGGCACCGTTGCCAACAACAGTGGAGAACAAGGAGTAGATTGGAAATATGCGGAGGACGGCGATAAGGATTATAATGGAAAACAGGCAAAATATGAATCCCTGGAAAGAGCAGAAGATGATCCTTATTATGAGAATGTGACATTGACCCAGTCAATACCTATGAATACCAGCAAGGAATTCCGTGAATGCTGGGTTGCCCCGCAGGATTATTACAGTGATCATCCTGAGGCGGGTGAGATGCAGCTGTTTGTACGTTCAAAGCCTTATGAAAAAGCTGCTCCGCCGGCAGCAGAGACCTTGCCGTACCTTACCGTATCGGAAGACAGGGTAGCTGACTATACACGCATAAAAACTGAGCTTGACGACTATACAAATGATGCAATTGTCCAGTTTATTACAGGCGCCATGGATATTGACAAGGACTGGGACAAGTTCATTAAACAGCTTAAAAGGATAGGCCTTGACGAATATCTTGAAATGAGCCAGGAAGCATATACTGAATTTTTGGGCAGGTAATGGTAAAAATATAAAAAAGCAAGCATTTTGCTTATGTGATATTTTAATGGAGCATGCTGAATTCAGTATGCTCCTTCCCTTTTCTAAACAAGATTTGCAATATCTTTTCCCGGTACACCGTTTTCCGCTTTTTGGTAAGTGGGCACAATATCACGGATATATTCAACCGCATCCGCGGAATTAATAATTACCTTTTCCTTCAAGGTATTTATCTCGCTCAGCAGCTCGTCCAGGTCTTTAAACAGCGGCTTTGCAATAAATATCTTGTTATTGCCGGTGGACTGCAGTCCCTCATCATCCATCAAAAGCTCTTCATAAAGCTTTTCTCCGGGCCTTAAGCCGGTTATTTCTATTTTAATATCCTGTTCGGGCTCAAACCCTGATAATTTAATCAGATTCTTGGCAAGGTCATAAATTTTAACCGGCTCACCCATATCCAGCACGAATATTTCGCCGCCGTCTGCCATACCCCCGGCCTGAAGCACAAGCTGTACGGCTTCAGGTATGGTCATAAAGTACCTTATGACCTCCTTGTGGGTAACGGTAACGGGTCCTCCGTTTTCTATCTGCCTTTTAAACAGGGGAATTACGCTGCCGTTGCTCCCCAGCACATTGCCGAATCTTACGGCAACAAATTCTGTGGAGCTATGCCTGTTAAGCCCCTGTATTGCCATTTCTGCAAGACGTTTTGTAGCACCCATTATATTTGTGGGATTCACAGCCTTGTCCGTGGATATCAAAACAAACCTTTTTGCATTATACTTATCCGCAGCCTGGGCCACATTAAGGGAGCCAAATACATTATTTTTTATAGCTTCCGTAGGGTTATGCTCCATTAACGGGACATGCTTGTGGGCAGCCGCGTGAAACACAACATGGGGCCTGTATATCCTGAATACCGTATCAACCCTGTGTTTTTCCCTCACATTGGCTATTATGGCTTCTATGCTTAAAGCTGGATATTTATATGCCAGTTCATTATGTATGTCATACAGGTTGTTTTCGTAATTGTCAAGTATTATAAGCTGCTTCGGCTTAAAATATGCAATCTGCCTGCAAAGCTCCGAGCCTATGGAGCCCCCTCCTCCTGTTACCATTACAATGCGGTCGTCTATATAGCTGGCTATTTCGAGGCAGTTGAGCTTTACCGGGTCCCTGCCCAGCAAATCCTCTATATTAACTTCCCTTATCCTCTGCATTACAACGGATTCATCTATAAGCTGGGAAACAGAAGGTAATATCTTGATTTTACACTCTGTTTTGGAGCATTCGGCATAAATCTCATTTATGTCCTTTGTTTTAGCCGTGGGAATTGCAATTATTATTTCATCAATCTGTTTTTTATGTACGGTCTGTGCAATTTTATCCCTTCCTCCTACGATATGTACCCCGTTCAGCTTTTTCCCATGCTTCATGGCATTATCATCTATAATAGCGACAGGATGGCATTTAAGCCGGAAATTGTATTTTAGCTCTTTTACAACAACTGCCCCTGCATCTCCGCCCCCGATAATCATTATCCTTTTAGAATTGTTAAACCGTATAACTTCACCGTGCAAAAACCTGCGCAGGCCCCTGTATGCAAATCTCGAGCTGCCAATCAGGAAAATATCAATAAGGAATGCAATGGCAAATATGCTTCTTGGAGCGAGAAGCGAGCCGGAAAGCTCAAAATCAACAATAACATATGCAAACATGATGCTGTTTGCAATAAAAGCAGCAGCAAAAACCGTAACCAGCTCATATGCTCCCGCGTATTTCCACAGGCTGCTGTAAAGCTTGAATGCTGCAAAACAGATTATTTTAATAATGGTGGACATGGTCAGGAGGAAAACAATTTTATCAAGAAATTCCGGTGTTATATCGCCAATCTGGCCCTCAAACTTTAAATAGTACGCAAGTAAAACCGACAAATTTACAATTACTATATCCAGCAATACCAGAATATTGGCCCTAATTATCCGCTTCACATTTTCCCCCCCCGTTTTCCCGCACACATCATCTCAACTCATGTCTAATCAGTTTTACTGTCCGAACCTAAAGCTCAATCTCTCTACTTAATGATTATATACTATTGTAAGAAAAAATCAATATGCCGATAGCTTGGAAAATTTGCCTACCCCATTTTCTCCTTCAAGGTCTTTGCAATGTAGTCAATCTCATCCTCCCCCAGGCTGTTATAAAAGGGAAGCGCCAGGCATGACCTCCCCGCTTTTGCCGTGTTGGGAAAGTCCTCTTCCTCATAACCAAACATTTTGACCATATAGGGCTGGGTATGGATGGGCGTGAAATAGGGCTTGCATGAAATACCCCTGCCTATGAGGTATTCCATAACCTCATCCCGGCAGATATGCTCCTCCAGCCTTATGACATAGACAAACCAGCTCATTAAACTGGTGTTTTTTGAGACATATGGAAGTATTATGCCTTCAACGCCTTTGAGCCTTTCATTGTACATTTTTGCAACTTTTGCCCGCCTGCGGATTATGTCATTTATCCTGTCCATCTGGACGCTGCCAAGGGCCGCATTCAACTCATTCATCCTGTAGCTGTATCCAAGGTAATCATGCCTGAGCCACAGGCCGGTAGGAGCTCTTCCCTGGTTTCTAAGGCTCCTGCACATGTCCGCCGCGGCATCATCATTGGTTGCAATAATTCCCCCCTCGCTGGTAGTAATCTGCTTGTTGGGATAAAATGCAAATACCGCTCCGTCCGCCAAAGCTCCGGTCTTTCTGCCCATATATTCAGAGCCCAGGGACTCACAGGAATCTTCAATAATTTTAAGGTTATATTTTTCCGCCAGGGCTTTCAGCCCTCCCATATCGCACGGATGGCCGAAAACATCAACGGCAAGTATGGCTTTTGTCCTTTTTGTTATTTTAGCTTCTATGCTTGAAATGTCCATTTCCAGGGTCTCATAGTCAATATCCGCAAAAACGGGTACCGCCCTCTCATAAAGAATGCAGTTTGTAGAGGCAATAAAGCTGAAAGGAGTTGTTATAACCTCGTCTCCCTCGCCTATCCCAAGGGCCCTGACAATCAAGTGAAGTCCGCCTGTTCCGCTGTTGACAGCCACAGCATGCTTAATGCCGACAAATGAAGCAACCTTTTTCTCAAATTCCTCCACATAAGGGCCTATGCTTAAAATTCCTGAGTTTAAAACACCTGTTACGGCCTTTATTTCTCTTTCGGTTATATCCGGTCTGGATAAGGGTATTATATTCATATATTTATTTTAAAGCCTCCGCTATCATTTCATCCTCCCGCGCACCGGCATTTGCAGCAATTCCTAAAAGCGCCCAGTACAAAGGTGCGGCAGAAATAACACTTATGTTAAAAAAAGCCTGCATCAAGTAACCTATGATACTACATAAAAGCGGATTAGTCAATGCGTGCTTTCTCCGTCTTGCCGCAAGCCTCATAAGCACTGCGGCTACAAGCACAAAATAAACAGCAAGTGCTGGTATTCCCATGGTCAGGCCCATCTGGAGGTATTCATTATGCGCTTTTTCAAACTGCAGTCCGGCTTTTACACCGTATTTTTCATACAAAAGCTTGAAGGTATCGGGCCCGCTTCCTAAAAAGGGGTTTTCAAATATAAGGGGAAAAAGGTTTTTCCATATATATATCCTGCCGGAGCCGGATTCATCATTCTCTATATTCCTTACATCCTTAACAATGGTATGGGCTTTTTCGTTTATTGATACATCCTCCGACGGTCTTTTTAAATTCATGGCCCCAAAAACCACAAGAAAAGCTGCCATGACCAAAATCCATCTAATCCTTGCCCTATTGCTTTTCCATTCCAAAAAAAGAAGCCCGGGAAAACTTACGGCAAAAGCAACCCAGCCGCTCCTGGTCATACTTGCAAGGAGCAGGGCAAAGATAAAAAGGGAATAAACAAAATATCTTTTATATCCTTTTTTTAAATAAAGCCAGACGGAAAAGGGCAGCAGAAGCACACAATATGATCCTGCAAAATTACGGTTTCCCAGGGTGGAAAGATTGCCGTTCCATGAACCGCTGTCCCAGGTATCAAACCTTGGAAATATGCCGTAGTACTGCAAAATACCATAAACGCTTATTATAACGGCACTTATAAATATGTATTCAAAAACCTTTAAGGAAAACCTTTTGGAAAATATATAAAATATACCCCCGTAAACCAGGATGGACAAAAGCCCTTCACGAAGACCTTTCATACCGAAAAGGCTTACCTTTATATCCATGGAAAATACAGTTGACAAAAACGCCAGCCCCATATAGGCAAACAGAATAAAGTCATACCCTGTTGCCCTGGCCCTGTCCCTCCCGGAAAAAAACAATATGCAAACCATGATTGCCGTAATAACAAGGGCAAACACAAGCTTTACGTCATAAAAAACATTATTGTTCCAGGGCGAAACCAGCAAAGGCAATACGCCAAACAGCAAAAAAGCATATGCCCTCAGATACGGCTCTTCATTTATCCTCACCAAACCAAAAATCCTCTCATATATAAAAAATCCTTCAAATTTTTTTTCACTACAGTACTTATTTTATTATAATATATTTACCGGTGTCAATAATACACTCTAGGAGCAAATTAAAAAGGAGCCGTTTACCCCAGGGCAAACGGCTCCTTTTTAATTTGTGGCCTTTATTTTATAAAACGGTCATAGGCATTCTGGAGCATGTCTAAGTGCTCCGCCAGCTTTAGCTGTTCCAGTCTTTTTAGATATTCGTCCCATTCTTTCTCAATTCCGCCGTTTAAAAGCCATTTGGCACGGTTGTCGTCTACATAATTGTTGATGTCCTCTCCCGATGACGCCAGCCAGTCGGATTCCTCCTTAGTATAAGGTATTCCCGGCAGGCTTTCATCTGTGAGATATGGGTCATAGACTTCCCTCTTTATCTTCATTTTAGACTTCTGGAAATCCGGGTGCATGACTACCTTGCCGTAATCTTTTGCAAAAAGCGCGGATGGCCCGAAAAGTGGTGCATTTTTTCTCCTGAATTCGTCAAAGCCCATACCTTCGGGAGTGGGATTAAATTCCAGTATACCGCTATCTCCTTCCTTGAGGACTATATCCAGGGCTCCCCATATGATCTGGGCAGAATTTTTCTTTTCATACATTTGGTCTACCCATCTCATGATGATTTCAGGATTATTACAGGATTTTGTAATGGCAAAGCCGGCCCCATTGATTGATCCATTGTTGCCATTATATTTTCTCCAAATCTGATGTCCCCCGGGTCCCTTTAAAGGAGGCACGGGAACATAATTCTCTGCCCTTTCCGTACCTGCCATGTTCTCTGCATTCCACAGCATGAAAGAGCCTAAGGTAACCTCTTCGGTCTTTCCCTTGGCAAAATACTGTTTAATGTCCTGGGTAAAGCCTTCGGGATCAAAAAGACCCTCTTTAAAATAGGTATGGAAGTAGGCAATAGCTTTCTTGTATTCCAGCTTGTCGGCGGTAAACACTATTTTCCCGCCCTCTACGATTATATGGTTGGTGGGGTCTACCCGTCCAAAGGATCCGAATAAGGAAATCAGCCCCTGTATCCGGTTATTTGCCCTGAAGGAAAAGGGAATTTCATCAGGCTTGCCATTGCCGTTGGGATCATCATTTTTAAAGGCCTTCAGGGTATCGTAAAACTCATCAAGAGTTGAAGGCACAGGAAGCTCCAGCTTATCCAGCCAGGGCTTATAAATGAACAACTGGTCGGAGTTATACTGGTTCTCATCTTCATTGGCATAGCCAAGGGAATAAATGTTTCCATCGGCGGATGTACACAATCTGCGGTAAAGGGGTTCTTCTTCAAATGCCTTTTGAATATTGGGACAATACTTTTCTATCAGATCATCCAGCTTTATAAAGACACCTTCAGGACCGTATTGGGCAACGTCATTATAACCGAGCCCCATATAGAATGCATCCGGCCACTCCCCACTGGCCAGGATCAGGTTTTTCTTCTGTGCCCAGTTAGAGTCATCAACTAACTCCCAGTCAATATGGATATTCGTTTTCTCTTCCATCTTTTTGAAAAAAACCATATCCTCAAAATCCTGCATTCTTACATCTTTGTTTGAGACAAAATTGAAGGTTACCTTTTCCTTTACAATAGGCAGTCCTTCCTTGTACATGTTTCCAATCATATTTTCGCCGGATGCTCCAGGTTTATCAGCGGATTTCCCAGTTCCATTACCGCTGCCCTCCCTATCGGGCTTTTGACCGCAGCCGTTTAAGAACAGCGTCAGCATTAAAACAACCGACAACATAAGTGGCACCAGCTTCATTTTTTTTACCATTTGCCAAATCCTCCTTTTTCATTTTTTTCGGGCATTTTGCGTTGTTATGTTTTTTTAATATATTCAAAGGATTTCTTCCTTTAAATTGTCATTATATTGCTGCTTTCCACCTATCCCTTAATTGCGCCTATCATAACACCCTGGACAAAGTACTTTTGCACAAAGGGATAGAGTATTAGCACCGGGATACTGGAAACAATAATTACACCAAACTTTATCAAATCGGCAAGCTTTTGTTTTTCACCTACCGAATAGGCATCATAGACCATACTTGAGGATACGTCATTTTCAATTAGTATATTCCGCAATATAAGCTGCAGCGGGTATTTACTCTCGCTTCTCAAGTAGATTAAAGCACTGAAATAGGAATTCCAGTGGGCGATGGCATAGAACAATACCATGATGGCAATCAGTGCCCTGGATAAGGGAAGCACAACCCGAATAAACATGTGTATATGGGAGCTCCCGTCAATGTAGGCAGCTTCACAGAGCTCGTCGGGAATGGATGTCTGGAAAAAGGTCCGGGCAATGATGAGATTCCATGGACCCACGGCCACAGGAAAAATGAGTGCCCAAATTTTGTCTATAAGCCCCAGCCTCTGTACCAAAAGATAGCTTGGAATCAATCCTCCGTTAAAGAACATGGTAAATATGATCATAAACATAAAAAAGTTCCGGCCTGGCAGGCTCTTCCTGGAAAGGGTAAAGGCAGCCGATATGGTTAATACCACATTTAAAGCAGTGCCTGAAAATGTGTACAAAAAAGTGTTTCCATATCCGGTCCAGATAGATTCCTCCTTAAAGATTCTCCTGTACCCGTCCAGTGTCACACCTCTGGGTAAGAGATAGACCCTGCCTTCATAGACGGCATTCGGATCACTTACGGAACCAATTACAATAAAATATAAAGGATAGAGAACCATAAGCATTCCCAGAGTCAGCAGGGTGTAGTTTATGATATCAAAAACCAGGTCTCCCCGGCCTCTTTTGAGCTTGTTGTTCATTACATTGTTTCCTCCTTACCATAGTGATGTTTCGGAAAATTTTCTTGCCAGACGGTTAACAATAATCAATATAAAAAGATTAATTACCGCATCAAACAATCCGATAGCAGATGAATAGCTATATTGGGCGTTTATAAGACCCGTTTTATAAACATAGGTGGAGATAACCTCAGAAGTAGTCCGGTTTAAAGAGTTTTGCATCAAATAGATCTTCTCGAACCCAACGGAAAGCATATAGCCGGAGTTTAATATGAGAAGAATAATGGCGGTAGGGAGGATTCCGGGTAAATCAATATGCAGCATCCGCTGCCATTTATTGGCACCATCAACTATTGATGATTCATATAGCTCAGGACTAATATTTGATAATGCAGCCAAATATATTACTGTTCCCCAGCCCGTGCTCTGCCAGACCCCGGATAAGACATAGATGCTCTTGAAATACTCCGGTTTTCCCATAAAAAACACTGTTTCTCCACCCAGGAGCCTGATCAGATGATTGATCAGTCCGTGCCGGGGAGAAAGAAAGACCAGTATGATTCCTACCAGCACCACAATTGATATGAAATGAGGAGCATAAAGGGTGGTCTGTATAAACCTTTTGTATCCTTTGTGATTTAGCTGGTGCAGCAGCAAAGCTACAATTATGGGCAGCGGAAAACCCGCCATCAGGTTATAAAGGCTTATGCCCAGGGTATTCTGGATGAGCATCCAGAAGTCGGGCGTCTGGAAAAACCTTTCGAAGTGTTTCAATCCAACCCATTCACTTCCCAAAAATCCTTTGGTCACCATGTAATCTCTAAAAGCAATTTGTACCCCGTACATGGGAATATAACGAAAGACAACAAAAAAGACAATAGTGGGGAATAGTAGAAGGTACAATTGATAATTAGTAAATATAAACTTTATTTTTCTCTCTGTTCCGGCTTTCAAAGACTTCACCTCTCCCTCATGCAATATATAATTACGGAAACAGTTTTACGGTGCCGCCAACGCTTCATTGATCTTAAGTATGATGATATTACACTTTTCCCATACTGTAAATAAGCGGATATTCTCCGGCTGTGCTGTATTTCAAAGCTGTCCAAGCCTCTATATTATGCACTTTGACCCGGCCTTTTCCCTGTAAATTACTGTATGAGATATGCGGTTTTTCAAAGAGTATACAATATTTTGTTTTTTGTATTTTGCACGTTTATTCAACACATCAATATTGTAAATCCCTGTTTCCAATGATATAATTTATATAAAATTCTTAAGTTAACAGCCAGGAGGATTGGAATGAAAAGAATATCCTTGTCAGGATTATTCACCAGATACCTGTTTTCCTATACGTTGCCCTTTATAATCCCTTTGCTTGCATTGGGTCTTATAATTTATAACACTTTTACAAGTATACTAAAGGAGCAGATTGATAAATATTCATATGATATGCTTATTTCAGCCCAGACTTCCATTGATTATCACATGGAAGAGCTGAACAATATTGCGATGCAGATTGTCAGCATTCCAAATCTTCGGCAAATCAAATATTCCGGGGACTTCATCCATGCCATGAATGCCGTTGCTGCTCTCCGCAGCATGGCTGCCACCAATAATTTTATCAACGAAATTTTTCTGTATTACAAGGGAGTTGATTTATTATACTCATCCAGTGGGACATACAGGCTTGAACATTTTGCAAGCAAGATTTACAAATTTGAGCACTGGGACAGCCGCCAGTTTTTATACGATATGAACAAGCTGGACAATATCACCATAAGACCGGCAGAAAAAATTGTCAAATCCATATGTCCCGACCGCGATACCAGCTATCTTACTTATATAGTGCCCATACCCTACAACAGTTCAAATCCTGAAGGAGCTGTTTTTTTTACTATAGAAGAGAAGACCTTCGGCAACGCCCTATCGGAAATTCTTGAAACAGGCAATTCCCGCGCATGGGTGCTGGACAACCAAAACAGATTGCTGGCCGGTTATGGAAGTGAGCAGGTTGATTATATGTCCCTTTTTAATTCCCAGGAAACAGGCAATAATTTTTTCTCAAAAAAACTGATGATTGAAAAAAAAGAGTTTTCAGTTTTAAGGGTGAGATCAAAGACTGTGGGATGGACCTATATCGTATCGGTTCCGGTGAGTACCGTGACCCAAAAAATGTCACCCCTCATTGCGGTGGCTTTGTTAGGCTTTACCGCAGTGGTCATTTTAGGGATTTTTATAATTATTTTGCTTGCCAGGATAAATTACAAGCCAATCAATGACCTTACCCAGTATGCTTTGAAAGGTATCCATGAAAGGTTTGGCAGGGGTTATAATGAGATAGAGACCGTCAAGCAGGCAGTCAGCCACATGAAGGTTACCATAAGCACTCTCAGGAAAAAGGTAGAATACGCCGCACCCAGCCTCAAAAGAAGTATCTTGTCAAGGCTGATAAAAGGCTATTATCAGGATTTTGAAACGGCTAGGGCCCAGGCTGCCGAGGCGAGAATCACACTGGAGGAAGGATCATACTGCGTAGCTGTTTGCCTCATTTCTTCCCATAGGCAGGCCGACTATACGGCGGTTATCGGACTGGTTGAGTCATTGGAACTGGAAAAGCTGTCGGTATTTGCCCTGGACAAGCTG
This sequence comes from Clostridia bacterium, assembly GCA_028280575.1. Taxonomy (GTDB): domain Bacteria; phylum Bacillota; class Clostridia; order Acetivibrionales; family STF1-152; genus JANQLN01. The sequence goes on from JANQLN010000078.1 coordinate 41,041, forward strand.
GATGAAGACTATATTGTCCTCCTGTTTGCTGCCGAGGATCCCTGGCCTTCAAATGACGATATTCCTGTCAATTCCATAATCAACAGCCTTAAAGATATGCTTTCCACGGATTTGACGGTAGGAGTAGGCAAATGGGTATCCGCAGTAAGTGAAATCGGCACTTCCTATTTGCAGGCTTCTACCGCTCTGGATTTCAGGTTTATCAAGGGAAAGAACACCATGACCTTCTACCGGGAGCTTGAACAAACCGTAAATCATATTGACTACGACTCCGGTCAGCACCTGGATTTGCTCAAGCTTAGGGTCTTAAAAGGAAATCCGGAGGAAGTATCCTCTATTCTGGACAGCATATTCGAGGATATAAAAATCCGGCAGATCCCCATCTTCCATGCAAAATCCCTATGCTACAATATTATGAACTCCCTTTTGAATTCGATATACAAGCTTAGAAAAGATCTTAATCTGCGGGAATGCAAATACCTGGACATAATATCCCTTATGAGCTCCGATACCATAGACGAGCTGCACGGCAGGATTCGTGAAATCTGCCTTTTTATATGTTCGGCTGTTGCCGATTGCCGTGAGGAAAACGGGTTTCAAAAAGTCAATGAGATGCTTTCATATATCCAGGATTATTTTACATCTTTTGATTTTTCGGTACAGGCTATGGCCGACAGGTTTCACATGTCGATTTCAGGTCTCAGCGGCTATTTCAAGGCCAAAACCGGCCGGAATATTACCGATTATGTAAACCATTTGAGAATGGAAAAAGCAAAAAAGCTCCTGGAGGAGACCGATGCCAGTCTGCAGGAAATAACTGTCCAGGTAGGCTATATAAATGTTTCAAGCTTTATCCGCAAGTTCAAAACCTATACAAAAGTAACCCCCGGCACATACAGAGAAATTATCAAGTGATAAATGGAACATATTTTCTGCTAATATGTGCCTTTAGAATACACAAAGCCAACGGAAAAAGCTAAATTGTTTTCTTACGTATGGAAACGATTTCTATCGGCAAATACCGGTTTTTTTCAATAACAAGTTTTGCCGGAAAAGGATATGCAAATTCTCTATGAGTTGGCAAGTTAGAAGCAGCTTCCATGAAAATTTTACTATTCAACAGAATTCAATTGGTTCACGGCAGGCTGCTGGTTTAATTCTTTTTTGATTTTTTCCACTTCTTCAATAGGTAATTCTGCAATCTCTGCTATTATTGATAAATCCAAGCCTTTTAATAATGCTTTTTTAGCTACTAAAACTGCTTTTTTATCTATCCCTTTTTCCATACCTTTTTTTAATCCTTTTTCTATTCCTTTTTCTTCACTTTTCAATAGCTCTTCCTTTAGAGCCGTCTCAAAATTATAAACCATGCTTTCACTCTCCTTACTCTCCAGTATTACCTTCTCAATTATTTTATATTGTTCACCTTCACTATCTCTCATAATAATATTTACAAACCAGTTTTTGAACAGTTCAAATTCCTCTAAATCCATTCTTTTTAATATATCTACAACTTTTTTCAACCTTTCCAATAAACCATTCATATCTTTCTTCTGATCAATCAAAAATGCTGCTGCTATTACATTGGATAATTCAAGCAGCTCTTCTTCCGTATATCGATTAACATCCACTAAAATATACGTAAAATCAACAATGTTATTACCAAACATCTCATAACCACTTAGATACTCTCTATAGCTTCTACATGCTGTCCAATTATTTGCTCCATTATATAATACAACAGGCACCACTGCCGGTAACCGAAATCCTTTTAGCTTCTCCTCATTCTCTGCATCCTTTATGAATCCTCTCCATATCTCTACCATATATAACAGTAACCGGTACGGCATTTGAAAATCTACTGTAGACTGCATCTCCATCAATATATAAAATATGACATCCTTGTCGTTTAGCCTGACCCAATAAACAAGATCCGCTTCTTTATCCTTAAAATCCTGCAGTATAAAAGATTTATCCACTCTTACAATCTTATTTTCATCTATCTGCTCCACCCATCCCTGTTTGATAAAACTCCTTAAGAGTTCTAAAAAAACTTTTTTAGCAGATAATAAATACTTATATCCCTTATCATGTTTGTTATTAATACTTTCATAATGTGCTTGTGATTCCTTCAACCACAGATGATCCAATTTGGCTCACATCCTGTAACTAATATTGTATCACTTTTTACTGTTTGATTATATAGCAAACTAATGTTCTGATCAACACATTTTACATAAAATGTTACTAAAACCTTCTATACAGCTCGTATGCGAGACGATAGGAATTTATAAAAAACAGCGGCAACAGACCTCTTGACAATATTAATCCTGGCATCAAAAAAATATATTTGATTAGACCATCCTTTAGCATCCCAGTATTCTTTATCTATGGGTAATACTTTTTCTGCAAGCACCCTCTGTACTTGAAATTGTATTAATTGATTAATATCTGGCCTGTATTTTTTTTCGTGCATAAACAAGTGTTTTACAAATTTATTGTACTCTCCCGCCTCTACAGGTATCAATAAGGTTTTGACCTTTCTGGATATTGCATCTGTAGGAAACCCGCCCCATTGTAAGCTTATGTTTTTAAGGTATTTAATCGTTCCTTTAATTCCGGACGCTGCCGATGTAACGACAAACATTATGGGCATGGAAGCTAATTGAGGCCTGTGCATCCATCTGCAGGTTCTGTCAACAAATACTTTTAATTTTCCGCTGATGCTGTTCATATAAACAGGAGTACTTATAATAATTCCGTCATATCCGGCAATTTCAGTCATCAAGCTTTCGGCATCATCCTTCAAACAGCATTTTCCTTTTCTCAAGCAGCTTTCACAACCGGTACACTCTTTGATATTGAAATCAAACAGATTAAAAACATCAACTATGATATCTTCATCTTCCATCTGCTTTTTTATCTGTTTAAGTAAACCATAGGTAGTTTTCTTGCGCTTACTGCTATTTATCGCTACAACTCTTTTTTTCATCATCTTTTTCCCCATTTTGCCATGAGCAACAACATAAGTTTTATTAGCTTCTATACATTATTATTCCTGTTATATCTATTTCCAAACCACAGTCCTGCCAATGATATTCCAACCTTTCTACTTATAAACCGACCTGTAAGTATCAAACCAGGTGCTGTCAGCTACCTCCATCCTGTCCAGATCATACACTACAATATTAAGCCCCCGCTTCCTTTTCGAGTGCTCTTCCCCGTCAATTATAATGCGAGACTCATTACCTCCTGCGGCTCCTGCACTTTCTACGGACAGGGAAAACGGCAGCACAAGCTCTCCAAGCTTATCCCCCTTGTTAAACTCAATTCCGATTTTTTCTTCCTTTAGCATTTCATACGCTTTCAATCCTTTTGCAGTACCTCCTATACCAATATAACTCCACGCATGCTTCCCCATCAAATCACCGTAAAGCCCCAGCCTTTCCATGGCTTTCAGTACAGCCGGGTCAATTGCCCTAGTGCCTTCGTTATATAACGATATAATTACCAGCCTGTTTGGCCCTATTGAATCAAGGTAATCATCGAGACTAAAGCTTGAAGGATTCAGCCAGCCTATGAAAAACTCTTTTTCCTCATGGCCTTCAATGTACGCACTTACCTGGTAGGTCTCACTCTCACCCTTGAAGGCAATAACATATTCATACTCCTTGCCCTCTTCCCATGTACTTGTTTTAGGATATATGGCATATCTGTCTTCATATTGATTCTTCCCCCTGAAAGGAAAAGGTACATTATTTATATTGTCCGAATATACCCTGAGCCTCATAATATAGTCTTTATCCATTTCCTTTAATGCCTTAAACCTTACTTTTATATACTCTGTTCTACTTTTCCATTCCCTGGAGGTTCCCAGTATCTGAAAATTATCTTCTATATCAACTGGAAAAGAACTTTTAACAATACTGTAATCCTCAGGCTTTCTAAACCACAGCAGCTTCTTACCGGCAAAAAACCCTGCCAGCCTGTCAGGCAGATATTTGTATTCAAGCAGGGGAAATTCATTGCCCTTCAAAGTATAATAAAGCTGCTTCAAGGCCACACCGGTTTTATCCTGGGAGCTCAATTCAATCCTGTAGCCTTTTGTATCATCATCAGGCTTTAAACTAATCCTGCCAAAACCGTCAGGGTATTTATGCCAATACTCATCTACAAGGAGTTCACTGCCTGGCTGCAATTCATAAACCGCCGCCCTGCTTATTGATTTTGCCTCTTTGCCTCTTAACCTGTAATGCAGGGTATATTCTTCACCGGGCTCAATATTATTGATATAAGCCGTGTATTTATCCCTGCTTAAGTCTATTTCCTTCGGCACCCTGCTTGCAACGTCAATAAATAGCATAGCACATAACCATAAACTGAATACGAAGTAAACCAGCATCGTCATATCCTTTTTGACCAAAACCGGATCTTCTCTATCGACGGCTGTAACATCACTTTCCTGCAGGGCAAACAAAATACCCATTACAAGCCATAAACCCCTGAAATTCTCCAGGTTTAAAGCAAGGGACTGGATAAAAAAAGCCAGGAAAGCAAAGAAGAATATGCTGTTTATTCCATTCCTTTTTTTCCTCATTTTTAAAAACAGAATGATAAATATTGAACCGAAAGCAATAAGCCCAACAATACCCATCTCGGCAAAAATACCGGCAAATGTATTATGTGGAATACTGCTTATGCTCATATTGTAAATATAATCCCTTTTATCATAAATCCTCTCAACATATGGTTTGGAATTTAACATGAAATTGCCCCGCCCTACTCCCAGAACAGGATAATCAAGCCCCATACGCAAAGAAACAAGGCCTAGATTCTTGCGGATCAATAACGGGCCTTCTTCATCAATGCCGCTTTCTATTCTATTTGCAATATCCTCCGACAGCCTGCTGTCAAAGAGTGTAAAATCCACATCAATAAAGCCAAAATACAGTATAAAGAATAGCGGGACAAATAAAAGCAGCATTTTATAAAGCTTCTTAATATTCCACAATACATATAGACCTGCGGCTACTAAAAAACCTGCAACAGTTCCCCTGGATTGAGTCAGAACAATGCATAGCGCAGTAAAGCCAAGGGTGGAAAGACCAAAAAGCTTCAATTTTTTACTTTGCGTATATTTTATGAATACAATAACAATAAAAAAGGATAGGGTAAGATATGTACCTGCCAGGTTGGGGTCAGTAAAGCCCCCAAGAAAACGTGAAGTAACAATTTGCGTATTGTTCCAGGATATTTTATTCCCAAGCAGAAAATTGACCTGAGTATAAATTCCCAACACAATATTTACCCATAATCCCGCAATCCAGAATATCAATATATTTCTAAACTGCCTTTTATCCTTAAAGCTGTTAAGCCCTGCAAAAAAGTATACTGCAACTATTAAAAACTTGACAATATCACTTACATACTCCGTTATTTCACCGACAGCGATACCAGGCATCAACCTTGCAGAAACATTGGACAATACCGTAACCAAAACAAGGACTGCAAAATACCACCAGTATCTGAATTGCTTTTTAAAATCCATATTCTTATAGTCAAAAAGCCAGATTACCACCAGCAAAGCAGCCAGTACGTCAGACAACGCAGCGTTAAACTTGAATCTGCCAAAGAAAGTAACCATACTCATTATTGAAAATGTCAAAATAATCAAATATATCAAAACCGACTTAAGCTTTCCCAATCAAATTACCCCTCAAAATCCTTTTTTTGCTTTTCCCTAAATGCCCTCACTATTATTTTAACATATTCAATATCCTGCCTTGAAAGCTCTTCAAGATTAAGCCCGGTAACCTCACGCATATTGCGGATATCCGTCCGTCCCAATATATAGTCCACCGACACGTCATAAAAACTGGCAAGCTTATTCAAAACCTCAATGTTCGGCTCTATTCTTTTTTGCTCATAAAAGCCATAAGCACTTGCTGTTATATTAAGCACTTTGGCAATATCTCCTTGCCTGAGCTCCTTTTCTTCCCGTAATTGCTTTAATCTTTCAATTAATCCATATCTCATATAATCAACCTCAAGTATTAATTATACAACTATTACTTTTAAAGAGACATAAATACATTATAATAATGTTAATACTATATATATACTCTGTTTTATTGTGTGATTGTGTAACAAAAAAGAACTTAGGAAAACCGAGTTTAAAATTTGCACGTTTAGTTCATTCTCTCCATTATGTTAATAACTCCACTTCTAAGATTATTCTTTAATCTCCATCATTGCTGCAACCTCGTCACTAGCATTAGAATACATTTTTTTATAATACCGCACATATTCACCTGATACAATATTTTCAATCCACTCTGTATTATTAAGATACCATTGGATTGTTTCTTTTATTCCCTGTTCGAAGGTATATTTCGGTTTCCATCCAAGTTGAGTTGTAATTTTTGTATTGTCAATAGAGTATCTTCTATCGTGGCCTGGTCGGTCTTTTACATACTTAATTAAATTTTCAGATTTGCCAAGAGTTTTTATAATCAATTTTACAATTGAAATATTTGTTTTTTCATTGTTTCCACCAACATTATAGACTTCTCCATCTTTACCTTTATGTAATACAGTATCAATTGCAAAACAATGGTCAGACACATGCAGCCAGTCCCTTACCTGCATTCCATCTCCATAAACAGGCAGTTTCTTACTTTTGATACAATTACTGATCATAAGTGGAATAAGCTTCTCTGGAAACTGATATGGTCCATAGTTGTTGCTGCATCGTGTAATGTTTACAGGCATTCCAAATGTCTCATGATATGCTCTTACAACCATGTCTGCACTTGCTTTTGAAGCGGAATATGGACTGTTTGGCATTAAAGGCATCGTTTCTACAAACATACCTGTCTCACCTAAAGCACCATATACTTCGTCTGTTGATACTTGTAAAAATTTAACTTTTGACTTAAATTTCTTACAATACTTATCTGTAGGATTAACTTTCCAATGTTTTTTAGCAGAATCAAGCAATGTTTGAGTACCTATTACATTAGTAGTTAAAAAGACTTCTGGTTCTTCGATACTTCTATCAACATGAGACTCTGCAGCAAAATTAACTACATTATCAATATCGTAACTATTAAAAATTTCTTCAATCTTTTCTCTATCTCTAATGTCTGCTTTAATAAAAGTGTAAGTTGCACTACTATCTATATCTTCAAGATTTTTTAGATTACCTGCATAAGTCAATGCATCTACATTAATTATTTTATAATCAGGTTGCTTCTCTAACATCAACTTCACAAAGTTACTTCCTATAAAACCTGCACCACCTGTAACAAGAATAGTTTTCATAGCACTATCTTCCTTTCAGATTTAAATTTGTATTTCTTGAAAATATCTAGCTAAAGCATCCTTCCATTCTGGTAATCGAGTAAATCCATTCTTATCAAGCTCTAATTTTGATAATCTTGAATTCAAAGGCCTTTTAGCTCTAGTAGAATATTCTGATGTCAATATAGGATTTACTTTTATATCAGCATTAGCATTATCAAATATATCTACTGCAAAATCATACCAGCTACAATAACCTTCATTAACACCATGGTATGTGCCATATTTTGTTGTTTGAATCATATCACATATTAATACTGCCAAATCAGGCGTATATGTAGGCGCACCTATCTGATCATTAATAACATTTAATTCATCTCTAGTTTCAGCTAACTTCAACATTGTCTTTACAAAATTATTTCCGTTATTACCGTAAACCCATGAAGTTCTAATAATAAAGTATTTTTCCAAAAGTTCTCTAACAATTACTTCTCCTTGTTCTTTTGAATAACCATAATAATTAATGGGTTTGGTAACCTTATGTTCTGACTGCTCTTCTGTTCCCTCACCATTAAAAACATAATCTGTACTTATATAAACCATCTTCACATCAATTTTTTTACAGACTTCTGTAATATTTCTTGTTCCCTCAACATTAATAGCATAACACTTATCTTTGTCATCTTCAGCTTTATCTACGGAAGTGTATGCAGCACAGTGTACTATAACATCTGGCTTATACTTCAAAATAAACTCTTCTGTTTGATTTTTATTTACAATATCAAAATCATCTATGTCAACACCGATATTTTTTATACCATGTGCATTAAGTCTTTTTACTACATCATAACCTAGTTGACCTTTTACTCCAGTTACTAAAACCTTGATACTAAAATTAACATCACTATCTTTTAATAATGATGCATCTAAATCTTTATCAGATAGGATAGGATTCTCTATCCCCCACTCAATTCCAATTTCAGGATCATCAAATCTAATGCTTCTGTCATGTTCTTTAGAATAATACTCATCCACTTTGTACTGTACTTCTACATCATCTGTTAAAGTAAAAAATCCATGAGCGAAACCTTTAGGGATTAAAAGCTGTTTTTTGTTATCTTCCGAAAGCTCAACACCTACCCACTTCTTGTATGTATCAGACCCTTTCCGTAAATCAACTGCCACATCAAAGATTTCCCCTTTTGTACATCTTACTAATTTAGATTGAGCTTTAGGATTCTTTTGAAAATGCAGGCCCCTTAAAGTCCCTCTTTGAGCTGACATTGAATGATTATCTTGAACAAAATCTATGAAAATTCCGTTTTCCTTTAATTTTTGCTTTGAGTACGTTTCTGTAAACCAACCTCTATGATCTCCAAAGACTCTAGGTTCAATTATTAAAACTTCGTCTATTTCAGTTTTAGTTATATTCACTAAATAACCTCCCTCGTATATCTTATTTTACCTTCAACAACCTTCTTTAGGTGTTCTCCATATGGTGACTTCCCATACTTCTTAGCTGAAGTTAAAAGTGTCTGTTTATCAATCCATCCATTATGATAAGCAATTTCTTCAAGGGCAGAAATCTTTATACTTTGCCTTTTTTCTATCATTTGAACAAACTCAGCAGCCTCTACTAAACTATCCATCGTTCCCGTATCTAGCCATGCATACCCTCTACCCAATAACTTAACATTTAATGTTCCATCTTCAAGATACATACGGTTCAGATCTGTAATCTCAAGTTCACCACGAGCTGATGGCTTTACTTTTTTAGCATATTCAACTACACGATTATCATAAAAATACAAACCTGTTATACAATAATTTGATTTTGGATTCTGAGGCTTTTCTTCAACAGAAATCACCTTGTCATTTTCATCAAATTCCACAATACCAAACCTCTCTGGATCATGAACAAAATATCCAAAAATTGTTGCCTTACCTTTTTCAACATTTACAACAGCATGCTTTAATACTGAAGTAAATCCATTTCCATAGAAAATGTTATCTCCTAAAATCATAGCCACATTATCATCACCAATAAATTTTTCTCCAATAATAAATGCTTGTGCCAAACCATCTGGTGATGGTTGTTCGGCATACGAAAGCTCTATTCCGAATTCACTTCCATCGCCTAAAAGTCTCTTGAAGTTAGGTAAATCGGTTGGTGTGGATATAATAAGAATTTCTTTGATCCCAGCTAACATTAACACAGACAAAGGATAATAAATCATGGGTTTATCATATACTGGCAAAAGATGCTTGCTCGTAACCATAGTTATCGGATAAAGTCTAGTTCCAGATCCTCCTGCTAAAATAATTCCTTTCATGCAAGTCACCTCACTATTCTATTAATACTTTTTATTGTATGATGAATTTTGATTATTATATTATCTACTATATCTATCCAGATGCTTCTGATGACGCCATAATTGGAATACTCTTTGGCTCTCCATAAGTAACTGCTGTTGATGAAAATACAATCATGTTCACATAGTTTTCTTTCATTACATCAAGGAGACACATCTTGCCAAAGAAATTATTATGTAGTACTCGTAAGGCTTCTCCATGCTCTCCCCAACTAGAGAGTTAGCAGCAAAGTGAATCACAGCCTCAATATCATGCTTCTTGAAAACTTGATTCAACTGTTCTTTATCTCGAAGATCTATCTTAGAAAGATGGTCCACTTTGACCGAATTTTCATTGACTCACTTTGTAGATTATCTATAATGGTAACTTCTTCATTATTTTCTTGAAAATATTTGACCATATGGCTACCTATGTATCCAGCGCCTCCGGTTATCAATATTGGCATTTAATGACCCTCACAATAATTATTTATTACCAAACTCCTTCTCAACTGTCTTTAGTACATGATAGATAATATGATGCATATCATAATACTTATATTCTGCTAGTCTACCACCAAAGATTACATTATCTTTTTGTTCAGCTAGCTCTTTGTATTTATTATAAAGAGCAGAATTCTTATCATCATTTACTGGATAATATGGTTCATCTCCAGGCTTCCACTCTGCTGGGTATTCCTTAGTGATAACAGTTTTAGGTTGCGTACTAAATTCAAAATGCTTATGCTCAATAATTCTCGTATATGGAGTTTCCACATCAGTATAGTTTACAACTGCGTTCCCTTGATAATTTTCAACATCAAGAATTTCGTTTTCGAATCTCAAACTTCTATACTTTAAACGTCCAAATTGGTAATTAAAATACTCATCAATCATACCTGTAAAAACAACTTTATCAGTCAAACTATCAAGGTTTTCTCTATCTAAAAAATAATCTGTATTTAACTTTAAATCAATTCTATCAAGCATTTTCCCCACAATGACATTATATCCACCTTCAGGTATTCCCTGGTATTTATCATTAAAATAATTATTATCATAAGTAAATCGTACTGGTAATCGCTTAATAATGAACGATGGGAGATCTGTTGCTTTTCTTCCCCATTGCTTTTCTGTATAACCCTTAACTAACTTTTCATAAATATCAGTTCCAACTAAAGATATAGCTTGTTCTTCTAAATTCTTAGGTTCTTCTATACCAGATGCATTCTTTTGTTCTTCAATTTTTTTTTTTGCATCCTCAGGAGTTATTACTCCCCAAAGCTTATTAAATGTATTCATATTAAAAGGAAGATTGTAAATTTCTCCTTTATAATTTGCAATAGGTGAATTTGTATATCTATTAAATTCAGCAAACTGATTTACATATTCCCAAACTCGTTTATTGCTAGTGTGGAATATGTGAGCACCATATTTATGAACATTAATCCCTTCTACATTCTTACAATATACATTTCCACCCATATGATTTCGCCGATCAATAACTAAACATTTCTTGCCTCTTTCTTTTGCTTCAAATGCAAATGATGCCCCATAAAGACCCGCACCAACAATTAAATAATCATATTTTTTCTTCATTTAACATCATTCCTTCCCTTTATTCCTGAACGTTTTAGCAACAAAATAAATCAAATCTTTATTAAAAACAGCATTATATATAATCGCCATTGATATGTTGATTGCCGAAATATACATACTTTTGTAATATAAAAATCCTAATGACAAAATTAGCGCAGTAAAACCTATAACGATGTCTTTAGTATCATATTCAATAGATACATATTTCTTTAAATTAATAGATCTGTAAAGTAATATTACAAAATACGATATTGCCGTTGAAATTGATGCAGCATATAATCCAATTTTGCTTATAAGAATTAAGTTAATTAATACATTTAGAACCGCTCCAATAATTGAGGTAATACCCACTTGTTTAGTTTCTTTTAATGCAATAAATATCCCACCATAAAACAAAACTATACTACTGAATAAACTACTTAGATATAAAATCGGAATTTGAAAATAAGATTCTAAATACTGAACATTAACTAACAAGTCAAATAGAAGCGGTGTTAAAGACACTAAAACTAAAAACGAACCAATCAAAAATCTGTAAAGTTTTTGAAAGAGAAAGCTATAATACTCTGATGATTCTCCTTCATCAGAGACTCTTGATGCCATTTCTGTCCAAGCTAGATTAAATATTGAGTAGGCCATCGTAAATAAGCTTGGAATTTTATTAGAAACTGCATATATTCCGTTAAAATCAGCTCCAAGTAGATTTAAAACAATTATTCTATCTGATAAGTTTACTACCCAAATCGAAATTGTGCTTGGTATTATGGGAATTGAATATTTGAGCATCTGAAAAATTATTTTTATGTTGATTTTTTTTCGATCAAAACTTAATTTTTCTCTCACAAACTTAATTAAAAATAAAACAGAGATTACATAAGCAATTACTAAAGAAAGTAGCATTGTCTCAAGATTGATAATTTTAAGTGTATAGAATGATATAATCCCAATAAAATTAACGATTGAAAATATCGCTATGCTTGCTGAATACAATTTATTAAACGATAGCCCTCTTGCTATTTGTGTAAATAAACCATGTAGGGATTGAACCAAATATAGAAAAAAAACCATCAAAGATATCTTAAAGCCATCTAAAGGTAATAAATATTGAACTATTGGTATCAATGGAATAATTGATACCATAATAAACGCTAGAGAATTTGAAAAATATATCGATGCCTCATCTTTATCTTTTGATGAAATAATATGTCTAAAAGTAGCTTGTTGTACTTGGAGTGTGACTATTGGTATAATTAGGTATGCTAAAGATATCAAATAATCGAACTTACCATATTCAGCTGTTGTAAGGTGCAAAGTTATTAACGGTAATGTAATAAATGATAATACTTTTGGTACAAATTGTCCTATTCCTATTATTATAGTATTCTTAATTAGCATCCTATTTCTATTCATATCAATCCTCTAATTAATTTTGTTTTTTCTCAAAAATATCAAAGTCTAATCCTCTAACTTATAATCTTTCTTCAACAATAATTTTTTTACCATGGTTTAGGTGATGTGCGCTCTTGTTTTTTAGTAAAAAATACGTCAATTAAGGCCTAAAAGCTGGCTCTCTTACTTACCAATATGTTATGAATTCTAAATCAAAATACCCATATAGGTATTTTATCTATAACCATTTTTACAAATACTAATTTTGTATCTCACACGGTTTTTGCTTAACTCCCAAGCAAATTCAAGGGCGCCATCACCTAATATAAATTAAATATCTATCGATTCATTATAGTTAAACTTATAGTCTAATTTCCTCCTTCATCTTTTTAGCATCATCACATAATATCTTTGCACGATCATTAATTTTGTCCCTTAGCGAACTACCTTGACTGTACAGAAAAAGAGCTTGGGTAATAATTAATTCACACTCTTGTTTATTCGGTACAACATTAAATTCTATAATTTCATCATATTCTAATAATTCCTGTAAGCTTTTAGTTTTATGAGAATTTGAACTCATAAAAACACAAGGCGTTCCACCAAGTGATGCCATAATTGCTGGATGGTATCTTCCCGATATATAAATTCTTGCATTTGAAAGTATTTTTGCTGCAGCAATTAATGGTGTGTTTAAAGGCACAACGGGAGCTTCAGTTTCTCTACCAACATCTAATAAAAAATCATCCCCTTCACATACATGAACTAAAAAAATATTTCCTTTAAATTTACTTCTTAGTTTTTTGACCAAATTTGAATATGATTTTATTAATTCATCTGTGTTTTTTGCCGATTTTCCTGCAGCTGAAGAACCGGAAATACATATATATGGTTTTGTAAAATCAAATTCATAATATGATTCATCAGTTTCAAAACCGTGAGGAATATAATATTTACCATTCATTATTTTATGTTCATCATTAACTATGCTATACCAAGTAAACAAAGCATCTGGAAAGATTTTGGGGTTATTCAATTTTAATGTTTCAATTGCATAATTATATGAGTACGGTTCTCTAACAGCTACTAGCTGACTTTTCCCTAAAATTTCATTAACAACTTTGATAGTTTTCATATTTCTATCAGAATATGGACTATCAGAAAACATAGCATTCATAAAATATACTTTCTTGCCAAGTTTTTGACTCCAATGTATCACCATTGATATTATTAATGATTCCCTCCATGGAGGTGTTGAAAATATATATGAACCTTCGCCATTAATAACAAGAGCATCAAAATCATATTGCCTCAAATCAAATTCTTTTAAAGCCGGATTGGCAGGCAAACATTTAATTAAATTATTAATTGACTCGTCCAAATCATGTGAAATGAAGTCATAATTACTATAATAATACTTCCCTCCACGTTTTAAAAATCTAAAAAACATATAAAAGATTTTCTTGATATCTTTCCAATATTTTAATCTTCCTAAAACTTCATATGTTTTTGCTGGAAACCACTTCACAAAAAAAAGTTCGCCAGTATCATTATGAGTATATCTTCCACTAATTCTTCCCACTATTTCGTAATCTTCAGATATTAGTTGTGATAAAGCTGTGCTAGTAGCACGACACCCATAGTTCCCTCTATTTCTATTATCAGCCACATATACAATTTTCATCATTACGCCACCTCTCAAATAATACTTAGAGTTATCTATGCTATGTTAAATCTTCTTTCCAGGAAGATATTTTTTGTTTATTCCTAACCTACCTTTAACACTGTCTAATAGTACATCTTTGTATATCTTCACACATTTTAGGCAGTATTCTCTTCTGTTCTTAATAAAAATTAGCCTTATAGCGTTTTTGATAATTCTAAGAATACAATATATATATGAATAAGTTGAGAATATAAATCTATTTGACGAATGAGTTTTCCCAACATGAATGGAATTTCGTGATCCATAATATGATTTCCATGATATTGTCTGTGTACTTTTAACTGTTTTATGGTTTAGTCTCGCATTATTAACATTCAATATTCTAGAATACTTATTAATTCTTAGGGAATATTCAGTATCATCGTACCATATGAAGTAGTCTTTATTAGGCAAGCCTATAGTATTTATTAGTTTTCTATTTACAACTAATCCGCAGAACGTACTGAGATCATATTCAAATGTATCATTATAATACTCCTTAACATCAACATCTTTTTTATTCAGAAGAACTTTATTTGTCAATATTCTTCTATGAGTTGTATCAATAGTTCCATCTGTAATAACCATACCCGAAAAAGCAAAGTAATTATTTTTAGAAATATGTTTATCTATCTCTTCAGTATAATTAGGCTGTAGCATAGCGTCGTCATCAATAATTAATACCCAGTCAATATCTTCGCTTACTTTAGATAAAGCATAATTAAAGCCTCCAGCACCTCCAAGATTCTTTTTAAGTCTATGATAATTAATTATTTTGCTACGGTCATTGCTTGTAAGATCACTCAAATATTCAAATGTATTATCTGAACTGCAATTATCTATAACAATAATTTCATGAAACTTTTTCGACTGATTCATAGCACATGATATGCATTCTTTTAATAATTCAACCCTATTATAGGTTACAATAACCACTCCGTATTTCATTGACTTCTCCCTTCTAATAAAGATTTTATAAGTCAATAATTACATAATCCTTATCCTTTTAATTTTATTCTTGTTTAACATTACTATAATTTTCCACCATATCATTGCATATAGCCATCCTATATCAAAGAAAGGTCCAATTTGAACAGTTGTATACATCCCTACACATATTAGCGCCTGAAAAACTAAAAGCATAACAGTATTATTTTTTGAAAAATTTTTTCTGCTTTTACCAACTAGCAAACCTATTAAAGCAACAACAACTATACTACCAAGTCTACCAAAATCAGAAATCAATGAACCCCATATAGTATCCCATCCTGTTGCTAAGCCCATTTGCCCAACAGATGCAAGTATACTTCGCTTACTCCAACTTACTAGTCTATAATCTAATCCCCATGATAACGGTAATCTTCTTGAAATTACATTTAGTTGATATAATCCAAACAAATATGGTCCTTCATAATATTGAAAAACAATTTCAAGCTTGGATAACTGATGTGAAAAATACAAAATTATATTTAGAAATATTTTTCCTAATCCCCCTAACCACTCACTTTGCTTAATAACTCGATCCGGGAAATTGGCACCCATAGCGTATTCAAATGTCTGGATGTAGTTATCTCCGTACCTTGTATTAGATAAGAAAACATAATATACCAATACTATAGAAATAAATATTAGTAGGGGAAATTTTAATCTCCTGAAAATTATATTATTCTTTATCGCTCTAAATAAATCTTTCGTCATTGCTGATAATGATAAAGACCAGAATACAGAAGCAACCGTAGAAAGAATAATATAAAAAATCGCTTGTCTACCAGCTATTGTAAACGAAATCATGAAATAAACAACAAAGGCAATATATGCTCTCCGCTTTATTTTTTGGCTATATCTTAAAGAATAATTTATTTCATATATCCATATAACTAGCATAATCGGAACGAAAATAAAAGATAATGCACCTATAGTAGATACTGAATAGCTACTCTTCACCCCAATAGCTAATCCATTAATCCGAATAATATCTATTAGATATAAGCTAGAACCAATCAAAGAAATCACGAAAAAAGGGATAGTATTAATACGATTCTCTACTACTTCATTCTTTCCTATATGATTCTTTCTATTTTTTAATACTACATGAAAGCCTATCTTCCTGAATAATAAGTAAACAAAGAACCCAGTTAATAAAAAGATAATCGTATTCGACGACAGCTTATAAGCATAATCAATATTAGCACTATAGAATATTCCAAATATGAAAAACCACATTGTAAAAAGCCAAAATAAATCATTTGTTAATACTGTTGCACCTTTATTTTTAATAATAAAAACCAGTAAAATACTATAAAGTAAAAAAAATTCTAATACCATATTTATCATCCTTAAATCTGGAATGAAGTAATTCCAGTTCTTATTTATCTGAATTGATCAACACTTGCTTTAGCGTCTTCAAATATTTCATATTTACTAGCATTAGTTCGGAGTAACTTTTTACCCTTTTTTACTCCTCCAAAGTATGCTTTTCTATCATTACTTTTAGTCATCCTTAGCCATGTATAAATCAATGAAATTTCCATGCAAAGTTTCCAAATTAATGCTTTTTTGTTGTCAAAATATCTAGTTTCTAACACTTTATTGCGACCCATTAAGTATAAACGCCATAAATCAATATCTTTGGTTTTATCATGGTGATGTTCAACGTAATTATCCTCTGCGTTGAATTGCAGAATATTATAACCCAAATTAATTATTTTTTTTGCATATGCGGATTCATCACCATACATAAAATTTTCTTCAGGAAATCCACCTGCTTTTAAGAAAATAGAATTATCTACAAACAAAGCTGAACCATGAGCTTCATTTATTTGAATTAGTTGTTTACTTAAAGGTATCTTTCTTTGCTTTACAACCCCAAAATAATCTAACATTTTTAAATAGCCAGAAGTATTTAATAGTTTTTCTTTGCCTTTTGAAATAATATTGTATATTGTTGGTGCTACTATTGCGCAATTTTCATGTTCTAAAATTATTTCATGTAAAAAGTTTACCAAATTAACTCCAATTAGAACTATATCATTATTTAGTATAAATGAATATTTATAACCTTTTTCGAAATAAATCTTTATTGCTCGATTATTTCCTCCAGCATACCCCCAATTTTTGTCAAGTAACAAATATTCAATTTGATCTTTAAATTCATGCTTCAGTCGAATGAAACTATAATCTGTTGATGAATTATCAATCAATACAATAGTCATATCAGTATTTTTTTGTTTCAAACAACTATTGATGCAATTGTAAGTTTTTTCAAATCCGTTGTAATTTAAAACCAATAGAGCAATTTTATTTTCCAATATTTTTATCTCCTTTGATAAATTCTGATTTAATATATAAAAAGTATCCTGAAATAATTTCTGCACTAAATAAGTCGTACTTTACCTCGTTAAACTTAACAGCATTAAAGGTACCTACAATATCTTCATTAATAATCATATCTCGTTAATTCAATGATTCTTAAAAATAATTTACTGTAGATATTAAGTGGATTTCACTAATTTCCCAGGCAGAATATTTATTACTTGAATTTTTGAGCCTGAATTTTGATCATTATATACAACCATTAATATTTTATTATTTCACCTTCAAATCAGATAATATGAAAAAACATATCTCTCAGTCCTCTTCTAAAGTCTCCAATAACTATATCCTTTAGATTCTATTTCATTTCTATCTAAAATACTTTTTACAACTACTATATTTTGTCTTTATTCATAAATTTACCAAACAATACATCTACTTCTTCCCAGTTCATCTTCTTAAATTCATCATGAGCCACAGTTAACACTAAACAATCAACATCTTTAATTTCTCTAATGTCTACTATCTTAATCCCATATTCACGTTTTGCTT
Organism: Clostridia bacterium; assembly: GCA_028280575.1. Lineage (GTDB taxonomy): Bacteria > Bacillota > Clostridia > Acetivibrionales > STF1-152 > JANQLN01. The sequence continues at coordinate 59,251 of JANQLN010000078.1, forward strand.
CATCAGAATCAGCTATTGGAATTCACAACAATTAGTTCAATTCCATATTCTCTTAATCTAGCAATAATATCAACAACTTTTGAATTTCTTGTGTCAGTTGTATTCTCTTTAAATGTAATTCCTAGAATTACAACTTTTGCTTGTCGAACTACTTTATTTGCAAGTATAAGTTTCTTGATAATTGCATCAGCAACAAATTTGCCCATCCCATCATTTATCTTCCTACCAGACAGAATTATTTGGCTATGATATCCCAGCTTTTCAGCTTCATAAACGAAATAATATGGATCAACACCTATACAGTGTCCTCCAACAAGTCCTAGATAGAATTTAAGAGCATTCCACTTAGTATTCATCGTGTCAATAACTTCCTTTGCATCAATGCCCATTCGGTCAAATACCATTGCGAGTTCGTTCATAAAGGCGGTATTGATATCTCTCTGACTATTTTCAACTACTTTTGCTTCTTCTGCTACTTTAATTGACCCCGCTTTATGTACCCCAGCGTCAATAACTAACTCATATACTTTTGCGATCTCATCAAAGGTTTCTTCATCCATACCAGATACAGTTTTTGTGATATTCTCTAGACTATGCACTTTATCACCAGGGTTAATTCTTTCTGGTGAATAGCCAATTTCAAAATCAACGCCACATTTTAATCCAGATTGTTCTTCTAGAATTGGAATACAGATATCTTCCGTAACACCAGGATATACAGTTGATTCGTAAACAACTATTGAACCTTTTGTTAAATTACGCCCAACAATCCTACTAGCTCCTTCAACAGGTGAAAGATCAGGCGTTTTATCAGAGTTAATCGGGGTAGGTAAAGCTACGATATGGAACTTTGCATCTCTCAATTTACTCTCATCAGCAGTGAATTCAACAGTAGTTCTTCTATTTCTTCATTGCCTACTTCATTAGTTGGATCAATACCATTTTTGTAAAGCTCAATTTTTTTCTCATTAAGATCAAAACCTATGATATGAACTTTCTTAGCAAATAATGCCAGAACAATAGGCATGGCCGACATAACCTAATCCAACAACTGCAATTTTTTCTTTTTTATTATTTATATTATTAAACAAATGCATTTTATGGTCCTCCTTCTAATTATCAAGATCTATTTTGAATATGTTAAAGTACGAAAGTATGTCTTGATGGCTATTAGATTTATTTTTTGCATATAATGAAGCATTTTTTGACATTCTTTGATACTCATCATTATCCATATCAATAAATCTTATTAAGGTTTCTTTAATTAACTCTGGTTTATCAAGAGATATATCCTTGCC
>JANQLN010000094.1 GCA_028280575.1 Clostridia bacterium
AGGGGATATTCCCTATATGACGGATGATGCTGTTGTTTCTCCACGCATATCACATAATTGCATTCTAGATTCTCTAGTCATTACGCTTGCCTGCCAGAAATATGATTACTCTATCTCAAAAATCCGTGCGCGTAACACGATTGTCTTTCCTAGTATTCGCGATTAGTCACATGCTCCTCAATGGCTATATATCATCAGAGTTAAGAGCTTTTTCTTTGCGGTCTGATCCCATTCCACGCCGCAGCCCTCTCCGAGCAGGTAATTCATCACTTCGGGAAAGCTCATGTCAAAGAACTTCTGGACCAAGTTGATGGTCTGCGTGACGCCGGATTGAGTTTTTTGGGGAGTGGTCCTTTTTCCGTATATGTTTTGGTTAAGGCTTTTACATGAAAACCCTCTTTTGTTAATAGGTTGTTTGTCTGAGCTCTTGATCGTCCGGAGTGTGACCCTGGGCGATCTCCTTTTCGCGTATCCTGCGCGGAACTTGCTGTCGGTCTGCATGCCGAGGCCACCGGAAAGCTTTTCTGTTCAGCGGGCAGGGCAACCTCGCGCATGGCGGCTTTACGGTCACGTGGAACACCCCTTGCCAATGGTCGTATAAATATCAATGCTTTCTCCTGTTGCACATTTGAATTTGTTTATTAAAGTGCAATTCTAACGCAAGTATGTATGTTGGCACCTATTCCTCTTTTCTTTTACAGAAGCTATGCTTAATTTAATTAATTCATAATTTGCAGTATTTCTACTCTGATTAGGAAGTTCTCCTTTTTCTGACATGGAGGAATAGCCTGCACCGCCCACAATAATGTGATCCAGAACTTTGACCTGAAGAGGATGAAAAATATCAACAATTCTCTGTGTTAACTCTTTATCTTCCATAGAAAAAACTCTCGAACCTCCGGGATGGTTATGCGCTAAAATGACTGCGTTGCAATCACAGGCAAGGGCATATTTCAATATTTCCCTTGGATAAACTGCTGTTTGCCCGATGCTCCCTTCCGACATGGTTTTTGTTTCAATGATGTTATTGCCGTTGTCCAAAAAGGAAACTATAAATCTTTCCTTGTCCTTCATTCCGATTAGTAGAGCTAAAAAATACTGTCCTGCTACGGTTGATGAATCAAGTGCGATTTTATTATTACTCTCATATATTTTTAAAATGTTGTAAGAAGCAATGAACTCATTGAGCAGTCCTATCTTTTCAAGCTGTCTCTCATTTGGTTCCATAATGTGAGGATGCTCTAAAATGTTAAAGGGGCTATTTCCTTTTACATACTGCTGAACCTTTTTGTAGGGCAGTCCTGTTAAAGTTATTAGCCCTTTCAAAAATTTTTCAGCATGTCGTATATCTTGTTTCATGTTATGCCCGTCCCCCTTCTTTATCAAATACCTCAATGATTGATTTTATGCTTTTTAGCTTTTCAGTAGTTTCCGAAGATAAGTCCAACGATTCAAGATGCAGAAAAAAATTTTTAATCCCCATACTTTGAAAGCATTTATGAATTCTTTCTTTTGCATCTGCATCCAAGTCAATCAACTCAGCCAGTAACTCCATACATCTTATATAATGTGTATCTTTCAATTTTTCTAAATTCATCCAATCTTCCACCTTTCATATAATTTAGTCTTTAAACTATTTTGTTTTTTTTCTAATGTTTCTCCGCCATAGACCACAGTTTCCTTTAGGAACAGGGTAATATTCATCCGCTGCTGATAAGCCGCATAAAGAGCTGTTGATATTCATCTTGCATTAACTCGTTCAGCATTTTCACCTGCTGCGCATCGAAGCTATACTCGACAATCATATCCATGCTGGATTTTGAGGTCACATTGATATATAGGATGATTTCAGTGGTGATAATCGTTTCCTGGATTTCATTACCATCCTCATCAGTAGTTGTTACAGTTTCTACATGCTCAGTAGTTTCTATCCAATAGTCGATTTTGTTCATATCCCAAAAGATGTTCCGCAGAATTTTCACTTTAGTTACATCAAGGGTGGCAACATCCATGCCGTTTTCCGGATTGGCTGCCACTTTAACTGCATAAACCGCCAGAATGTTCCGCCAGTTGCTTATAGTAGTACTGCTGTCGGACATCTTCAGCGTATCGTGAGGATTTTTATTCTGTATGTGTTCAAGTTCTGCTGTGAATTCTTCATTGAGCTGATTAACAATCTCCGTCATTACCGGTGTGTTTTCACTAGAGCTTTCATTGGAATAGAAAATCCCGAATCCAGAGCATGTAAAAAGTCCTGCAAGGCATATTACAAGAATGATGATAAAAGCTGTCCACCCGCCAGCGGCAATCAGAGCAATCAAACCCTTCACCGATGCAATAATTGCTTTGATGGTAACTACTATTGCTTTCAATGCCATCTTTGTTGAAACAGCCGCCGCTCTCGCCGCTATACGTGCAACCTGTGCTACCCTTCGGGTGTTTTGAGCGGTTTTGACAGCAGTTTTTGCCACTGCCTGGGAGGTTTTAATGGTAGCTTTAGCAGTATGTTTGGCAGTTTTAACCGATCTTTGCGCTGTTTTAATCGTACTTTTAGCGGTTTTTTTCACGGATTTTCCACCAGTTTTGGCAGACTGCTTCATGGTACCTCCTGTTTTTCCGAAGGTATGCAGGGGCTGTGTTACTGTTTTTCTGGTTGGTTGATAAATGGAGCATTGGGCAGGTATTCGCTCCGATATTTGTTGTGATTGTCTTTGACCAATATTTTGATTTGCCTTCCGGATGTCACCGGATTGAGATAATCGCTGTTTTGCTCTAATTTTGACAAACCTGCGTTTTGCCAATTTGCTTGGCTTGGATAGAGTAAATTCCCGTTTTGTGGTTTTCTTCTCTGTGGATTGAATAACATTATGTTTTACTGCTTGCTCTGATACAGGTTGACAAACACTTTTCATTACTGTTTCTTTGGTTTTGAACGGGGAGATGTTCCTCTTTGTTGCCTGTTTTGTTTCAGTTGAAAAGGCATTTTGGCACACTGCTTTCTTTACTTCACTTTTAGAAGCCTGTCGTGCAAATTGCCCATTAGGTGTGTCTGAATGAGAAGCATTTGTATCCGGTGCGCAGCTTTCCTTTATTTTTTGAACCAATTTTTTTCCGTAATTTCCCGCAGTATGTCCTGTTTTTCGGGTAACAATTTCCATGCCCTCCTGGATGCTGTTCCCAGCCTCGTCCACATAGTTGCCATCATCATTGTACCCAAGCTGCTTAGCCTTATCTTTCGTGCGGATATAGGCATTTTTCATCCTGCGGGAAACGTCTGCTGTTTTATCCAGCACTTTAATGTCTTTTATGTTGGATTTTGTTTTGATTTCTTTCAACGGACACACCTCCTTTTAGACATGGAAAAACGCCTCACATGGAGGCGTTCACAGGAAAATATAATTCTTATTGTTCTTATTGTACAAAAGGCTTATTTTGTCGCCTTTTTGGACAATCTGTTCAGGTCAATGTAAGTTTGTCAATTTGTCAAGCCAAACCCCTTTCTCCCTCTATAAATGATTTTGTTCCAACTTTCTATTCATATCTCTATTTAAGCTATTTTAAATAATA
>JANQLN010000031.1 GCA_028280575.1 Clostridia bacterium
ATTTAAAATATTGGATTTGCGACGAGGATGATTTTTGCAAGATAAGGCGGAGGATTGAGGAATACTTTCCGTATTCCGATTGACGACAACGAAGTATTGCGAAAATCAGACCGTTGCAAAACAATACTTTTAGATGACGCAAGGTACTAGAACATATGTTTGATTAATTATCATATTGGTGATATAATTAGTAGCACATAATATAAGTGAGATGATTTATTTGGATATTCTGGAAAAACTGAAAATACTATCTGATGCTGCTAAATATGATGTTTCATGCGTATCCAGCGGAAGCAGCAGAAGCAATAAGAAAAAAAGGTTGGGAAGTACCGCATCATCAGGCATTTGCCATAGCTTTACCGCAGACGGGCGCTGTATATCACTTTTGAAAATATTGATGTCAAACTACTGTGTGTATGACTGCGCCTATTGTGTAAACCGGGTATCAAATGATGTTCAAAGGACTTCCTTTTCTCCTGAAGAAATAGCAGATTTGACAATCAATTTTTACAGGAGAAACTATATCGAAGGCCTGTTTTTAAGTTCAGGTATCATACGCACACCTGACAATACAATGGAGCTGATTAACAGTGCGTTAAGGCTGTTAAGGGAAAAATACGGCTTTAACGGGTATATACATACAAAGATAATTCCCGGCACCGACAAAAGGCTTATTGAGGAGGCAGGAATGCTTGCCGATAGAGTGAGTGTAAATGTCGAATTGCCGTCAAGCAAGGGCCTTAAACTCCTTGCACCTCAAAAAAGTGAAAAGTCAATTATACTTCCTATGAATTTTCTCAAAGAAAGAATTACGGATTATAACATTGAAAGAAAAAAATTTAAGAAAATCCCTTCATTTGTTCCCGCAGGCCAAAGCACCCAGCTTATTGTAGGGGCTACAAATGATAGGGATGTAAAAGTATTGAAGCTTTCCGAATCGCTGTATAGAAAATACGGTATGAGGAGGGTATTTTATTCCGCATATGTTCCGGTATCCAATAGTCCGGTGCTCCCTGTTCAAAAACCCCCTTTGCTGAGAGAACACAGGCTTTATCAGGCGGATTGGCTGCTGCGCTTTTACGGATTTTCGGCAGATGAGCTCCTGAACAGCAGTAATCCTGATTTTGATAAATACATTGATCCCAAGTGTGATTGGGCCCTTAGAAATCTTGATAAATTTCCTGTGGAAGTAAATAAGGCAAGCTATAGGACATTACTGAGGGTGCCCGGTATAGGTGTCCAGTCTGCCCGGAAAATAATTGCCGCAAGAAAGTTTCATTCCCTTGATTTTGACAATCTTAAAAAAATGAATATAGTTTTGAAAAGAGCACAATTTTTTATCACATGCAAGGGCAAGTGCAGGAATGGTATTAAGATGGAAAGAGAATTTATAAGATGGAACCTGATAGCAGAAAAGGGTTTTGAGGATAAATCAGGAGAGGCCTTTGTGCAGCCTTCCTTATTTGGGCAAAAAGCTCTGGAAGAAACGGTTATAACAGTGTGACATTTGCGGTATGATAATAAGGGAGTGGGAGAGAATGGTTGTATATATTTATGACGGGAGCTTTGAGGGGATACTGACATGCATATATGAAGCATACTATAGAAAAGAAAAACCTGACAGTATAATATCCGGAAGTTATGTCCAGGGAGGCTTGGCAGATGCCCTTATTTATATTGAAACGGATGCCGGAAAATATGAAAAGGTATATAAATCAATAATAACTAAAATATCTTCATCGGCGCTTGAAGATATTTATGCTGTTTACCTGTCTGAGGCCGACGACTGCGCCTGGCTTATATACAAGTATTTGAGGATTGGTTATTGTATGGGAGACAGGGTCAGAAGGTTTCATACGGATGATATTGTTGCCAGGGTAAATAAAATTTGCCGGCGGGTATATCTTGAAAAACACAAAATGCTTGGGTTTGTCAGATTTTCACTTGTTGATGAGAATATATATTATTCTTCAATTGAGCCTGATAATAATATACTTGCTTTGATTGCTCCGCATTTTGCCCATAGATACGCGGACCAGAACTTTATTATACACGATTTAAAAAGAAAAATTGCAGTAGTTTACAATATGGAGAATTGGCATATAACCGATGTCATTAAAAGCTATGAAGCCAAGTATCTTGAAGAAGAACTGACCTATAGGAAGCTGTGGAAAGAGTTTTTTAAAAACATTTGTATTGAGAGCAGGAAAAATATTCGCCTTCAGCGCATGATGATGCCCGGCCGTTATTGGAAGCATATACATGAAACTAACCTTTAAAGCAATTTGACCCATAGTCAAAAGCTCTTTTTAAGATTTTCATAGCAAAAAGCGTCTATTTATGATAAATTAATGGTAATAAATAAAAGTGAGGTTGAAAAATGCAGAGCTTAAGAGACAAAAAAGGATTTATTTGTGATATGGACGGTGTAATTTACCATGGGAACAATTTGCTTCCTGGAGTTATTGAATTTGTTAACTGGTTGAAAAAAGAAAATAAACAATTTCTTTTTCTTACAAACAGCAGTGAACGTTCACCCAGGGAGCTCAAGCAAAAATTAATGAGGCTGGGTATTGAGGTTGAGGAAGAGCATTTTTATACAAGTGCATTGGCAACCGCAGGTTTTTTAAGCACCCAATGCCCCGGTGGCAGCTGCTATGTCATAGGTGAAACAGGACTGACAAACGCACTCTATAATGCAGGCCTTTCCATGAATGAGGTCAACCCTGATTATGTAGTGGTCGGTGAAACAAGGTCTTATAGTTTTGAAAAGATTGAACATGCCGTACACTTGGTTTTAAAAGGTGCAAAGCTTATCGGAACAAATCCCGACCTGACCGGACCTACCGAAAAAGGCATCGTTCCGGCTACAAGGGCCCTTATTGCTCCTGTTGAACTTGCAACGGGCAAGCAGGCTTACTTTGTCGGCAAACCCAATCCCCTTATGATGAGGCATGGATTAAAAAGGCTTGGGTGTAAAAGGGAAGAAGCAGTTATTATTGGGGACAGAATGGATACGGATATAGTGGCGGGGCTTGAAACCGAAATTGATACCGTGCTTGTATTAAGCGGAGTTACCAACACTACTACAATGGAGCAGTTTCCATATAAGCCTCATTATATAATGGAAGGCGTGGGAGAAGTACCCGGCTGAAAAGATAGGGAGAAATATGATATATTGTATTCTCCATTATATAAAGACCATAATATAAACATAATGCTCAACTTAAGAAGGTGATGGGGACAATGAATGGTAAGAGGAGCTTTGCAAGCGACAATAATTCCGGAGCACATCCTTTAGTGCTTGAAAAATTAGCCGAATCTAATTTTGGTCATGTGACGGGTTATGGCCATGACATTTTCACTGAAAGGGCAAAAGATAAATTCAAGGGGTTATTTGGAAATGATATTGACGTATTTTTTGTCTTTAATGGTACGGCGGCAAATATCCTAAGCATAAAAGCACTGGCAAATTCATATAATGCAGTGTTTTGTGCCGATACCTCACATGTTCACGTAGATGAATGCGGGGGTTTGGAAAATTTTTGCGGGTGCAAGATAATACCTTTAAAATCATCAAATGGCAAGATAGAAAAAGAACAGATAGGGCAATACCTCAATTACAAGGGCAATGAACAGCGTTCCCAGCCCGGAGTGGTCTCAATTACCCAGCCTACGGAATATGGACTTTTGTATACTGTTGAAGAAATAAAGGCCCTTACCCGGTATGCACATGAAAATGGAATGTTTGTTCATATGGATGGTGCAAGAATAGCAAATGGTATAGCTGCCATGGATTTGGATATTAACGAAATGACCAGAGATGCGGGAATAGATGCTTTATCTTTTGGAGGAACTAAAAACGGCATGATGTTTGGTGATGCCGTAGTATTTTTTAATAGGGATTTATCCCGTCATTTTATTTACATACAGAAGCAGGGCATGCAGCTGGCATCAAAAATGAGGTTTATATCGATACAGTTTGAAGCATTATTGTCAGGTGGATTATGGTTAGATAATGCAAAGCATTCAAACAGGATGGCAAGGCTGCTTTATGAAAAAATCAGGGATATTCCGCAGGTTGAGATTACCCGGCCCGTAGAAACCAATATGGTTTTTGCAAAAGTTCCTGAAGGTATCATAAAGGCACTGCAAAAAAATTATTTTTTTTATATCTTAGATGAAGCTAATAGTGAAGTCAGGTGGGTTACAAGCTTTGATACACAGGATGAGGACATAGACGGCTTTGTTCTTTGCCTGAAAAAGCTGTTAAAATAAAGCCCTTGATATTAAGCGTTTTGCTTATGCTTAATTGGAGCAGACTAAATTTAGTAGTATGAATAATAAGTATATACAATATTTAGTATGTCCCTTATTTAAAACTGATATAATAAAACTGCTTAATATCAGTTGATTATTTTTATAAATTGTTTTATAATTTTCTTACTTGTTTATTTATTAGATATTTTTCGATGTAGAATTAGTTTTGTCACATGTTTTAGATGAACACTTTGGGGAGGGCCGGTCTTTGAAAAGAATTATTGTTGCCGATGATGCAATGTTTATGAGAAAATGTATTAGAGACGTACTTGAAGAGGGTGGATATGAAGTTGTAGCAGAAGCCAAAAACGGAAGAGAAGCTGTTGAAAAGCATAGTATATATGAACCCGATATTATTACTATGGATATTACAATGCCTGAGCTGGACGGAATACAGGCACTCAGGGTAATAAACAGTAACAGCAGAGGAACCAAGGTGATTATGGTTAGTGCCATGGGACAGGAGCACCTTGTAAAAGAGGCGGCGGCAAGTGGCGCCAAAGGCTTCATCGTTAAACCGTTCAAAAAGGAAAAAGTGCTTCGTGTTATAAAAGAAGCACTTTCGGAAGAATAGGCCAGTTTAAGATCTCTTTGCTTATACTATTTGGCAATTGTTTGTTTTAAAAGCTCTTAAATAATCTGCATTGTATCAATTTATGTAAACTGTATCATAATGTAAAATAAATTAACACAATATATTGAACCGGGCAGGAGGCAAATTATGAAAAAAATCGGTGATGAGCTTGTTTTCTTGAAAAACGTAATGAAGCTGATTGCTTCACATTTTGGAGATAAATGCGAAGCCGTACTTCACGATTGGTCAAAAGGTTACGATAAGTCAATTATTGCCATAGAAAACGGACATATTACAGGTAGAAAAATCGGTGATTGCGGCAGTAATCTGGGACTTGAAGTAATGAGGGGTACTGTTGAAGACGGAGACAGGTTCAACTACGTAACCCAGACAAAATACGGAAAAACAATAAGATCGTCTACAATATATATAAAGGATGACAAAAATGAAGTTATAGGAGCCCTGTGTTTAAATTATGATATTTCAGATTTAATATCTGTCAAATCATTTGTTGATACAATGACGGTAGGAACCCAAAAAGAATCGGAATTTTTTGCCCACGATGTAAATGAACTAGTAGATTTCCTTTTGAAAGAAAGCCTTAATATAGTGGGGAAACCTGTTGAGTCCATGACTAAAGAGGATAAAATGGAAGCGATTAGATATCTGGATAAAAAGGGTGCGTTCCTTATTACAAAAGCAGGCAATAAGGTATGCCATTTTTTTGATATTTCCAAGTTCACTTTGTATAATTATCTTGATGAGATCAGAAACAATAATGCGGATAATGCCTTCACCTCATAATAATTCTAATTTTAACCATAAAATATAAACTGATTTTACAAGCAGCAATTGTTGCATAAGCAAATTGCTGCTTTTTTATATACTTTGACAGATGGAGCGGGTCTTACATTTATTTTCTGATGCAATTGTATATTTGTTTGCTAAAAGTAAGAAAAAAAGTTTTACAATAAAAAAAATATTTTTTTTAAAATAATATTGTTTTTTTGTTTTTGCCGTGCTATAATACAAATATGGATGCAATAAATACTAATATGGTTTAACTGATATCTGAATTTTGCAAAATCATAGAACAACTGAATAGTAAAAAATGACTATAACACTTAGGAGGTAGACATGAGTAATATAGAGGAGAGAATGAAGGAATTGGGCCTTGAGCTTCCCGAATGCCCTAAGCCTGTAGGTGCCTATGTGCCTGCTGTGGCGACAGAAAATGGAATAATTTACATTTCCGGTCAGACACCTGTTGTAAAAGGCAAACTGTTATATAAGGGAAAAGTAGGGAAAGAAGTTTCAAAACAGGAGGCTTATGAAGCAGCGAAGATATGTGCATTAAGGCTGATTGCACAGTTGAAGTATGCCGTAGGAGATCTGGATAGGGTTGTAAGGATTTTAAAGGTGAATGGATATGTAAACAGTGAAGGAGATTTTGGGGAACAGCCCTGTGTGATAAACGGTGCATCCGAACTGCTGGAGGCAGTTTTCCAGGACATGGGCAAACATGCCCGTGCGGCGGTTGGTGTGTCGACACTGCCGGGCGACGCACCTGTGGAAGTGGAAATGGTGGCAAGTTATGTATAATACATAAAAGCTTTTAAAAAAAATATTTCCATATAATAAAATTTAAGGAGGATATGTGATGGATGACAAATACATAGGCGTATGGGCTGTTTTTGACGAGGACTATGAGGAAGGCTTGGAAACTGCATTTGCAAGATACAAAGAAGCAGGAATCAAGCATGTTATGTACGCAGGTATAGCACATGTGTTTGAAGTTCATGATGAATATTATAGTGAAACCTGTATAGATCCAAGGCTGCAAATTGATTATGAGGAGAAAAAAGGAGATATATTTGGAACGAAGTACTTTCTTATAAATTCGGATTATGATGAAATTAGGGCACTGGCACAAAAATACGGGCTGAACATCGGATTTGACATTACACCTGGTGTAAGCGACCCTATTGTGGACAAGCATCCTTCAACGGCAGTCGTTGATGTGGAAGGAAGAACCAGCGGGCACTGGATGTGCCCTTCCAATCCTGATGTGAGAAAATATTTTTGCGGAAGAATTGAAGATATTTTAATCCACAATAATAGTATAAGTGAAGTAGAGCTTGATGTTGTAAGTATGGATTTTTATGACCCTCAGGTTGTACCTGATTGGGTTCTGCCGGAGCTATACCCGTTGCGCCAGCTGGCAGCCGGCAATTGCTTTTGCGAGCATTGTGTAAAAAAAGCCGAGAGGGCAGGCTTGAATGTGAGCAGAATTAAACAGCAAATCAGGGCTGTCTATGGGGAAGCTACGACTTTGACCTATGAGCAATTTAAAAATCAGGCCGATACAATGAGAGGATTGTTTGACATTATACGTTTTGTGTTAAAATATCCTGAGCTGATGACCTGGCTGAGATTTAGATGTGATGCCGTCAGCGATTTTGTAAAGGAGATTAATGTATTGGTAAAGAATATAGCGCCCAATATACTTTTGTCCAGCGACTTGGTCTCTCCGTCCTTTTCATGGGCAATAGGCCAGTGGTACGGCAGCCAGCACGGCATGACGGATCTTACAAAATTAATGCTTTATCACAAAAATATCGGATTGAATGAAGTAAAGCCTTTAAAAAGCATCAAGGAGGCTGTTCCCGGCATAAATGAAGAAGAGCTTATGGAGCAATACTACAGGTTAAAGGGCTTCACGGGGCCTGATACCTTTGATAAGTTTTCCGGTGAGGGGATAGATGTTGAAAACATATTTTATGAGGTGAAAAAGGCAAAGCTTGAGGCCGGCAGCGGACATAAAATAGTTGCAGGGCTGGGAGGGGATCCTCCTGCGTCTGCCGATGATGTAAAAAATGCGGTTGAGATGGCATACAGGGGTGGTGCGGATGGGTATATGCTGCATTTGTGGTATCATAACGCACCTAAAGAAAATATCGTTGCATTTGGAGAGCATTTGAGAAAGCTCGGTGAAATTTGAAGTGAAGGAGGTAGTTTGAATGAAAAATCAAACCTGGCAGCAAATGAAAGAGAAAATTAATAAAGATACGGTTGCATTGCTGCCGGTAGGAAGTGTTGAACAGCATGGACTGCATGCACCTATGGGTACCGATTTGATTATTGCGCAAAGCCTGGCATCAACGCAAAAAGAAAATGCAGTTGTGGTTCCTGGTGTACCTGTAGGGGTTTCCGAATACCACAGGCATTTTCCGGGCTCCCTGTGGGTAAGTCCTGAAGCTTTGAAGCTGTATGTTGGTGATATAGTCAAAAGCCTTTTATTCCAAGGAATCAAAAAAGTTATTATAGTCAATGGGCACGGCGGAAATATGGGACCGTTAAAGGAGATGGGCAGATATCTTGAAATGGATTATGATATCAGGATTGTAGTATGGACATGGTTTGAGGGTATTGAAGATAAAATTATTGAAATGTATGGAGAACGACCTCCTCTGCATGCAGACGAAGTTGAGACATCAATGCTGATGGCGGTTGCTCCTGAACTGGTAATTAAGGAGAACTTGAAAAAATCTGCGGCGGGGGCATCAAAAAGATGGGGAAGCTTTTTCAATGGGACAATGGTCTCTCTGAACGTACGTGATTTTTCAACGACCGGTGCTACCGGAAATCCTGGAAAGGCAAATGCTGAAGATGGTTTGAAGCTGCTGGGATATGCCAGGGAAGATTTAAAGCAGCTCATTAATTACATAAGCAAAAACAAGAATTAATTATAAAAAATGCAAATTAAGTAATTAACGGTTTGCTGGCCGTTAAAATAAAAAAAAAGGAGATATCAAAATGAAGAGAATGAAAATGGCATCGTCTGTATTAACCTTGATGCTGGTATTTTGTATAATTCTGTCGGCATGCGGACAGAAAGAAAACAAAGAGAATGGTGTTGATGATTCACCTAAACAAACACAAGACGACGGCAATGCAGAAAATACTGCGGAAAATAATACTAAAGCCGAAACGGTTACAATCAAGAGTTGGGATTCTTCTTGGAAAGAGAAAATTACACCGGACCTTGTTGATGAATTTGAACAGGAAAATTCAGGTATCAAGCTGGATGTACAATACTTCCCTTGGAATGGCATGCATGACAAGTACCTTGTAGCTTTAAAGAGCAACAGCGGACCTGACGTAATTAATATTGCTGTTGACTGGACTACTCCTTTTGCGGCTATGAATAAACTGGTAATCCTGGATGATTTTATTAAAGCCGATAATATGGACTTGAGCGATTTTTATGCGGGGCCGCTGGAGACTGCTACCTATAATGGAAAGATATGTGCGCTTCCCTATAGGAGTGAAACCATGGGCCTATTTTATAACAAGTCCATATTTGAAGAAGCAAATCTTCCTGACAGGGCGCCTGAAACATGGGAAGAGCTTATTGAGTTTTCGCAGGCGGCAACAAAGGATGATATTTATGGTTTTGGACTGGTAGGCAATGAAACAAATAATCTGACAGCCCGGCTATTCATTCTTGTTTATTCTAATAATGGGAAAATTTTAAGTGACGATAGGAAAAAGTGCCTGTTAAATGAACCGGAAGCAATAGAAGCAGTACAGCTATATGTTGACCTTTACAGGAAATATAAGGTTGTACCAAAAAGCGTACTGGAAAACGGTGGAAAAGCTAACAGGAATCTATTTGCCAATGAAAAGGTTGCAATGTATTTAAGCGGTAATTATGACATAGATCCCATATACAGTGATAATCCGGATATACTGATGGGAACGGCAATGGTTCCGGAATGGAAAACAAGAAGAACTATCCTTGCCGGATGGAATGTAGCAATTACCAATACATCTGAGGATAAACAGGCCTCATGGAAGTGGATAAAGTTTCTTGCATCTACCGAAATTTCCCCCAGGTACAGTGCTACTTTTCCCTCACGGAAATCAGCCTCCAAGCATGAAAAATACAATGATCCTGAATTGAAACCTTTCCTTGATGCACTGGAATATGCATACCCGCTGCCTCAAATAGGACAAATGTCACAAATTAAAGAGATAGTTTATAACCACACATTATATGCATTAATAGGAGAAAAGACAGTACAAGAGGCTATGGACGAAGCGGTGCAAAAAATTGATGAGCTTTTGCAGTAATATTTAAGACATGCAATTCTCTGCCGATTTTTCCGGCAGGGAATTGTATAACATATGGGAGGAATTACAGTGTTAAAAGGAAGGCTGAAAATTAATATAAATGTTATGTATGTTATTCCGGCAGCCCTGATAATACTTTTTGTAATGATTTATCCACTTATTTATACTTTTGTTCTCAGCTTTTATAAAAATGATTTGTTTGGCAGCAGCATGGAATTTATTAAATTTGAACAGTATAAAAAACTGTTTTCCGATCCTGTATTTATCTTGTCGATAAAGAATACATTCCTATGGACAATCGGATGTGTGTCCTTTCAGTTTTTGCTGGGTTTTTTAGCCGCCGGTGTCTTAAACCAGGAGTTTATTAAATATAAAATGCTGATAAGAATTTTAATTATGCTGCCATGGGTGCTCCCCAGTGTAATCGGTGTAAATATATGGAAATGGAGCTATCATTCGGACTTTGGTATTATTAATGGCTTCTTGAAATTTACAGGGATAGTAAATGATGATATACAATGGCTTACAAGCGGTTCAACCGCAATGACTGCAGCTATTATTGTAAATGTATGGAAGATGTTTCCTTTTGTTATGCTTATGATGGAGGCTGCTCTGCAAAGTGTCCCCAGAAATTTGAAGGATGCGGCAAAGGTTGACGGGTGTAACGACGTGAGTGCATTTTTTAAGGTAACAGTACCTTACATATCGGCTACAAGCCTGACGGTTTTATTACTTTTAACCATATGGACTTTTAATGCATTTACTTTTATTTATGTTTTAACAGAAGGGGGTCCGGTGCATAGAACTGAAATACTGCCCATGTTTATATACAAGTCTTCCTTTAGAAACTACGATTTTGGAAAGGCTTCTGCTGCAGGTGTAGTTCTTTTCAGTATTACAACAATATTCAGTATATTTTATTTCAAATTCTTTTTTAAAGAGGAAAAGGTGTAAGAAATGGACAATAAATATTTGATAAGGGAAAGCATTTACAAAAAAATATTCAGCTATGCTTTTTTGATACTATTAATACTATTTGCTGTTTTTCCGTGTGTTTGGATGGTTTTGACCTCAATAAAGCCTGCCGGTGAAATTTTTACGTCACCTCCGCGCTTACTCACTGAAAATCCTACATTTGCTAATTATATTAAGGTTATTTTCCATTCTAACATACCGAGGGCTTTTTTAAACAGTGTGTTGGTTACGGTAATAACCACCATATTGACATTAATAGTCTCAATTCTAGCCGGATTTGGACTAGCACGGTCTAAGTTCAAAAGTTTGAGGATTTTGTCGGTGGGAATTCTTTTCAGCCAGCTTTTGCCTTCCATAGTTATTGTTTTACCGCTTTATATGGTTTTTAGTTCACTGGGATTGCTGGATACATATGCATCCCTCATAATTGCCAATCTTTCAATTGTTATTCCAATGGGTGTATTTATGTTAAAATCATATTTTAAAAATGTTCCGGTTGAGCTGGAGGAATCCGCTAAAATTGACGGCTGTACAGGTTTGAAGGCACTTTTTATAATTGTAATGCCTGTGGCAATACCCGGAGTTATAGCTGTTAGCATCTATGCTTTCCTGAACACATGGCAGCAGTTTCTTTATGCATTGAATTTTACACATTCATCTGATGTGAAAACACTTCCCATTGCATTATTGGAATTCAGGCAGCAGTTTAAAGTGGACTGGGGCAGCATGATGAGTGCTTCTGTGGTTATCTCATTCCCTGTATTAATGGTTTTTTTCCTTTGCAACAAGTATTTTGTAAAAGGAGTGGCGGATGGTTCGGTAAAAGGATGACAGCGAAAAATTTGATAAAAACGAGGAGTGAATGTAGTGGAGAAAAGTATTAAATGCTGCGTAATTGGTCTTGGGCTGCTCGGAAGTGTTCACACCGAAAAATTATATGGGAATTTAAAGACCCGGCTCACAGCTGTCTGTGATATAGATGCAAAGAAAGCTAAATTCACAGGTGAAAAATATAAGGTTAATTATTATACCGATGCGGCTGAAATGTTTAAGAAGGAAAAAATTGATATGGCCGTTGTGGCCACACAGGACCCTTACCACAAGGACCCGGTTATTAATGCATGTAAGGCGGGTGTAAAAAAAATTATTTGTGAAAAACCCCTTGCAACTACGGTTGAAGATGCGGAACAAATGTTGGAAGCTGCTGAAAAAGGGAAAAATGATATATTTGTGCTGTTTCCGAACCGCTTTTATCAGCTTGACAATGCGGTGCGATTAATTGTAAGAGAAGGATACATGGGAAATCCTCTGTATGGTGAGATGAGGCTTGATAATAATATTTATGTTCCCAACAAGCTTTGGGGAGAGGCAAATAAGACCTTTGCCAAAAAGTCTTCTCCGGTTTATTTCCTGTTAAGCCATGCTGTTGATTTATTAAGGTTTTATTTTGAACCCTATGAAATCATAAAGGTATACGCCGTTGGAAGAAAGAGCATAGTAGGCAGCATTGTTGATTTTGTGGATTCATATGTCACCTTTTCCAACGGGCTTGTATTAAGGCTTAAATCGGAATGGACAAAATCGATGAAACAACTGGTTGAATTTTATGTCCAGATGACAGGCACATCCGGCGGTTTTGTATATAATAAAACACCCGGATATAAAAGCAGTCCGGGGCTGAGGTTTGATTTAAGGTGCGGTGAAAAACAACTGTCGGAAATAAGCAGGAAGCTTATGGAAAAAGGGATTAAAAGCACAGTTGAAATATCTTCAGGTGAATTGTCAAAATATGCCATGGAGATTGACGCCGATGAAAATAGTGAGTTTGAATGGAATGACGGTCTGTTGAAATATGTTGACGCAATATGGGACACACAGTATTCAAGTTACAATATTACGAATGCGCAAGGCGGCCTCAAACAGGTAAAGGTCATAGACGCCATTTTAAAGTCTATTAACGAAAACAGGGAAATCGAAACAAATATATAGCGCAAATTGCTTTATATGACAATAATTTACGAAAGCTGAGGGATTTAAATGAAGATAAGGGATATTAAAATAGGAATAGCCCAAGTGCCTGTGGTACCCTTAACAAAGGGTGGCATAAGTCCTTATAGGGGAAGCCAGGATAAAGTAGGTACTACAAAGGCGCAGAGTTTGATTTTCAAGGTTATTACAGATGAAGGCATAACCGGATGGGGAGAGATGAACCCTATAATATCTCCCAAAGTAACACATGTTTTGCTGGAGGAATATATTAAGCCAAAGGTAATAGGAAAAAATCCGTTTGATATCAAAAAAATAATGGAGGAATTTGCTCCCGTCTACAGTCCGCAAATCAATACTAAATCATTTCTGACCGGGGTTGAGACCGCGTGCTGGGATATAATGGGTAAAGCATGTGGCAAACCGGTTTACCAGCTGCTGGGAGGAAAATTAAGAGACAGGATAGAGATAGGATATGCACTGGGAATCCTGGGGTTGGATGAAACCCGCGAAAAGGTGGTCCAGATAAAGGAAGAAGGATTTAACACACTTAAAACAAAAGGCGGAATAAATTTAGCTTTTGACATTAAAAGAGCAGAGGTTATCAGAGAAGCGGGGGGCACAGAATTTGAATTCAGGGTTGATATGAACCAGGGATATGATACTCCAAAAGCCCTGAGATACCTTAAAGCAGTTGAGGATTGTGACCTCCAGTATATTGAGCAGCCTATCGGGATAAATATGTATGATGATATGAAGCTTTTGAGGGAAAGGACTTCTACTCCAATAGGAATCAATGAAGACTGCTGTATTCCCAATAATTTTCTGCAGGCTGTAAAAATGGGCTGCATTGATATTGCTATAGTTGATTTTGAGCCTTTAGGGGGAATTTGTGAGCTGATGAGAATAGAAAATATAGCACAGGAAGCAGGCATTCCTCTTGTACATCACTGTGGATGGGATATGGGCGTCAAGCTTGCTGCCATCCTGCATGCCACATGCACAATGCAGTCTTTCACTTATTCTATGGACAGCACTTATCAGGCACATGGAGATGATGTGCTTAAAGATAGAATAAAAATTGAAAATGGTTGCTACATTATACCTGAAGGACCTGGGCTTGGCATTGAGGTAGACGAAGAAAAACTGGATTATTTTTAATTTCAAAACGGTAGGAGTGGAATTATATTGGGAGAATTCAGTAATAGAGTTGTGGTTGTAACCGGCGGGGCCTCCGGGATAGGAAAGGGCGTTGCGGAGGCATTTGCTTTGGAAGGAGCAAAGGTTTTTTTTGCAGATGTGAACGAAGACCTTGGACTGAAAACCTATTATAATATTATGATGGCCTGCCCGGGTGAGGAAGTTGTATTTAAAAAGGCTGACCTGTCAAAAAGCGAAGAGGCAATGAGCTTTATAAACCATATACTGGATGCAGCAGGCTATGTAGATATTCTTGTTAACAATGCAGGTGTGAATTTAAAAGCCGGAAGCATCCTGGAGCATGAAATTGAAGATTTTAAGAATACATATAATTTGAATGTGTATGGTTATATATATTGTATAAAGGGTTTTTTGCCTTCAATGATTGAGAGAAAAAAAGGCGTTATAATAAACATATCATCTACAATGGCTTCAGGAGCAAAAAATTATAGTGCATATGCCTCATCTAAAGGGTGTATAGAAGTGCTTACAAAATCACTTGCCCTGGACCATGCCTGTGATAATGTAAGGATAAATGCGGTTGCGCCCGGGATAATTGACACACCTGCTACCCATGATTGGATCCTGGAGCAGGAAGATGCAGCTGCAGTTAAGGGCGTGCCCATGGGAAAGGTTGGATTGGCAAAGGATGTAGCCAATGCCGTTTTGTTTCTTTCATCTGACAGGGCATCATATATTACAGGACATACCCTGGTGGTTGACGGGGGATTGACTATAGGAGAATAAAACATTAATAATAGCTTTTCAGTTGTTAATATGGTATAATTCAGCTTAAAGTAAATAAAATAATGTTTAAGGAGCAGCTTGAATGCTTGAAACGGCTGAAAAATATGTTGCATATGTTGGCACATATACAACAGGTGATAGTAAAGGAATATATGTATTCAATATGGATCCCTTTACCGGGAAATGGGAGCTTTTAGATACCGTCTCTGCTGTCGAAAATCCTTCATATCTTGCAATTAGCAAGGACCGCAGGCACCTGTACTCCGTGGGTGAAACCAATGAGTTCAACGGCAGGGAAAGCGGGGCGGCTGCATCGTTTTCTATTGACGAAAGAACAGGAAGGCTTAAGTTTATAAACATGCAGGCCTCAGGCGGAAGGGCGCCATGTCATATTGCTGCGGATGCCGGTAATATGTGGCTTTTTGTGGCAAACTACGCAGAGGGTACAGTATCAATATTCAGTATAGAGTCCGACGGCAGTATATCTAAAGAATCTAATGTCATATATCACAAAGGGTCGGGACCTGTTTTGGACAGGCAGGAGAAGGCCCATGCCCATTTTGTGGGACTTACTCCCGATGAAAAATTTTTATGTGCGGTTGACCTTGGGATAGACAGAATTGTTGTATATGATTTCAACGGGATTGACGGAAAACTGAAGTCACTTGACGAAAAATCAGTTCCGGTCAGGCCCGGTGCGGGACCAAGGCATATGGATTTTCATCCCGGAGGAAGGTTTGCCTACCTTTTAAATGAGCTTACTTCAGATATTGTAGTACTTGAGTATGCAGGGTCGGCTTTCAGGCAGGTTCAATTCATATCTGCGCTGCCGCAAGGATATTCCGGCGAGAGCTATGCTGCTGCCATACATGTTAGCAGGGACGGAAAATTTCTTTATGCTTCAAACAGGGGACATGACAGCATAGCTTCATATAAAATAGATGGAAATAACGGCAGGCTTGAGCTTCTTGCCCATACGTCCACAGGAGGGAATTTCCCCCGTGATTTTGCAATAGACCCTGCAGGAAGGTATTTATATGCGGCCAATCAGCATACCGGTAATATTGTTCAATTCAAAATTCCGGATTCAGGTGTGCCCATTCCAACCGGATATGAAATCAAAGTTCCGGATGCAGTTTGTATAAAACTAATATAGAAATAGGTATAAATTTAAGCGTATAATGAAACATTTATCAGTCCAATCATTAAGAAAATGTAAGTGTCTAGAACCTTGAAAAAGGCTACCCGGCATATT
>JANQLN010000040.1 GCA_028280575.1 Clostridia bacterium
TTTAGAAAATGTTAGTGTATAGGTTCTTGAAAAAGGCGTAAATTGCCCGGCACTTACCTGGTGTATATTCTACTTGCGTACAAGTAAATAGATTGTTCACCAGGTAAGTGCCGGGGCATCTGAACTACGGATGGTGAATATGCCGGGTAGCCTTTTTCAAGCTTCTAGACACTTACTTTTTCTTAATGATTGGACTGATAAATGGTTCATTGTACTCATAAATATATACCTATTTTAAAAAATGGGGAAACTCAAAACAAAAGAAGATTGAAATGTTAATTGGATTATGTTATTATATACTATATTATAAATAAATACCAATATTTAACCATAAAATAGGAATATCCATTTAGCAGCCTTAAAGATATCTTTAAGTGCTGCCCAGCGTAAACATAATGGGGTGATAGTGAACATGATTGTACAAGCTATGGATATACACAAGAAATATAAAAAAAAAGTGGTGTTAGATTCAGTAAATTGTTGTATCGAAGGCGGAAAAACTTATGGTATCCTCGGCGAAAATGGAGCGGGAAAATCAACTCTTATCAAGATAATGCTAGGACTGGTTTTTCAGACATCAGGAGATATAACTATTTTTGGAAAACCTCCTTTTACAGGGAACAAGAGTATTGGATATTTACCGGAAAATATTTGTATTTTCCCTCACCTTTCTGCTTATGACAACATAGATGTTGTGATTAGAATGACTGGGTGCAAAGCTGATAAATCAACAATAAATAATATACTGGAGAAAGTTAGCTTAGGCGATACGGGAAAAAAACCTGCATCAAGATTTTCACTTGGGATGAAAAGGCGTCTTCAGTTAGCAATGGCTTTGCTTACAAAAAAGAGTGAATTTCTTATCTTGGATGAACCAACTAACGGTCTTGACATAAATGGAATGAAATGGTTTAAGGAAATCATATCATCAATGAGAAAATCAAGTGTGACAATTCTAATTGCGAGTCATTCGACAAAGGAATTAGAGGATATTATTACTGATTATCTTATTTTACATAAAGGTGTAATTAAAAAGCATGGTGTATGGGATAATAGAATATCGAAAAAAACAAAGGAAGTTCATATTCAAGTAAAAACTGAGGACATTGAAAAGTGTACAAAGCTGTTCTTTGATATGAAGTTTGAAATAAGGGAAAATACGATTTTTGTTAAGACAGACCAGAGTTATCAAAGAATTATAAAATATTTAACTGAAAGAAATATTTTTCCTGAGAATTTCAAATTAATAGAAGAATCTCTGTCAGATATATACATGGACGTAATCAAGGGGTGAGAACAATTTTTCACACTATTTATGCAGAATTGTTAAAGTTTAAAAGAGCAATATGGTTTTACATTCTTTCGTTAATTTATATACTTATATTATTTTTGTTATTTTTTCAAAGAGCTCTTAATCCATATTCTGGTTATTATTACCCAGAAATATCATCTTTTGGAACAATGATATCTTTTAATATGCTTTTTTTAACTTTATTTGGAGTATTATGGGGAGTCTCAACAGGAGCGTTTATAGGGGGTTCTGAATTTAAGTTTGATACTATGTGTGTGACTATTGGACAAAATGGGAGATTTAAGACTGTATTATACAAATTTATAGCTAATATTTTTTTCTCATTTATTGCTGTTATAACATCAGTATTGATAGGTTTTATTTTACCATTACTTTTTAGCATAAAAGAAACACAAGTTTTAAATATGCCTGGATATATATTTCAATTTGCAACAGCATTTTTTACCATGATATTATATACTATTATAGGTTTTAGCTTGGCTTTTTTGTTCAGGAGTCAAAAAATTGGTATTATAATGGGTATTTTAGTATACTTTCTTCCCTCTTATTTTAATGGATTTATTCAAGGGATAAAATATTTATCAGTATCACCATATGTAACTTTAATTGCTGCCAATGCTTTTAAAAATATGGAATATGATCCTCAAATTACTATGTTTCCATCTAAAAGCATATCTCCGGTAATGGGATTTATAATTCTTTTTTCTATTATAGTGATTTTTATGGTAATTATTGTAAGTTTATCTTTGAAACGAGAATATCCCAATTAAAAGGAAATAAATATAGATTGAAATATATTAAAAGGATATTAATATTTTATTTTCATAAGGGAAAGGGAAACGGAGATTTTTACTGGGAGGTTATTTAAATGTATCTTGGTGTTAGCAGTGAGATTAAAAAAATCATAAAATATAAGCCCTTATTATATGTTTTTCTGATATTGTCAGCAATAAAAAGCTATATGTTTATACAAGCTGCATATGATTTAACCACAATCAATTTTAGGGCATATTACATATCGCTTATGCTTCTGATGCTTGCTGTTTTAGGTGCGGCAGTTCCTGTGATTGCAGGTGGAATTGTTGTAAATGGAGAGACTTCTTGGAATACATGGAGTGTAAGTATTGTCAATTCAGGAAGAAAAAACTTGATTATATCCAAGGTAATCGCACTTCTCGTAATTTGTTGTATGCTATCACTATTAATATATTCGGCTTCATTGTTATTAACATTTGTACTGGGTAAAGGTGACTTGTTACATGGTGTTGTTTTGAAAACACTACTCCAGCTTTTAGCTGTTACCTTTGTATGCTTCTTTTGGGGAATCTGGTCCATGGCAATTTCTTTTATCACAAAAAGTATGGCGTTTGGGGTTACCTTTAGTATTATATATAGCCTGATGGAACCAATAGCTTATCAAATGGATGCTATTCACGGTATAAAAAAATATCTTCCTCTTTTTAATATTAGAGGGATATTATCTCCAATATTTAGCAATCTAGCCAATGGGAGTATTTTGATTGTACCTTATGATGATTATAACCATAGTATTTATTCGTTGATTTTGGTTTTGTTTTATTTGTTTTTACTGCTGTTCTTTTTTATATGTAAGTATAAAAAGTATGAATTTTAAGGTGTCAAGGGGTACGGTTAGCTGTCTTCCGGATTTTCGTAGAAGCTTACCAGTTCCTTATACTTTTCCATATCTTTTGCTGCAATCTTACTAAGCCCATAAACTCCCCTGGATACCCTTTCAAACCAGCCGTAAAAATTTTTTTGGAGTATTGAAGATGTTTTCTTGTCATCCGTACCTAATTCTTTTAACTGTTTTGCAGTCAAACTGCCATGTTTTTTTAAAAGGGCGGCAATATGGATCACCTTTTCCCTGTATGCCGTAACAATTTTTTTGCCTGTTATGCCGCCTTTATTATAATTCCCGTGCCTGTTTGAAAATTCTTTAATAAGCATAACCCTGTGCTTGTTTTTATTATTTTTGCTTATGGTGCGATTAAACGGTTCAGGCTTAATATCCATTTCAACCCTGAATGAATTATCCTTGATTGAAACCAGAAGAAGACCTATTTCGAGCCTCCTTAACAAATGGCATATATGCTTCCACCTTCTTGTTTTCATTGCTTTATATTTTTTAGGAACAGCAATATAAACATTATCTGTCAGCCTTTGCCGCTGAACTGCCTGGATTATGACATCTAAGTTAAGGGATTTTTTCATTTCCACTATGATAACAATCTCATCCTTCACTGCAGTTATATCACAGTGGTTCACCTCACCTTTAACTTCAAATCCCTGCATTTCAAAGTATGTTTGCACAGGAATATAAAGGTCTTCTTCCTTTAAATCTTTTTTATTCATATCAGTGAAGCAGTATTACTGCCAAAAACACAAGTGGCCCATTGCCTGTATTCTCAACAGAATGCGAATTTCCCCCGCAGGTAAGAACGGAATCCCCTGCGGTAAGTTCATGTTCTTTTCCGTCGTCATTAACTATTCCCTTCCCGCTGATGAAGTGATATATTTCATCTTCGTCTTTGTGCTCGTGAAAGCCTATTGAAGCCCCAGGCTCCAATGTTATCCGTGCACAAAGCCTTGCCTTTCCTTTAAACTCATCATTCTTAAAAATATGGTCTATTTGAATTTTACCTTTTCCTCCCCGCATCCCTTCGCGGATTTCACTTGCCATATCTTCTGCTTTTCTAATCAATACCAGCCCTCCTTCAAAAAAACGTATACTTATTAATTTTCAATTACATTTTAATATGTGATACTTAAAGTGTCAAATATAAGTTTTTTTAAAGCTTCCTATTTTAAAAAACACACTGCGGCAGTTTAAAACCCGTGTCAATCCATTCTGTACTTTGGCTTTGGCATTGAGGGCTTAAAGCACTCCGTACTGATATCTTTTACTTTAATGAGGTATTTTTCAAAAATTTTGTTCATCCCGTTTTCTATAATTGGGGCAAGTAATTCAGGCTCCGAATTCACCCTGGCATTCACAATAATATTGGCACTTTTTGTTTCAACACTCATTTTCCTTGTATACTCAACTTCATCGTCAAGACTTGTAAGGCCGGCTTTGATAAAATCATTGCTGCCAATGCCATAAACCTTTAAATGGGCTATTTCCATTTGCTTTTTCATAAGATTGCCTTTTATATTGTTCATAAGCTCTTCTACCAGCTTGTTCATGTCAAAACTGCTTTTTGCATCAAGCCTTGCGGAGCTGTTGAGCCATCCCAAAAAAGCTTCTGCAGCTCCGTATGTCTCATAATTTATTTCCATGGAATTTTTTACGGGAGCTTCGTTAACCATAATAAAAGGCAGCCAGCTCTCAAACCCTGTATCTTCTCTGGCAGATACTGAAATCACATCCGCACCGGGACATTTATCCTTCAAAAAATCCATGAGGCTTTCCTTATGGTCCGGATTTAACATATCTATTTTATTGAGCACTATCAAATCCGCCTCTTCAAGCTGCTTTTGAAAAAGGTAGTTTATTTCATCGGGAAAAAGGGACCGGCCTTTATCCATCATAAGCTTTTTAACCCTTTTTGGGTCTACTACCACCGACAGCGGACTTAAGTCAAATTTCCTCGCATTATCAAACTGGAGAGGCTTGAATATGGTTGCCACAAGATCAGTGCAGCTTCCTACGGGTTCTGCCAAAATTACGTCAGGTAAACCGTCCTCAGCAAGCCTTTCAACTTTCATGGCAAACTCGTCAAAATTGCAGCAAAAGCACCCTCCTGTTACTTCAAGAACATCAAGTCCCTCACTTGCAAGAAAATTTGTATCCACCAGGCTGCTGCCCTGGTCATTGGTAACAATACCTATTTTTTTGCCCTCGTTTATTAACCTTTTTGACAGCTTCAATATACAGGTTGTCTTTCCGGCTCCTAAAAATCCTCCTACAACTATTAACCTGGGTTTTTTCATAAAAACTCCGCTCCTATCTCATTATAAAAATATCCTTTTATGCCTATCATTTTAGCTCAAAACAAGCAGCACTTCATGAAATATTTTTATATTTTTGGTACTATTATGTTTATTTACACATTTTAAATATGATATAATTAAACAAAAAAATACAAATAACTTAGTGAGGTTTATTATGAATCTTAATAAAGCTAGGGAAACATGTAAAAAAATAAGTGAAAACATTTGTAAGGTAATTGTCGGCAATGAAAAAACAATCAATTTTGTTCTTGCTTCATTTTTATGCTCGGGTCACGTACTCTTGGAAGATGTCCCGGGAGTTGGAAAAACGATGCTGGCAAAATGTCTTTCACGTTCCGTTGACTGTAAATTTAAAAGGATCCAGTTTACTCCGGACCTGCTGCCCTCGGACCTTACGGGAGTAAACTTTTTCAACCAGAAAACATGTGAATTTGTCTATAGGCCAGGTCCTGTTTTCAGCAACATCCTCCTTGCGGACGAAATAAACAGGGCAACGCCAAGGACTCAATCCAGCCTGATGGAATGTATGGAGGAGAGACAGGTTACGGTTGACGGGGAGAGCAGGATACTGGAAAAACCTTTTTTTGTAATTGCTACGCAGAATCCGGTAGAGACACAAGGGACTTTTCCACTGCCGGAAGCCCAAATGGACAGGTTTTTAATGAGGCTCAAAATGGGATATCCATCAGCATCGGAAGGCATAAACATACTTGACAGATTCCAGCAGGACAATCCTTTTCCCCAAATACAGGCTGTAACTGATAAAAATGAAATCAGGCAGGCCCAGGAAGCCGTAAAAACCGTCAGGGTATCCGAAGCTGTAAAGGAATATATTATTAATATTGTAGAAGAAACAAGAAACAACGATAAAATAATACTTGGTATAAGCCCGCGGGGAAGCCTCGCTCTGATGATTGCATCGCAAGCTCTTGCAATGCTTAAAGACAAGGAATATGTTTCACCGGATGAAGTAAAGGAGGCTGCCGTTCCCGTACTTGCCCACAGAATAATACTTAAAGGCTATTCAATTTCGGCAGGTATGGATTCATCGGAAGCTTTAATTTCATCAGTATTGGATAAAGTTACAGCACCTGTTGAAAATATAAAGGAGTACGCATGAAAATAATTGCGCTTTTAATTATAATTGTCATAATAGTATGGCTTCAATCGGGCATATTTGTAAGACTGGCCTTTTATAAGCTTGACTACAGGTGTATTTTCAGCAGGAAGGAAGCCCATGAAGGGGACACATTCAATATTATTGAGACAGTGCATAATAATAAAATTATTCCCGTTCCCTGGCTCAAAGTAGATATACATACTTTTAAATGGCTTCAATTTGCGTCTACAAGCTCAGTTATAGCCCAGGAAAACAGGAGGGTTTCCAGCAGTTTTTTTCTGAAGGCCTACCAGAGGACAACAAGACGTTGGAATGTGAAATGTTTAAAGCGCGGGGTTTTCAACATCCAGAATATTACACTTGTTTCCGGGGACCTGTTCGGTGGCCGGTCAACATCCATTCCCGTATCATCCGATTCCCAAATAATGGTTTATCCTCAAATTCTAAATCTTGAAAAACTTTTTGCGCCCCCAAGGGATTTAACAGGTAACACCATAATAAGAAGATGGATTTTAGATGACCCTTTTATAGTTCAGGGTACTCGTGAATACCAGCCTTCGGACAGCATGAGGAGGATACATTGGATATCGTCGGCAAAGCAAGGGAGCCTGATGGTCAGAAACAATGATTATACAACTGAGGTAAGCCTGGCGGTGCTTTTGAATATAAAGTCCATGGAACAGGAATATGAAAAAGTTATAGACAGGGAAATAACAGAGTTTGGAATAAAAGTTGCTGCTTCCATACTTGATCATTATGCAGAAAAAGGAGTCCCAATGAGGTTCGGCACAAATGGGTACACCTTTGATAACCCGGGAGAAATGATCCTAACAAAGCAGGGATCTGGCATTGAGCATTTAAGGGAGCTGCTGACCATATTGGCCAAGCTGGAGCTGGCTAATGAAAGGGACTACTCCATTTATCTGGAACAAACTATTTATAAGCTTGAAAACTCGGATATTTGTATTATATCAGCATATGTTACAGAGCAAATGGCAAAGCAAATATCCCTATTGTCTGCAAACAACAATAAAATAAAGCTTTTTATACTGGACCCTGTAGCCGATATTTCCTGTTTGCCTGGTAATGTTGAAGTTTTTATAATGCAGAGGAGCGAAAAAGATGAAAGAATCTCATAGGTTGATGCTTATAAAAACATTATCTTTTACGGCGGTACTGACATATACATATATAATTTTTTCAGCAATAAAGCTATTGATTGTAAATCCCATAAACATAGCTTTTCCCATTGTACTTATATCAGGCCTTGCCGGTTACATATGGGCGGTTTTTATGTACGGGGGCAAAAGGGTCCGCTGCAGCAAGGCATGTGTTTTTCTGACCTGCCCGGTGCTTTCGGTGCTTTATTTGCTTTTAGGCAAATACCAGGGTATCTTAGACGGTGCGTTTGAAGCTGTCTTGATTTTAATATCCTTTATTATTGGAATCCGTGCACATTTTACCGACCATTATAACGTACTGGCCAGAAGCAAGATATATTTTGGTACCGGCGTATATGCTGTATTCCTAACTGTCATACCGTTTATTGAAGCATTTAATCAGCTTACAACCACTGGGATAGTTTTAGCTTCCATTTTTTCAATTATATGTTTTTCTATCCTAAACCAAAAGACCCTTGATTATAATATCTCTTTAAAAAGAGGCGTGGACAGTTACGGTACACAAAAAAAGCTGCGCAGCTATAATATAAAGCTTGTTTTAATAATCTGCCTGATTATTGCATTTTTAATTAATTTAAGAGAAATAGTTGCCCGGATAATTACACTGTTTATGAAAATGGCTGTTTATGCAATAGGTGGAGTATTTTATATTATAGGTTTGCTTTTTCCCCAATCATCCCAGACCGGTGAAGAAAGCGGTACGGATAATATAGGGGAAATGATGCCGCCAGGTGAATCAAATTCCACTGTTGATATTATTCTTACTATAGTATTTGGAATACTTTTTATATATCTGGCATACAAGCTCTTACCCAAACTATTAAAATCAATAGCCCGCTTTTTTAAGTCATTGGGAATAAAAATATCAAATTTGTTTTACAAGCTGTTTAGAGCAGAAAGGCAGACGGATTTCCAGGATACAGGTGAATATATGGATGAAATAGAAATTGTCAAATTGCAAAAGCCTGCCGTCGTGAAAAATATACCTTCACATAAACGCTATAAAAAACAGCTGAGGAAAATAAAAGACCCTGTTAAGCGTATAAGGTTTATCTATGCAATGGCGCTGGAAAAACTGGCAGAAGCATCTATCAAAATAAAGCCATCAGATACTACGGGAGAAATATCTGCCAGGTTGAAGTGTAGAAACGAAATAGAAAATGAGTTTCAATCTCTAACGGCCATTTATGACGGTGTCCGGTATGGGCAAATCATACCGACAGGTGAACAGGAGCAAACTGCCCTAAATAAATACGAAAGCATCTTTTCAAAACTAAAGGCTTATTAAGGTAGCAAACCTTAAGTTAAAAAATCTATTGCGAAATATGCAGAATATTTTAACGATACTATGCAATATGATAATATAGAAGAAGGTATATGATTAAAAAAATGTGGGGGCAATTTTTATGACCAGAAAAACTTTCAGCTTCATTATAATGGTAATATTTATTACTGCAATATTAGCCGGATATTTTTCCTTATTTTATTTTCCGCATAAGCATGCGGCAGATACAATGAAAGCCTTGCTGGATAATCTTGCAGCCAATAAAGATTATGTACACTTGCTTGATTCTTCAATTTCCAATAAATCGTTTATTAAATATTTTAAAGCCAACGAGCTTGGATATGAACAGGTAAAAACCCGGCGTACGGGGAAAAACACCTATAGGGCCAATGTGCATTTTACCATTCCCGAAGGTCTGGTTCCTGCCGAATTTATAATCAAAAAAATAAATTCGGAGTATAAAATATCTTCCTTGCCCAGGATTGTAAATGTTCACGGTCTGTTGATCAAAAAAGAGGCGGGATCTTCAAAAAAATCGGTAGAGTATTTAACAACAAAAGGCGGAGTTGATTATACCATTACCGCCCATCCAGGATTTTCACCGGATTTTAATGTGCCTTTAACTTTTACTTTTATGGGGAAAACACCGGTTAAGATAATACCGATGCAATTGGTTACGATGGATAAGATATTATCATTATCGGATAAACACATTGAAGGTATAAATATGGGAAAGCTTACAACGGAAAATTTGGATGTATACAGGCTTGAGGACGATATGCCTCATTATATAAGCCCTTCTTCAGTACCTTCGGGTACGGGTAACGCCCAAATCTTTATGGCGGATAATAAACCGGTTGCCATGTTTATAAAAAAAAATGAAATACCAATTTCAACTGTACGCGTAGCACTTAATAAAAGTAATTTCAATGGTTTATTACATTCCGGCATAGAGCTTGGAAGCGAGGGAACCTATTATGTTGAAACAAAGGCTGCTCCTAAGCTGAAGTATAAATTCACCAATACAAGTGTTGTTTTTAAAAATGAATCGGGAGAGGTTGGACTTTATCACAATGGCAGCAGAATCAATTCCTCTGAAAACAGATGGCATATATCTACCGAAAAAACCCCAATATCTGTTTATTCTATTAAACGTTCACATACTGCTAATAAAAACAGTACCTCCTATGGAGGCAGCATGGAAATAACCCCGTGGGAAAACGGTATGCTGCTTGTTAACGAGATTGATATGGAAGAGTACCTATACTCGGTTGTTCCAAGTGAAATGCCTGTCAAATTTGGCATTGAACCTCTCAAGGCGCAGGCAGTGGCTGCACGTTCATATGCAATAAGAAGCATATACTCATCATCAATGGTAAAATATGGCGCCAATATGGACGACAGCACTTCAAGCCAGGTTTATAATAATGTGCTTCACCAGGAGCTTTCAAATAAGGCAGTTAATGAAACCAAAGGAATCGTTCCGCTTTATGGCGGTATTATAGCCGATACCAGGTTTTTTTCCACATCCTGCGGCTATACGGCAAATTATGCCGATGTCTGGAAAAGTCCAAATGCAAGCTTTCCCGGGCCCCAGATACCTTATCTTGTATCGCTGCCTCAATATAATGGCGAAACACTGGATTTATCAAAAGAAAAAAATCTCAAAACTTTTATAGAAAACAAAGCCCTGGACGGTTTTGACAAACATTCTCCCTATTTCAGATGGAATACCGTATTTACAGGCCCGCAGCTTAATGAACTGGCGAAAAAAACCCTTACTGCAATATTTAACTCCAATCCAAATGCAGTATTGGTAAATAACGGCAGCAAATATGTGCGTGAAAAAAATCTACCCGATATTGGAAGCATTTTGGACCTGAAAGTACTCAAAAGAGGTTCAGGCGGAAACATGATAGAGCTGGAGATAATTACTTCCCAATCCAAATACAAATTGATTGGAGAGCTTAACATCAGGCGGTTTTTCAAGCCCGGACTTCTCAATTTGAATGATGGCTCGTCAAGGAAGAATTTTCCTCTTCTTCCCAGCGCATTTGCCTTTATTGATATTGAAAGGATTAATAAAAATAGTATTTCCAGTTTAACCATAACAGGAGGCGGCTACGGCCATGGTGTAGGCATGAGCCAGTACGGCGCATACGGAATGGCGAATAAAGGCTATGATTATGCCCATATAATTGATCATTTCTACCCTGGTACAGAGCTGGTCAAGCTCTATTAGTGGTCCGTAAACTTTTAGTTTACAGGTTTCTTGCTTCAGTACAGGTAATATCATTTTGTATTTAGCAATGCAATAGTATAAACTATTATAATAGGGTGAATAATTTGAATTCGACGGGAGTTACAAGAACATGTATGACTTGGTTATTGTAGGTGGAGGGCCTGCAGGCGCTACCTTTGCCAGACTTATTGGCAATAAATTCAAAGTATTGCTTATTGAAAAAAGAAGGTTTGACGAAAGTGCCGGAGCAGAGCGCAAATGCTGCGGGGGATTGATTGCACCGGATGCCCAAAAAATGCTGGCCGTATTTAACATGGGATTACCCGGTTCCGTGATATTGAGTCCACAGCTTTTTTCCGTAAGGACAATAGATTTTGATAATAACTTGGAGAGATTTTATCAAAGGCATTATATAAATATAGACCGGGAAAAATTTGACCTGTGGCTCTTAAATCAATTACCGTCTGCTGTTGAAAAAAAGATTGGATGTGTTTATAGAAACCATAAGATATTAAAAGACCATGTTGAAGTCAGATATACCTGCGGCGGCAAACTTTATAAGGTTAAAGGCAAATATATAATCGGAGCCGATGGTGCATTTTCAAAAGTAAGAAGGAGCTCTTTTCCCGCATATAAAATCCCCCCGAAATATGTTTCAATCCAGCAGTGGTTTAAAAACAAAAACTCCGGGAACTATTATGGAGCAATATTTGATAAGAGCATTACCGACTTTTATTCATGGACGATTCCAAAGGACGATGAATTGGTACTGGGAAGTGCCATAAACTTTAATTCTAATATATGGGAGCGTTTTGAAAGCTTGAAAACAAAAATGAAAAATTACGGATTTAACTTTAACAAACCTACTTATACAAATGGTGCATACGTTTTAAGGCCAAAGTCAGCCAGGCATATTCATACGGGCAGCGAAAGGGTGATACTTGTCGGAGAAGCAGCAGGCTTTATAAGTCCAAGTTCTGCCGAAGGCTTGAGTTATTGCTTTAAAAGTGCTCTTTTTCTTGCCAAAGCATTTAATGACAAAACAAAAAAAGTTATTGATTCCTATAACAGCAGTACGGCAGTACTAAAAAATAATATACTTTGCAAAAACTTAAAATCACCTGGAATGTATAACAAGTTTATAAGAAAAGCGGTAATGAAAACAGGCATAATGAGTATAAAGATGGAAGAGGGCTTTATGAGGGACAATTATGAATAAAATTATTAGCCGATGATGGCAAATGAAAATGCTTCATGATATAATTTTTATGCGGGAATTTACATTGAACAGGGAGGATAATATGCGGACTAAATTACTAATCATTATTTTATTGGCTATCTTGCTGGTATTCATTTTATCAGGATGCATACCTGGTGACGGCAAGCATACAAGTACAAACCCTGCAGGTTTTTTATGGGGTATATGGCATGGATGGATTGCTCCGGTTTCATTGATTATAGGCTTTTTCAACAGGGATGTCCGCATCTATGAGGTAGCCAATAAAGGTTGGTGGTATGACTTTGGGTTTTACATAGCAGTAATAAGCGGTTTTGGAGGCTTATCACTGTTCAGGAAAAAGAAAAAAAATAACAAAGATTAAAAGCTCCAGGTGATTTTTAAAAAAAGCAGCAATTAAATAGGCTATTGGGAAGATGGGTTTGCAAATGCAGACTCTTTTGGAAAGGCGTACCAGGTTATCTGCCTGATTCCGTAACTTCCAAGGACATACAGCTGATGCTTCGGCTGGAGCCTCTTGACAATTTCAATCTACTATTGTAGACTAATAAGGTCTACAATAGTAGATTGAATATTTTTGTCTAGGAGGGATCACTTGCATAGAAAATTTGCAGTTTTTGTTTTTACAATTATACTGTTTTTGGTTTTACCCGATTACTCATACTCAAATTCAAGCAACCTGTTCAGAAAAGCAGGCAGTGTGCAGCCCATGGATAATACTGAAATATCAATGGCTGATGAAAACATCCATATAATGTTAATGGGAAACCGGCAAATAGCAAAATGTGAGTTTACCTTTACAAACCAGTCAGATTCGGCACAGGATGTATTGATGGGTTTTCCTGCATCTATGAAAGGCCATGGTATTGATATTGATCCTACTACAATACTTGAAGATTTCAAAGTTTTCGTTAAAGGAAAAAATGTTCAATATAATACTGAAAAACAAAACCCTGACGACAAGAACAATTACTATAACAGGATTGTTGAATGGTATACATGGAATGTTCACTTTGAACCTGGTGAGACCGTAAAAGTTATGAATACATATAAAAGCACAATCTATTCAGCACCCTGGGAAAGACGGGCAGGCTATATAGTAACCACAGGGCTTCCATGGAAGGAAAGCATCAGGCATGCTAAAATTACATTTGAGTTGCTGGATATAAGCCCTTCAAAAATAAATGATGAATATACTTCTCCGGATGGTTACATTATTGAAGGCAACAAGGTAGTATGGGAAGCAAAGGATTTCATACCGGAGGATAATATCAGCCTGATTTTAGAGCCGGGCATTGATTCAAGATATATTAACCGGAATAATGAAGAAAACAAGGAAATCCTTGATAAGGCGGAAAGTCTTTTTGTTCAGGAGAGATATGATGAATGGAATGATTTGTACTTACAATTGATTGACAAGGGCATATACAATGATAAGCTGTTTTACCAGAAGCTCAATCTGATGCACTGGCAGGGAAATGCTGAGGGGTTTATTAAGGCTTTGAAGCTTGAGACCAAGCTGTACAACAGTGCGGAAATTTATGAATGGGCAATGTGCATCTACCCGGAAAGAATTAACCAGGCAGGAATAATGCCTCCCAAAAACATCAAGCCTCAAATTATGGAAGAGAGCCTTTTCAAGTTGAATGAGTCGGAATACAGGATTGACATTAAGGTAGAGGATAAATCCAGGGATCTCACACATATTTCATATTCATTTCCTGAAATGGCAAAAAGCAATTATAACGACACGGATATGGTAAACATCAGGGGAAAAGAGCAGTTTGACTTCTATGCAGAAGGCTCTTTGCCTGAAGAATACAGTGATTTCATCTATTCTTTTGAAGTTTGTGACTCTATGGATAATTTAATTTGGAGTTTAAATAATAATGAAGCCCTGGAAAGATTCTCTGCGGCATTCTTTGATGGAAAGGACTTTCATTATTGGAAAAGCCAAAGACGTGATAATGTAACCTTCAACTGGTATGACATGGATTTTGAACCGGAAGTTTTGCAGGCAAAAGATGAAATAAGTAAATTACTGGCAGGCATTATTGCAGAATATCCCGCGATAGTGCCGGATGGAGGTTTTATAATCAGTTTTTACAGGCCTGGGGATTATGAAGTGCTTTCAGACCAGCCTCAATTATTGACCCAGATGCTTTCACAAAGATATTATAATTCAGCGCTTCATAACAAGGAAGTTGATGATGCAAGCCAGCAGGAATTGGATTTGCTTAAAGAAGGTTTTGACTGGGGAGAGGTTAGAATCAGGCAAAACCATGATATTAAAAAAATGGTGAATCAGGTACATATGTTTATCAAATTGAAATACTGTATAAAAGATGTCAGCTCTGATATTTCAGCAGTAAGCACAACAGATGCAGTACAAAATGATGCCCTTGAAAAAGTTAAAGCAGGCATTGAAAATGAAAAAGCGGACACTTTTTTCATATGGTATTTTATTGTTCTATTGCTGCTGGTTTTTACTTTATTGGCAATACTGCTGGTAAGTGTAAGGAAAAAAACAAAAATAAATGATAAGCAGGAGGGATACAATGGATAAATACCAAAAGAAAAACATACCCAGAATTGCTGAGGCCGAATACAAGATACTTGAATACCTGTGGAGGAATGAACCGACCGGTTCAAAGCAGATACATCAGGGACTAAAAAAGGAAAACTGGAATATCCAGACTGTCAAAACCCTTCTTGCCAGGCTGGTTGACAAAAAAGCTGTAAGCTATAAGGCAGAAGGAAGGAACTATATGTACTTTACCATAGTCAAAAGAAATGAATATGTTATTGAAAAAAGCAGGAGCCTTCTTGACAAAATGTTCCAGGGCTCAATAAAAGCAATGGTTTCAAATCTGGTTGAAAATGATATGATTAGTGAGGATGAATTACAGGAACTTAGACAGTTCCTTGATAAACAGGGAGGAGCAAAACTTGAATGAGCTTTTGTATTTTTTTAAGCAGGTACTTGTTATGTCAGTTTCTGCATCACTTATCATACTTTTCATAAAAGCTGCCAAATGGATTTTAAAAGGCAGGCTTTCTCCTTCATGGCATTATTATATATGGGTCCTGGTTTTGGTAAGGCTTATCATACCTGTCACACTCTGCTGTAAAGTCAGCATTTTCAATATTATCCCTGCCGATATACGTACTGTTTTGTTTCAAGACACTGAAGAAATTGCTTTGGAGCTTGACAGCAGTGATTATATAAATGCAGGAAGTAATAAAGCGGGTAAAACAGTAAATGAATTTTATCCAGAGTCCTTACATAAAAATATGCAATCAATACAACATGATCCCGGCACAGAATTATCGGCGGATGAATACTCAAAAAAAAGTCTGATTAAAAGCATTTACTTGAATGCCTATGAAAATATTAACGGGTTGATATTATTTTTTTACATATGGATTTTTGGCATAATCATTTCCCTTTTTATGTTAGTAGGGGGTATTGTTGTATTTAAAAAAAGAATAAAAGCTTTTCCTGTTGAAAAAAAATATAGTGTTTACCAGGCTTTCGAAAACACCTGCGATGAAACGGGATGGGGTAAGAATATTAACCTTTATTATACCAGAATGGACATATCTCCATGCATGACAGGCATATTCAAAAGGAAAATCATAATACCTTATAAGCTTATAAATATGAGACATGAAGAACTGAGGCAGGTTTTCATACATGAACTCAATCATGCCCGGTACAGGGATAATGTTATCAAGCTTTTATGGAGAATTGCAAGAACGATTCACTGGTTTAACCCACTGGTATGGATGGTGGAAGCAAGGATTTCGGAAGAAGCGGAAAAAGCATGTGATGAAAGGGTATTAAAGCATATTGGTGAGAACAAAAAGGTTGAATATGCCCGTTTGCTGCTGGAGATAATAAGAAGGTTCAATGTACGTGTCAAAACGACGGATGGATGGTATCTGTCCGGTAACAGGGGTATAAAAAACAGGATTAAGGAAATAGCGGATTTTAAAAATAACAAATCCTATGTTACAATTGCGGGTTTTCTGATTGTTGCTGTCGCAGTCTTTTTTCTTATGACAAATCCTTTGAATGATAATTTGAAAGCTAAAAATGAAAGCGGGCCAGTCATAGACCGGCAGACTGAAGTTAATGAAGCAAAAAATTCTACCGGACATGAAAATATTGGGAATAATTATGCTAATATTGAAAAAAAAGATAATGATATTTTAGAAAAAGAAACAAAAAAGATGGCTGAAGCGAATAAAAATAAGGATAGTTATAAGGCTAAAGGGTTTGCAGAGGAAATTTCTCAGATGGAAGAATATGTACTGAAAGATTCAGACAAAAGAAAAGTTGATGCTGGTGAAATAATGGAATTGAATAAAGAAAAACTGGCTCTTGCAAGGAATGAAATATATGCACGAAAGGGACATATATTCAATAAAAGTGAATATATAAAGTATTTTAACACCAAAAGCTGGTACTTGCCTTTAAAGACAATTGTTTACAATGATCTTGACTATTATGAAAGATTCAATGTCAATTTCATTCTGCATATGGAGAAAGTGCAG
The DNA here is from genome assembly GCA_028280575.1 of Clostridia bacterium. GTDB lineage: Bacteria > Bacillota > Clostridia > Acetivibrionales > STF1-152 > JANQLN01. Next base: position 16,913 of record JANQLN010000040.1, read on the forward strand.
TTTACAGGGCTTGACCGGCGCACCGGTTTTGACACATATCCAAAAGACAAAGAGATATCCATGGATATCAATGGGGATAAAAAAGATGAAATCATCAGTTATTCCTATGGCAATGGCAAATATACATTGAAAGTAAATGATAAGAAAGTCCGGAAGGATTATATCGCACCTATGGAATACTTTTCAATAATTGATATTGACAAAACAGATAAATTTATGGAAATTGTGGTAAGCGATTTAGGCCCAAGCAGTGATCTTACTTCGGACTTTTACATATATAACGGCGAAAATTTATTGTTGGTTGGCGAAACACAGGGAGCTTATGATTATGGACTTAAAGCGGACGGGACAGGGATTCTTTCGGCGCAAACCAGGTGCAGCATACTGCAGACCTGGTTCTACAGGAAAAACTACCGGATTGACAATTCCCATATATTAAAGGAGATAAATGAAAAAACATATGAAACCTTATACAGGGTATTCATCTTAGAACCGCTGGAAGTATATGAATTTTATGATGGCAGGGGGAAAAGATTCATAATGAGTGAAGGCCAGACTGCTTGCCTTACACAAACAGACGACAGCAAGTGGATAAAAATAGAAGACAGTATGGGAGGATATGGCTGGTTTGCTGTAGATAATTTCAATGAAATAAATGGCAGGAAGGCGGAAGAATATTTTTCTATACTATGCAATGCGGATTAGGATTTTTCTTAAAATGTAAATACGGAAAGGTGTTAATAGACATGAAAACAAGGAATAAAAGAATTATGATAATATCAGGAGCACTTTTGATAACGGCAATTTTTATAGCTGGTGCATACAGGAATACTTTCTCTGGAATAAACAGTACTGAAATAAAGCCGAATCCTGATAATACTTCTGCAGAGGAAAACTCAGCAAAGCCTGAAAATATGAGTGATTTGGCTAATAACAGCACTGAGAATCCAATATCGCCTGTCAGCATTGACAATACTTCCATATTCAATCCGGAAGGAGATACGATATATGGTAGAATATCTGTACCTGAAGGTTATGAAAGGATGGAAACCACAAAGGGGTCATTTGCATACTACCTGCAAAACCTTCCTTTAAAACCGCATGGCTCCAAGGTCAAATATTATGATGGCGGGCTCAAGACAAAAGAGGTATATGATGCGGTAATTGATATTGATGTAGGTGAAAGGGATCTGCAGCAATGTGCCGATGCAGTAATGAGACTGTGGGGGGAATACCTGTATGGCAGGGGGGAATATGAAAGAATTCATTTCAATTTCACCAATGGTTTCAGGGTAGATTACTCAAAATGGATGGAAGGATACAGGATAGTAGTTGAAGGAAATAAATCCTATTGGGTAAAAAGAGAAAATCATTCCGATAGTTATGCAGATTTTCGCAAATACATGGATATCATATTTGCCTATGCAGGAACAATGTCACTGATAAAGGAAATGGAGCCTGTAGATATTGAAGATATGAAGATTGGAGATGTGTTTATACAATCATCTCCCGGCCATTGTGTTATTGTTGTTGACATGGCGGTAAATCCATTGACAGGGGAAAAGCTGTTTATGATAGCACAGAGCTATATGCCGGCACAGGATATCCACATATTGAAAAATATGTCATCAAGTCAAATCAGCCCATGGTACAGTCTTGATTTTGGTGATAAACTATCTACACCCGAGTGGACATTTTATAGAAATGACTTAAGAAGATTCAAATGATAAAACTGCTTGGCAAATTTGTGGTAAAGTGTGAATGTTAATTTTATGTAAAATATAGTATTAATGTCTATGGTGTTTTGTCAAAAATTCCAGTATAATGTATTATATAGAATAATGATTGGAGTATTAATATGAGGATTAAGGTAATAATTGTCGTTACTTTAATAGCTGCACTTTTACTATTTGGCTGTAAAAGGAAAGAATTGATTTATGAAAAGATTGCTAACCATACCAATGTAGTTGAGGATTCTTCTTATGGCAGAATTGAAATGAGCTTTGACATTTTGGATGGGGAGAATGTAAGATCCTTCGAAACAAAACCGGGAATAACTTATAATTTTGATTACGATTATAATATTAATGAAGGTGATATTAAGATAATCTTTACAGATTCTGAAAAAAACACTCTGGCCCAGACTGAGTGGAGCAGTGAAATAGAAAAGAAGCTTAAAAAAAGTGAATGTAGTACAGCTATACTGTGGGGTCATGGCGGTAATAAGAAGATTGAGAGTACTGACAGTGAAATAAGGATAGTCATCTTTGGAAAAGAAGCTTCCGGCAGTGTGAAAGTTGAGTGGTAGATTTAGTGCCAATAAATCTAATAATTGATGGTTTTAATGGTGAAGTTATAAATACGGGAACGGATTCTTTAGATGCTATTGGCAAGTTTACAACAGATACAGTCAATATGTATTTAATTGTTGCGAAGGGCACATATGCAAATTTAGCCACAGCCCAAGCAGACCTCGCAGGAACTTCACTCATTTATCAATTCCGTCTGGTGCATATACTTTGAAGCTATACGCCTCTTTTCCACCGCTATACATACATAAATTGTATGATATAAATATTGATATTTTAGTATATAAAGCATATAATATTATTAAGTAAGGAATGTAAGAGCATGAAGAAAAGTAAGAAGGGAGATTTTTAATATGGAAATTGCAAGAATTACAACAAAAGGGCAAATAACTATTCCTATTGCAATAAGAAAAAAACTTAATCTAAAAGAGGGTGATAAAATAGTATTTCTTGAACAAGATGGTAGAATATATTTTGAAAATGCTGCATTATTGGCATTTAATAAAATTCAAGATACTATGGCAGGTGAAGCACAAAAAGCAGGCTATAATTCTCCGGAAGACATGAATCAACTTGTTAAAGAAATAAGAAAAGAAATGTGGGAAGAACAATATGAGAATAATGATTGATACAAATGTATTAATTTCAATTATCCTTTTTCCTTCTGCACAAATGAATGAACTTAAAATAAAGATATGTGACAAATATATTACTACTTTGTAGTTTACAAAGCCCCGAATAGAATATATAATGAAGCCCACTATAAAATTAAATAAATATTTTCCAAGTATAGGGGGTGATTATTATTAGTAATAAAATCATAATTGCTGTTATTATCGTTTTTTTTGTATCCGGAAGTATTCCAATCGCAAACGGTCAAGCCGGTGCAAATGCAGAATCCCTCCAGCAGCAGTCAAATCTTCTGGCAAAGGTAGTATCGGAAATCTCATCTCTTTATAAGCTGATCAGGCTGGAAAAAAACAGGATGCTCAACTACATAAGAGCCGGTAACAATACTAAAGGGCTGGACAATCATATCCTTTTGCTTAATCTTCTGATAAGTGAAATGAATGCACTCCAGGAATTAATATCCCAATGTAAAAAAGGCACAGAAGTACAACTTAATATTGATGTTATCAACCAGCATACACTGGTGCTTGATATGATAATGCGTGAACTGGAAGCAC
>JANQLN010000070.1 GCA_028280575.1 Clostridia bacterium
TTTAAAAAACCCTTGACAACTATTAGCTGGTCTAAATTCATTCCCAATGATAACTGTTTCATTATACACATAAATCTTCTCAATGTTAAAATTGGGGAATTTCAAAAAAACAATTTTTTTATATTTTTCTCAAAAGTTGAATATAGTGCACCGGCAAAGCAGCTTGAAAGGGAAAGGCTTTATTATAATCAAAATATACGGTTTTCCTTGAAAACCATGCAGCAAATCTTTAATTTTTATGCATAAGTTGTTTAATATTTCTCTCTATTTTCTTAATTATTAAATGTTAAACTTATTCAAATCCTTACTGTCATGGCCGTGTTCAGGCCCTACAAGTCCGACAAGGGTATATGCCTTTGATATAGGATTATATTTTAATTCCTTGATAAGGCTAAAATTCAGTATCTCTTCTGTGTTTCTTACATGCAGCCTCGGACCCGTACAGTGGTATGTCATGTCGCCGCCAATACTGATATGATTATCATCTAAATAAGATATATCAATCCTTTGCTTAATGTATTCTTCAACACTTTTTTCAACAGCTTCTATATCTATATCAGGCTTGTCAAAAAACTCAAGCACAAATCCATGTCTTACATCACCGTGAATCTGTGAATGTTCCATACCCATTTTTTCTTCAAGCACCTTACATGTAAGGTCTTCTGCCGTATGGGCCATTTTCCTGTATTTTAGGGATTTAAACACTATGTCTGCAAGGTCTTTGGGCAAAGGACCGAAAATATCAGGGCGCGTTACTATTACCTCTTCCCCTATGCCAATCAATATCTCTGCATTTATATCCAAGTATGGATATATCAAATCAAAATGCTCTATAATAACGCGCTTATCCTGTTCAATAGCTCTTTTGACAGCCTCAACAAGCTCATACATCTGTGTAAATGCAGATTCAAACCTCACATCTATATGATAGGTGTGACTGGAAAAAAAGCTTCTCTCGGTATCTCTTAAAATCGGTAAGGGACGAATATTAAGTCCTTCATCGTCATTTGTAAGCTCAAGTCCAGGGAATATCCCCCTTATTAGCTGTGACTTTCCTGCACCTGCATCTCCTACCAGGCCTATTAATTTATCCATGCCGCTAAGATGTCTTTGGGCAAGCTGATGCCCTAAATTCAGCAGCCTCTTTTTCCCTCTTGGAGCAAAATACACCGCATATAATAAAAGTTCATGTATCAACGATACAGCCATACTCTCACACCCTTTAAAATTACTTGATTTTAATAATAGCTTAAATAAGTATTCCTGTAAAATACTTTATATATAAAGTTCCAACGCCAACAGCGGAGCATGCTGCTGTGCACCATAAACATCTGTATCGCCCAAGCTGCCTGAGGGTATAGTCCTTGCAAGTGTCACTTTTATGGCTTTAGCAGGCTTGAACTCAAAAATGTTTATGACCTTGTCTTCCGTCACGCCGTAAAGACCTGTAATAAGCTTTTTATTTATAACTTTCGCTTTACATACTTTAAGGAACGTATCACTCTCTTTAAATATTATATCAAGTGTAAGCTGATAGGGTCCGGCATTTTTACTTCTTATTACTTCTGCAATATCAGTCAGCCTTATTCTCATAATCACCCACCTCCAAAGACATCATTATTTCTACCGGAAAAAGCTCTTTTGCGTCCTCAACTTCTATGATATGGTACATACTAAATTCATAAACCTCACCAGCTTTAAAATCTGAAGGTGAATATGGAAATGCAAGGTTTCCTGCCGTTGATATTCTTCCCTCATATCCAAAGTGCAGCATTGTAGACCTTGCAAAGCCACATATTGTATTTGCAATCTCCTGAGTTTCAGCAACAGCTTCAATTACTATTCCAAGTTCATATGCATTTGTGCAAGTATTTGACTCTAACGGCCCCATCACTGCGTTTTTGCCATATACTTTAAAGTCCAAAAAATAGTCACTTAATGAATCCTTAAAATTGTCTTCAATGCTCTGCTTCACGCTTTCAATAATATTATCAATCCCATTTATCATAACAGGATCGCGTACCCCAGCTATTGATACAGTCCTGTATCCTATCTTTTTGGCTCCTTCAAGCTTTAAGGTATATTTTTCAGAAGGTATAAACTTACTGCCGCTTACCTTTACAGCTCTATCCGTTTCCTGCTCAAAGTTTGTTTCATTCAAATCCAGTACCCCTCCGGGACCTGGAAGTATATACGGATTGTTTTTTTCATACAAAGTATGTGCCGCAACAGATAATGTTGTACATTTCCTTTTGGGATTTAAAGGTTCCACTCTAAAACAGTCTTCCCCCAAATATCCCATCATACAGTCACTTCCACTTCCGGGAGTAGCGGCAATACTTGCACATTCCAGTATTTTGCCCATATGAAGTGCCAGTCCCATATCGTACCCTTTTTCAACTGCCAGTGCTGCAAATACTGCAGGATCATAGGCCCTTGCTGCTATTATTACCTGAGCTCCCTTGTCAATAGCTTCAATAAAAGGCTCCACTCCCATTTGAGCAACTATTCTGACCGTTTCTTCAACATCGTGCTGTGTCAATTCAGGAGCAGGATGAAGCGGTATTACTTTACCCTTTTTCATTTCTCTTATTACTACTTCATTGGGTATTTCCGCGTGTATAACTGCCATCTTAAAAGTTAATCCTTTTTGCTTTGCTATTTCCTTTACTATATCCACATTCCATTGTAAATGAGGCTCTCCGCCGCATCCTCCAGCCGTTCCGATGATAATAGGAATATCCTCTTCCACACCTGCACTAATCATAATTTCAAGATCTCTTTTAACAGCGTTTCTGTCTGTAAATGACACTCCGGCACCAAGATAATATGGTCCGGGGTCAGTAGAACCACCGTCAACGGCAATTACATGGGGATGTCTTTTCATACCTCTATTAAATGAATCCATAGGAAAACCATATCCCAATATGGCTGTAGGAGATAATATCCTTAATTCGTCCATAAAATCAGTCCTTCCTCTTTCTTTTTCTCAGTGCCAGTATTCTTTGCATCTCATTATATACAATCATAAAACCTTCATCTACACCCATCCCGGGCTTTGCAAGGATTTGATCCGGTTTTGTCGCCATAGCAATATGCACACAAACCTGTGCTGAACGTTCTGTCTCATTGCATGTTCCACCTTGATATGCACCTATTCCTTTTTCCTTACAGTAAAGTACTGCTTCAATTATATTGTTGACACCTCCAAGGTCCGGTGTCTTTATCTGTACCATATGGCCGGCCCTGTTATCTGCAAAGTATTTTATATCATCCAGTGTATTACACCATTCATCTGCTACTATCTCAATATTAATATCATTTTCATCAACTCTTCGGGTTAATTCTTTAAGTGCTTTCATCTGTCCTTGCCTTTCCTCAACATCAACGGGACCTTCAATCCTCAGCTTCAAGGGATATGCGGCAGCTTCAAGCTTCTTAAAATAGGCTATTATTTTGTCACAGTCATAATTAAAGGCACTACCAATTGTTCCGTAAACATCAATATGTAAAACAGGCAGGTAACTTTTGTCGGTACTTAATTCTTCAAATCTTTCTCTAAGCCATTTGACATACTCTAAAAGAAACTCTCCATTTTCACCCAGCTTGGTTTTTACGTTGTTTATAAGTCCGTGGCAAATGATATCTGCTTTTTTAATTATCATTTTATCTACGTTATCATATCTGCTGTCTCCGGACTGGGTAAATATAGGAATGCAGACGTCACATACCATCGTATCGTACTCGTCGGCAACTACCTCAGCCATCAGCATTTTCTTACTTTTTGCTACAGCATCCAGCACAGCCTGTGTTACCCCATATCTTATAGAAGTATGTATCCTTTTTCCTGTTTCAGGGTCTTTGAAAGCATCAATTTTTTCTGCCAGTTTTCTAAAATTATCTAATTCTCTGCCTGTTAACAGTGGAGAAATGTATTTTTCTATTACCGGAATAAAATCCTCGGCAAGAAATAGAGGGTCCCTGCCACCTGCACCTGAATACTGCACTGCAGCGCAATCACCGTAAGCTATCTGCCCGTCTTCTAAAACTATCATAACTGAAATAGCTTCTCCTGCCTGTCTTACTGATGTAAAACCTTCCGTTATTGGCTCACCCTTATATGCAGCACCATCGGGTACTGCATTTTTCCTTATAGCTCTCTGGTCATCAAAAAAGAATCCTGTCCTGCCCTTTGAGCAAATAACATCAACAATCTTCATTTCATCCCACCACTTTCTTATACTAAAACAAACTACCTCGGCCTTCCAACCAATCTGCCTTTACCTATTGCATATATATCATCTATAACCATCTGGAAATTCACATCACGTTTTTCAAACCTTGCTCTTTTTTCGATTTTTTCTTTATGGAAATCTTTAATATCCTGAGTTAAAGGCAATGCACCACTTTTCAAAAGCCTTACCGCACCGTTATTATCCCTTGCCGGAAGTACCCTGCCGGCATTAAATTTACTGGGTGCAAAGGGTACATCTATTACTCCGGCCTCAAATGCCCTTATTGTTCCTTTTGCCAAATCTCCTTCTCCTATTTCAAATACTTTGTCTACAATGCATCTTGTTTCGAAAAGTATAATGTTAATTTCCTCTTCCAATTCATGTGTTAGCGGCATTTGCTGCTCTCTTAGCATTGTTATGATCTGTTTTGTTGTTTTTAGTCCCGATGCATTTGCCTCTTTGGTCGGCACTCCAAGAGCCTCATGAGGTGTCTTTACTATTACTTTTGTTGCACCTGCCAAAGCTGCTGCAACCGCCCCCCATGATATAACCCCGAAAGACTTTGACTCATCCTGGGGAAATCCTCCCATCCATTGGTGCAGTACCATAGTAACTTCAACATCAGTATATCCGTATTTACTCAGGTATTCTTGAACCACCATCTGTAAAGTCTTTATAGCTGCCACATCCTGAATCAGGCTGCCGCACTGACCATAACCAACAGTGATATTCTTAACTCCCTGTTCCGCTGCAAGAAGGCTTTCAATAACTGCGACAGAATGTGATATACAAGGTGGTACAAGTGTACCTGTAAGAGGCCCGAATGGTTCTCTGTTAATTGTGACACCAGCTTCTTCATACATACCTATAAGCCTGTCAACATACTGCCAATCATATATTGTTTTTTGAAGGCTGTTATTTTTAGAATAAGGTATATTATATGATATACCTCCGCCTTCATAAGAAGTAAATCCTCCTGCAATACTTATTTCAACCAGCAGCCTGGCATCAGGAGTACCATGCCTTACCTGTACGGGAGAATTTACAGCTTCATTTACCTTCCTGCACTGCCTTATTCCCTGGTTAACTGCAGGAAATCCGTTTAATAGCGACCTTCTGGCACTTCTGCTTTCCTTTATTCCATTTTCAGCCTCTTCATATTTGTTGTGCCTTGTATAGCTGTCAATAGTTGTAGGAAGAAGGTCCGCCTCCCCCTCTTCTTCAAGGTATTTTAAAAGCTCTATATGCTCATCAACGAGGGCAACGCCTGCTCTGGGCTGCACCAATGTATTGTTTTCTTTTTTTGCTTTAATAAGCTTATGTGAAAAAATCTTCTGCTTGGGAATATTTTTATGGTAGCCGACAGCTTCTTTGAAGTTCACTTCCCCGCCTGTATGCCACCCAGCAAGAACCTCCTCGCGAATTTTCCTGAAAACTTCTTCATCCAGCTTTTTGTTTTTAAGATGCATATAAATTCACTCCAATTTTTTATACTATTGATTTTAAATTTTTTTTCATAATTCTAACTGCAGTATCAGGATAAAACTCACATAATAACCCCATAGCATACAAAATATATTTCTCATCCAGTAAAAACTCAGGCTCTTTGGGTTTTAAGCACATTGGTTCACCATTGTCAAAAACAGCTTCTTTAAGTACTCCTGCAGCATTCTTCGAATTTATTACAGGTCCTCCCGTACCTATTATTTTACTTATCGTTGTCAGGTCTTTACCGGTTTGCAAAAATGTAACCCCAGCAGGAGTCCATCTGCTTTCTATCTTGCCGGCATGCCTTTTTACCGCAATTTTTACAGCGATGCAGGCCAGGGCATAATCTATGTCTTTTATATCCTGATTCTTATCGGGAAGTAACTGCGCAGGGTTTTTTATCAATTCAATGTATTTTTCCAGCCTGGAAGTATCCATTTTTGCCTTTTCACTTACCGTTTCAACTCCCACCGCTTCAACTAACGAAGGGGCACTATAACGAACTCCCAGATCTCCTTCCACAGTCCTTTTTGCAAAAGGCTCTCGCAGGCCCTTTAAGATTGCTCCTTTAATTGAAGGCTCTCCTTTTGAAAGTGAATGTACATCTGTTGTAGCTCCACCAACGTCCACTATCAAAATATCTCCAATGCCTTTCTCTTTTTTAGTTCCGGCAGATAAATACTGTGCAGCATTAAGTACTGCTTTGGGAGTAGGCATAATTATTCCTTCAACAAGACTCTGAATACGTGTAAGACCTTTTGCTTTTATTATTCTTCTTAGAAAAATATTTCTTATCGCATTTCTGGCTGGATCAAAATTTAGTTCATTAAACTCGGGCATTACATTACTGCAAACCGTAACTTCCTTTCCCGATTCAAAAATTATGCCTGCAACCTCTAAACCTACAGACTTGTTGCCTGCCATAACTACCGGAAAATCCAAATCAATGCCTGCCAATACTTTGGCATTGTGGAGTAAAACCTTCTTGTTGCCTCCGTCCGTCCCACCGGTTAAGAGAAATAAGTCAGGCTTTGTACTATATATCTCTTCAGCGTCTTCTAACGTAAGTTCATATGAATAAACCTTAATGACCTTTGCGCCGGCACTTAAAGCAGCCATTTTAGCAGCTTTGGAAGTCAGCTCCGGCACAAGGCCTGATGCTGTCATTCTTAGTCCCCCTGCTGCACTGCTGCAGGCAAGTTTTATGTTGTATTCTACTTTACCTGTTTTACTTTGAAGTATCTTCAAAGCATTTTCAAGGCCTTCACTTATATCAGTCTCTACCGTTGTAAGAGCTTTTGCAGTTCCCATTATACTCTCATTATCAATATCAACAGCTGTTACTTTTGTATACGTACTTCCAAAATCAATAAGTAAAATTCCCTCCATTTATTATCCTACCCCCAGATCCTTTTTAAGATCCTTTATACCTGTCTCAGGTGGTGTACCCGGCGGATACACTCTGTTAAATCCCATCTTTTTAAACTTTTGTTCTATCTCACTAAAAGGAGTCTTTCCAACCACAAGGTTTCCGCCTATATAAAGCAGTATGTTTTCAAGCCCTGCCTCTTCACACTTTTCTCTTAATCCCCTGCAATCTATTTCTCCATGCCCATATAATGAAGACATAATAATTGCGTCACTATCTGTCTCAAGAGCAGCTTTTATAAATTCCTCCTGCGTAACCATAACACCTAAATTTACCACTTTGATTTCTTCCTGCTCGAATGCATATTGTAATATCCTGTTTCCAACAGCATGCACATCTGCTCCTATAACTCCCATTACAACAGTTATTTTTCTGCTCACATTTAAAACCTCACAATTCATTCTGTTTAATTCCTCTCAAGTATCTTTGATATCTGCTCTTCTATGTAAATTAATGAACCTCTTTCTATCTGGTAATCAAATTTAATGACTATTCCCCCCCTTTCCCTGTACGACTTTATTTCATCTTCATACCTTTTTTCAATAACACCGTCAGGCGGTATTATTAAAACGTTTTTGCTATATATAAATGGTCCGATATCTGCCCTGTCATTTCCAAAAATATAAGAAACCTTTTTCATGTCTATCTGGAATGACTTTAGAGTGTTTCTTATAATATTTAAAAACTTCTTGCTAATGCATAGTATTCCTATATCAGCCGAATTCGTGATAGTTGCAATATCTATCACTGTTTGCTGGCCGGGTGATACGGCAGCCTGCATTATTTTTTCTTTAAGTGCGGGTAATATGCCATGAAGCTCACTGTAATGAGTTGAAGTGGTAAGAATAAGGTCATAGTTTTCGAAAGTCTTCCCGGCATTATTTGAATTGTTTATATCGTCCAGCAGAAACTTAAACAGCTTCACATGGGATATATAGCTAAGCTGCTTTTTAAAAATCTCCAGCGCTTCGGGATTACAGTCTACTGCAGCAACTTTTACATCCTTATTGCTGCTTTCTCTTTGCATAAGAAGAATATGTATGAAAGTATTTATCTCCCTGTGAGAAAAATTCATTTGGTCAAGCTCGGAAAGTAAATTGTTTATAAGCTTTATAGCTCTGTCCTTGCGACCTTCCGCAAGTACATCCTGCCGTTTTGATACAAAAGTACCCCTTCCCTGTATTACTTCTACAACCTTGTTTCTTTGGAGTTCTTCATAGGCCTTCTTTACCGTACCTCTTGCCATACTGATGGAATTTGCAAGTTCTCTTTCGGGAGGGAGCTTACTTCCGGGCTTTAAAAAACCCTTTTTAATCATTAATGTAACCTGTTCGATAATTTGCCTGTATATAGGCGTCTCTATTTCTCTGTCAACAACAATTTTAAAATCCATAAACAACCTCACAAATATTTTGGACTATACCATTATAATAATTGGTATAGTCCAATTTGTCAAGAGGATTTTATTTTGAGCATTCCTATTTTTACTATTTAGAAGATTTATGTGTATAATGAAACAGTTATCATTGGGAATGAATTTAGACCAGCTAATAGTTGTCAAGGGTTTTTTAAAAAAAAGTTAAAAAAC
>JANQLN010000095.1 GCA_028280575.1 Clostridia bacterium
ATGTCAAGCTTTAGAAGCTTTCCGCTTATTGAATGGTAATCAAAATGCGTAGTAATTATATTGGATTCAACATCATCTGCCGGTCTTTGTATGGGACAAAACTCATATATTTCCCTGTCATGGGGTACTATCATTACACCTCCGGGATGCTGTCCCGTTGTTCTCTTAATTCCCGAGCAGCCTTCTACAAGCCTGTTGATTTCAGCATTGGTAATTGTCATATCTCTTTCATCAACATATCCCTTTACAAAGCCATATGCAGTTTTTGAAGCAATAGTAGCTATTGTTCCTGCTCTGAATACATGCCCTTGTCCAAAAAGCTTTTCCGTATATTTATGGGCAACAGGCTGATATTCACCTGAGAAGTTAAGGTCAATATCCGGTTCCTTATCACCGTCAAAGCCCAGGAATGTTTCAAACGGTATATCATAGCCATCCTTCTTTAAAGGCTTTGAGCATTGGGGGCAGTCTTTGTCAGGCAGGTCATAGCCGCATCCCACACTTCCGTCAGTTATAAACTCAGAGTACTTGCAATTTTCACATATATAATGGGCAGGGAGTGAATTTACTTCAGTTATACCCGCCATATTGGCAACAAGGGATGAACCTACCGAGCCCCTGGAGCCAACTAGGTAACCGTCTTCAAGGGATCTGGACACAAGCTTTTGAGCAGTTATGTACATTACTGAAAAACCGTTCTTGATAATGGAATTGAGCTCCTTATCCATCCTCTCCTTAACTATCCCGGGAAGAACATCCCCATATATCTCTTTTGCTTTATTTTCAGTAAGTACTTTTATTTCATCTTCCGCACCTTCGATTATTGGCGGGAATGTTCCGTCAGGTACCGGACTGATTTCTTCTATAAGGTCAGCTGCAAGATTTGTGTTTTCCACAACAACCTCATAAGCCTTTTCCTGTCCGAGATATTGAAATTCCAAAAGCATCTCATCAGTCGTCCTGAAATACAGCGGAGCCTGCCTGTCCGCATCTGAAAACCCCTGGCCTGCCATCAGGATCCTTCTGAAAACCTCATCCCGGGGATTCATAAAATGGACATCACAGGTTGCTATAACAGGTTTTTCTAATTTTTCACCCAATCTTACGATTTCTCTGTTTATATCCTTAAGCCTTTCCATGCTTTCAACCTGTCCGTTATTTAAAAGGAATTCATTGTTCCCAAGGGGCTGGATTTCAAGAAAATCATAAAATCCCGCTATTCTTTCCAATTCCCTGCTGCTTTTATTCTCAAGGACAGCTCGAAACAATTCCCCGGCTTCACAGGCATTTGTAAGCAATAACCCCTCCCTGTGCGTCATTAAAAGCTTTCTGGGCACTCTTGGTTTTTTATAGTAATAATTAAGGTGTGATTCAGATACAATTTTATATAGGTTTTTAAGGCCGGTCATATTTTTGACAAATATAATTGCATGGTATGATTTTACTTTTTTATAGTCGCCCGTATTTTCAAAAGCATTTTGTATTTCATCAGCACTACAGACCCCTTTTTCTTTCAGCCTTTCAAGGCATTCCACCAGTATCCTGGCCGTTGTAACCGCATCATCCAGGGCCCTGTGATGGGTTCCCATATCTATCTTTAAATGTTTTGCAACAGCATCCAGTTTATGTCTTTTCAGACTGCCGAACATTTGCCTGCAAAGCTGTAAAGTATCTATGACGGGATTTAATATCACCTTGCCTTCTTTAGCAGCTTCATATCTTATAAATCCCATATCAAAAGGTGCATTATGAGCCACAATTGTAGAATCTGCGATGAACAGTTCAAGCTTTTCAAGTACGCTGCCTATTTTAGGCGCATCCTTGACCATTCCGTCATCAATACCTGTAAGGCTTGTTATCTTAGGAGGTATGGGTACTCCCGGATTAACAAAGGATTGAAAAGTATCTATTATTTTTCCGTCTTCAACTTTTACGGCGCCAATTTCAGTTATTTTATTCTTCCCCGCTATAAGGCCCGTAGTTTCTATATCCATTACAACATAGCGGCCGTCCGTCTTCCTGTTTTCAGGGTTGTATACTATGGGAACACCATCATCTACCAGATAGCATTCCATACCATATATGATTTTCAAATTGTTCTTTTTGGCAGCATAGTACGCGTCAGGAAATGCCTGAACCACACCGTGGTCCGTAATTGCCACGGCTTTATGCCCCCATTTTGCCGCCTGTTCAATAAGCTCAGATACAGGGCTTACCGCATCCATGGAGCTCATCTGAGTATGAAGGTGCAGTTCCACCCTTTTTTTCCGGGCCTTATCCAATCTCTCGACAACCGGAACCGCAACTACATCCCGCACCATTATTGTATAGTCCTTTTCAAAATCATCATAACCCGCATTACCTCTAATTTTGACTCTTACACCCTTTTTTAACCTTTTCTTTACATTGTCAGCCTCTTGCGGTTTTAAAAACATCTTTGCCAAAACGGAACCTGTGTAATCTGTAATGCCAAATGAGCAAATAACTGTTTTTCTCTTGGTTTCTCTAAAATCCACGCTTATGACATCACCCCAGGCCGTAAACGGTCCGGGCTGCCCTGTAACTTCACTTAAATTATCAGGTTCTTCTTTTATCCCTTTGCCCCTGATAACCGGGGATGTATTTTTTGCAGCTGCCGGTTTTTCATTTAGATCGGCTCCGCCTTTAACATCCCTGCCAAATACATATTCGGCAGCTTTTTCGGCAGCTTTTATTTCTTCCGCCGCCTTGAACCTAAGATATTTTTCCCTGTGTTTATCGTCCAATACCTCATCTTTAAATACAACATTAAGTTTTGCATCAAAAGATTGTTCCAGAATTTCAGATATTTCCACATCACATTTTCTTGTTTTTAAAATCTGGGAGCTGCAGTTCTTTAATTTTATGTGGAGCCTTTCACCGTCAATTTTCCAGTCACTGTCCTTAAACAAAATCCTGCATGACGGGTTTTTTCTTGTTAATATTTGGATAAGATTTTCTTTATATTGAGCCAGTATATTTTCTATAGGTTTATTAATGCTGAATTTTGTTTTAACTTTTACATTTTCAAGCTTGAAAGTGGTTTCCAGATATTTTTCTATATTTTGTATTTCCAAACATGATAATAATGCGTCTGATGAAGCTATTATTTCCATGTATTTAGATTTTTTGTATATTTTTATTCCATTAATTATAATATTGTTGCAAATCCCGGAAATAATTTCATTGTTTTTTATCTCAGGAAATATATCCATAAGCCTTTTCTCAGGTAATGAAGCCCCCATCAAAACTCCCCTTAAAAACATCATATTTGTTTATTAATATATTATCGGATATGAATTTTAATATGTCAAGCTCAGAGGCTGTCAATTTCATGAATCAATTCATCCATGATCCTGTCCTGGGAGATTTTTTTAACTATCCTGCCTTTTTTAAAAAGAAGTGCGCACCCATCTCCACCCGCTATCCCAATGTCAGCCTCCCTAGCTTCTCCCGGACCGTTTACGGCACATCCCATTATTGCAACCTTCAAATTCTTATTTACACCTTCCAGCCTGGATTCCACTTTTTTAGCTATATCTATAAGATTGATCCTGCACCTTCCGCATGTAGGACATGATATAATGTCTATGCCTGTTTTCATCAAGCCAAGGGCCCTTAAAATTTCAAGGCCCACTTTCACTTCTTTAACAGGCTCTCCCGTCAGGGATACTCTTATTGTATCACCAATACCTTCTGCCAGCAGACATCCAATACCTATTGAAGATTTTACGGTACCCCTAAATTCCGTACCCGCTTCTGTAACACCAAGGTGTAAAGGGTAACGGCATTTTTCGGACATGAGACGGTAAGCTTTTATTGTCAATGGAACACTTGAAGCTTTTAACGACAATGCTATTTTTTCAAAATTAAATTCCTCCAGCATTGCCGCATGGCATAATGCGCTCTCAACCATGCCTTCTGGCGTTACTCCGCCATATTTTTCAACTATATTTTTTTCCAGGGAACCCGAGTTTACTCCGATTCTAATTGGTATATCCCTTTGCCTCGCACATTCAACAACTTTTTCTACCCTGTCTTTGCCGCCTATATTGCCGGGATTGATTCTTACCTTATCGGCACCGTTTTCCATACACTGTATAGCAAGCCTGTAATCAAAATGTATATCCGCAACTACAGGAATCCTGCTCCTGGTTTTAATTTCTCCCAGGGCCGACGCAGCTTCGCTGTCAGGTACAGCCAGCCTTATTATATGGCAGCCGGCTTCTTCCAGCTCCCTGATCTGATTTACGGTACCTTCTACATCCCTTGTATCCGTATTGGTCATGGATTGTACTGAAACAGGCGCATCTCCGCCTATATAAACATCTCCTACTCTTATTTTAACCGTTTTTTTCCTGCCCAAATGATTCATAAGCTTTTCACTTTACCTCTTTATTAATAATCTTATGGCTCTACCCTCTTTTTCCCTTCTGCTATCCTGCCAGTATGCGGGCAATATCATTATAAAAGGTAAATGCGGCCAGCAGGATTATCAGCACGAATCCAATCATTGAGATAAATGCTTCTCTTTCAGGCGGGATAGGTTTCTTTCGTATTTTTTCAACCCCCAGTATCACCAGCTTGCTCCCGTCAAGGGCAGGAAAAGGAACCAGGTTGGTAGCCCCAAGTGCTACGCTCAAAAATGCCACCATATTAAGCAGCCTTAGAACAAGTTCCCTAAAGTCTGTTTTGCTTTGCTCTACAACCTGGGTCATAGTGCTTACCATTCCAACAGGACCCATCATTTGATTTAACGAAACCTGTCCCCTTACAAGTGACGCAAGGTTATATCCAACCATTCTTACCATTGCAAAGCTGTTCACAAAGGATTGTCCTGCCGACTCAATAAGGTTTCCTCTTTTAAATAAAAAATTCATCCCGGAGTAGTAATCTTCATGGACTAATTTCTCCCGGGGAGTTATGTTCAATACTTCAACCTTGCCGCTGCGGTCAACTTTTACGGCAATAGCTCCCCCCTGGTGATCTTTCATAAAGGCATCAACGTCCTGCCTGCTTGATATTTTTTTACCATCAAGGCCAATTATCCTGTCTCCCTTTAAAAGTCCTCCTGTTTCAGCCGGCTCTCCTTCCTGTACTTGCATAATCAAGTTTGAGTCCGGTCCTTGCCGCTTAGTCGAAAAGCCGAATGCGTATCTTTTATGCTCCGGTATAATTTGAGGAATGAAATTTTTCACAAGTTTTTCCCCGTTTCTGCCAATTTCTATTTCAACAGGCTTCCCTTTTGTAATATATAAAAACTGCAGAAAATCAAGGGGGTTATATACTCTCAGCCCGTCATAGCGAAGCAGCTTATCCCCCTGCTGCAATCCTGAAATATGTGCAGGTGAGTCCTCATAAACCTCGCCTATCTCATTGGTTGCATATCCGTCCATAAGGAAAACAACAGTAAATAGTATTACCGCAAGCAAAATATTCATAAACGGCCCCGCTGCAATTGTAGCCGCCCTTTTACCCACACTTTTTTTATTATATGCCCTATCACTTTGTGACTCTTCTTCCTCACCCTCCATTTTGACATAGGCTAAAATGGGAAAAAGCCTTAAAGAGTATTCTGTTTCACCTCTTTTGACACCCAGCAGTTTTGGGCCTACGAACAGTGAAAACTCCAATACCTTGATATCCGACAATTTCGCAACAATAAAATGCCCCAGCTCATGGGCTATCACAATTACATTAAATGCTATAAAAGCAATTACCAAGCTCATATCATATCCTCCAAAAAAACTTTTTTAAGACTGTTTTCCAGCCTGCTCCATAACCATTCTTCTTGCCTGCAAGTCTGAGTCCAGAACATCGCCAAGATTATCAGACCTGACAGGATTATGCCTTTTCATAACATTTTCCAGTATTTCTGAAATATCCATGAAACCTATTTTACCCTCAAGGAATAATTCTACTACAACCTCATTTGCGCCATTATAAAAGGCCGGCATCGTTCCCCCGCATTTCAATGCTTCATAAGCCAGGCTCAAGCATGGAAAAGCTTCCATATCAGGCTCCTCAAATGTAAGGGGACCGCAATTTAAAATATCCAGCTTCTCAAAACCGTTGAAAGGTCTTTCCGGCTTTGTCAATGCGTACTGTATGGGTATCCGCATATCAGGCATACCCATCTGGGCCAATACCGAACTGTCTTTAAATTCTACCATTGAGTGGATAATGCTCTGGGGGTGGACAACAACCTTTATATTTTCCGGTTTTATATCGAAAAGCCATCTGGCTTCAATAACTTCCAACCCCTTATTTGCAAGGGTTGCCGAATCAATGGTTATTTTTTTCCCCATACTCCAATTAGGATGATTCAAGGCATCTTCAATTGTAACAGCTTGAAGCTCTATAGCTTTTTTTCCTCTGAAAGGGCCGCCTGATGCGGTTAGGATTATTTTTCCGATATCTTTTGAAAAGCTTCCGTTAAGACATTGGTAAATTGCGGAGTGCTCGCTGTCAACAGGTATTATCTCCGCTTGTTTTTCCCTGGAAGCTTTCATTACAATTGACCCGCCTGCAACAAGGGTCTCCTTATTGGCAAGGGCTATGTTTTTTCCTTTTTTTACAGCTTCAAGCGTTGGTATAAGCCCGGCTATTCCTACAAGTGAATTAAGCACCGTATCAGCCTCGGAAAGAGCTGAAACAGTCTTTAATCCTTCCATACCATAATACACCTCAGTGCTTGTATCGCTGATTTTTTTCTCCAATTCAAACGCAAGCATATCATCTCTTACAGAAACTGCACAAG
Source organism: Clostridia bacterium (assembly GCA_028280575.1). GTDB lineage: Bacteria > Bacillota > Clostridia > Acetivibrionales > STF1-152 > JANQLN01. The sequence continues at coordinate 6,779 of JANQLN010000095.1, forward strand.
GCTTAAATTGTCTCACTTGCTTTTCCAAAAGCTGAATATTTGTATTGGCGGAAAGCCCTGTTACTTCAAGCTTATTTTCCCTGGCAACCTCCAGGGCCTGTACTCCAATAGATCCTGTAGATCCTAATATAGTAATCTTCCCTGTCATTATGCACTCCTTATATCAAAGTTATATATATATATACAACAGGAGCCGTAAATATGATACTGTCAAACCTGTCAAGTACACCTCCATGCCCGGGTATCAGCCAGCCGAAATCCTTAATTCCACAATGTCTTTTAATTGACGATGCAAACAAATCCCCCAACTGGGATACCAAACCGCATACCATACCCAAAATTACAAAATGATAAATCTTTATATCTACACCCTGACCTATGGCTATTATACCATAAACTCCGGTCAATACCGCCGCACCTAAAACTCCGCCGATTGAGCCTTCAACAGTTTTTTTGGGGCTTACTTGGGGAATGAGCTTTTTTTTCCCGAGGAAAGTTCCTGCAAAATATGCCGCGGTGTCGGCAGCCCACGCTCCGATAAATGCAATCCACACATACCACATACCGTTGTCCATTATCCTGAGAAGCACAATAAAAGATAATAAAAAGACAATATAAGCCATCCCAAAAAATGTGGCTGCCAAATCAATTATATTTGACTTGGGGTATTTGAAGACTGCATATAATACCATTATAAGCAAACTGAAATATATGACGGCTTGAAAATGAAATCCGGAAAATCCAGAGTAAAATGGCAAAATCACTAAAATGTAACAGCTTATATAACCAACAAGGCTTGCAGGCTTTATTCCTATTTCCTTAAAAGCGCCGTACAACTCATTTAAACCCACAATTGCCAGGATAAACACAAGTATCCCCGTAGACCATCCGCTTAGGACTATAGCCGCAATAACCGGCACTAGCCCGATAATTGAACTGACAATCCGCTTTTTCACTATATACCTCCAAATCTTCTAACCCTACTCTTATACTCTTCCAATGCCTGTTCCATATATTTAACAGTAAAATCCGGCCATAGAACCTCAGGGAAAGCAAATTCCGAATATGCTGTCTGCCAAAGCAGAAAGTTACTGGATCTGATTTCACCGCTTGTTCTTATAACCAAATCAGGATCAGGTATATCATTTGTATAAAGATAGCTCTCAAAAACCTTTTCATCAATGTCATTGAGCCTGAGCTTCCCGCGCTTCACATCCCTGGCCATTTTAGCGGCAGCTTCGGCAATTTCATCCCTGCCGCCGTAATTAATTGCAAAAACCAGATTAAGGCCGGTATTTGCAAACGTCATTTTTTCCACTCTCAATATTTCATTTTGCAGCTCGGTCGAAAGCCTTTCTCTATTACCTATTACCCTTATGCGAATATTGCTTCCTTCAAGCTCCCTTTCGGCATTCCTGAGATATTCCAGCAAAAGATTCATAAGTGAAGCCACTTCCTCTTTTGGCCTTGTCCAGTTTTCCGTCGAGAAGGCATATATGGTAAAAAACCTTACTCCTATTCCGCTTAAATACTTGACAACGGTTTTAAGGGTATTTGAACCTGCTCTATGCCCAGCAGTCCTCGGCAGCTTTCTTTTCTTTGCCCATCTCCCGTTGCCGTCGGGTATAACTGCTATATGTAAAGGTAAATTGTCATATTTTTTTCCCTTATCCTTTTTTCTATCTTTAAAAAACCTGTCAAACATCACATTACTCCATCTCGCACAGATAGTAGAAAATCAAATTCTTATATTTTTTAACTTAACTTGTTTTTCACAGTCCTCACCTGCTTGTCATTAAGGGACTCCCTTTTCTTTAACGGTCTCACCCCATAACAAGCAGCAAATTAGCGTCGGTGCATCCCTTTACCTATTATATACTTTTTTTTTAAAAAAAGCACTCAAAAAGTTTTATAAAACAACCCCTCATTCAGAGGGGCATGTTCCTGTATTGCATATGAGAAGCTTGAGTAAGCCTTTTTTGTCATATTGCAGCCTGATTACACGATAATTTCCATTGTATTCAGCTTCAGGAGCTTTCGGCGGCTTTGTAACCAATATATCATAATCGCATACACCATGCTCCTTAAGGATATCTTCGGCTTCGTCCAGCCTGAAACCGGCTACATCGGGTATATTCAAATGTATACTATACCTCCATTATTTCCTCTATCTTTTCTTGAACTACCTTGTCGACATTTTCAATAAACCTGTCTGTCAGCTCCTGTATATCTTTTTCTGCATCTCTTAAATCATCTTCTGTTATATCACTTGATTTTTCCATCTTTTTATAGCTATCTATTGCTTCTCTGCGTACTGACCTTATGGCAACTTTTGATTCCTCACCGTCTTTTTTCACAACCTTTGTAAGTTCTTTCCTCCGCTCTTCGGTAAGTACGGGAAATACCAGCCTGATTACCTTGCCGTCATTGCTCGGGTTTATTCCAATATCAGACATTTGCAATGCCCTCTCAATGTCAGAAAGGACCTTCAGGTCCCAGGGCTGAATAACAATCATGCGGGCTTCGGGTACTGAAATATTGCCAAGCTGATTTATCGGAGTAGGTGCACCGTAGTAATCCACACTGATCTTGTCCAAAATTGAAGGGTTGGCCCTGCCAGCTCTCAGTCCTGCTAATTCGTGCTTAAGTGCACTTACCGTTTTCTTCATTTTTTCTTCAATAGACCTGTATTCACTGCTAGCCATTCAATCTCCTCCTTTATTGAGCATAGGTTCGTTAATTTTATTAACAATTATTACTACAGAGAAAAATTTTATCATGAATGCTTTAAGGTTTTTTTTCGCTGTAGCATTATTCGCTGGTTTCAATATCTGCAACCATTGTACCAATTAATTCTCCATTTATTACTTTCAGCATATTTCCCCGCTCTCCTATGCGGAATACAACAATGGGTATATTGTTGTCCATACATAAAGACGCGGCTGTGGAATCCATTACTCTCAATCCCTTGTTTAATACATCTATGTATGACAGTTTAGCAAACTTTTTGGCGCCCGGGTTTTCAAATGGATCACTGTCATAGACTCCGTCAACCTTTGTTGCTTTCAATATCAAGTCTGCATCTATCTCAGCAGCTCTTAAAGCAGCCGTGGTGTCCGTAGTAAAATAAGGATTCCCTGTACCGCAGGCAAATATTACTATTCTTTTCTTTTCCAAGTGCCTCAATGCTTTCCTTCTTATATAAGGCTCAGCAATCTGCCTCATTTCGATTGCTGTCTGAACCCTTGTGGGTATTTCTTCCGCCTCAAGGGCATCCTGCAAAGCAAGGGAGTTGATAACTGTTGCCAGCATCCCCATGTGGTCTGCCGTTGTCCTGTCCATTCCTTTACCGCTCCTGCCCCGCCAGAAATTACCTCCGCCTACTACAATAGCAACTTCCACTCCTGCTTTATGAATTTCACCAACCTCTTCGGAAATCCTGTTTATCGTATCTGTTTCTAGTCCGATGCCTTTATCCCCTGCCAGAGCTTCACCGCTTATTTTAAGTATTATCCTCTTGTACTTAGGAGTGCCCATCAAATCCATACCCCACTTCTTCATTATATATTATTCCACAAAAAACATTTAAATCCTCTTTAAGGAAAGAACAAAATGCAGTTTTATTTTTATAAGCCTTTCAAAAAGGGAACATATACAAAATATATGTTCCCTATCCAAATACCAAATATTATTTTCCCATTTGCTTCTTGACTTCCTCAGCAAAGTTTTCCTCTCTTTTTTCAAGACCTTCTCCCATTTCAAACCTCACAAACCTTCTAATGCTTATGTTTTCACCTATGGCAGCTATTTTTTCATTAACAAGGTCCTTTACGGTTTTGTCAGGGTCCTTTATAAAGGGCTGTTCAAGCAGGCATACTTCCTTTATGTACTTTTTAATCCTGCCCTCAACCATTTTATCAACAACTTTTTCAGGCTTGCCTTCATTAAGCGCCTGCGCTCTAAGTATTGATCTTTCACTCTCCAAAACTTCGTCGGGTACTTCCCGGTCTGAAACATATCTGGGATTACTTGCCGCAACCTGCATGGCTATATCCTTTACAAAAGCCTTGAATTTTTCATTTTTTGCTGCAAAGTCAGTTTCAATATTAACTTCAACAAGTACTCCTATCCTTCCATTTCCATGAATATAAGAATCTACAATACCTTCCGCTGCAATTCTTCCGGATTTTTTTGCAGCCGCGGCAAGTCCTTTTTTCCTTAGCAATTCAATAGCCTTATCCATATTTCCATCCACTTCAACAAGCGCTTTTTTACAGTTCATCATTCCCGCACCTGTTTTTTCACGCAGTTCCTTTACCAAACCAGCATTAACCATTGCAACGCCTCCAAACTATTTATATTAACCTCTTCCATTCAAAAGCCAAAATCCTTTACAGTAATTAAGTGCCATACCCACTTTATGTCACTCGCTCTTTTCTTCCTCTGAGGCAACAGCCTCTTCAGGTGCTATTGAAGCTTCCTCAACTTTTTCAGCAATTGCTTCAAGCTCTTCTACCCTTACTTCCTCTTTTATTTCTTCCTTTTGTTCTTCTTCTGTTTTTTCGGCTTCCTCCACGGCTGTCTCTTCCTGCTCCGGTTCATCTTGAGAAATGTCTTCATCCTGTTCGCCCTGTTTACCTTCCAAAACAGCATCTGCTATCTTTGAAGCAATAAGCTTTACTGCTCTGATCGCATCGTCATTACCCGGTATTACATAATCAACTTCATCCGGGTCACAATTAGTATCAACTATAGCAACAATAGGTATTCCCAATTTTTTTGCCTCAAGAACTGCTATTCTTTCCTTCCTGGGGTCTACGATGAATATGGCCGCAGGAACCCTGTTCATATCTTTTATGCCGCCAAGATTCTTTTCCAGTTTTTCCATTTCGGCTCTGTGCTTCATAACTTCCTTTTTGGGTAAAACATCAAACAAGCCGTTATTTTCCATATCAACAAGCTTATTGAGCCTCTCAATCCTTTTACGGATTGTTTTATAATTTGTGAGCATTCCACCCAGCCATCTCTGGTTAACAAAATACTCCCCACATCTTTCGGCTTCTTCTTTAATGGAATCCTGGGCCTGCTTTTTTGTTCCCACAAAAAGAATATTCTCACCATTCATGGCAAGCTCTCTTATAAAGAAGTATGCATCTTCAATTTTTTTCACTGTTTTTTGCAAATCAATAATATAGATGCCGTTTCTTTCAGTAAAAATAAATTCCGCCATTTTGGGATTCCATCTCCTTGTCTGATGCCCAAAATGCACGCCTGCTTCAAGAAGCTGTTTCATTGTAATTACCGACATATCCAATCAATCCTCCAATAGTTTTATACCTCCACAACACTCATCTTTTGCAAGCAACCCAAAAAGAAATTTAGGCACTCACCCGCAAATCATGTCATGTGTGTACTTTTTTCCGCTATGTAGTATAACACAAGGCGTGTTATTTATCAATACTGTTTTTTTAAAAATTATTTTACTTGTTAATATTCTGCATCTTGTTTATAATTATTCTATATAGAAGCATTTTACAAATGGAGGGTTTCATGTTTGACAGACTGAACTTTAACGGAAGTGTCATAGTAAAAAAAATAATATTATCCGCTGTGTTTTTACTTATGGTTTTTGTTTTTTATAAACTGGCCTATTTCGTAGCTCCCTTTATTATTGCGCTTATTCTGGCCTCTCTTATGGAACCGCTTATAGGTCTTATGATTAACAGGATAAACATTTCAAGAAAACTAGCCGCTATATTTTCCCTTATTATTTTTATAGGGGGTCTTGGTACGCTTTTGGCCCTTTTAATTTCCACGCTTATAAGAGAATTTATTTCATTTACCAAAGCTCTTCCAAAGTATTATGCGCAAATAGAAGAAACCATAGATTCCATAATAGCCAAGGGGACCGATATATATATGTGGCTGCCCGATGAAATTACGGATAATATAGGCAGCTTTATTTCCAATTTATCCAGCAAGCTGCTTGATATTTTGAATTCAATTTTCACCGGAGCTTTAGAAACGGCAGTTTCTCTTCCGGAAGCGCTTGTTTTTCTTATAGCAACCATACTTGCCACATATTTTATGACAAGCGACAGGGATAAAATACTGGATTTTTTCATAAAACAGCTTCCCCGCCCGTGGATAAAAACCATAACTACCTTAAGACAGGAAACCTTTTCCGCTCTTTTCGGATATATAAAAGCACAGCTGATATTGATGTCCATAACATTTGCAGAGTTATTTATAGGCTTTAATATATTGCGTATAAAATATGCACTTCCACTTGCTTTTATAATCAGTATAATAGATGCCTTTCCCATTTTGGGTACAGGTACGGTGATTATTCCGTGGGCTTTATACAGCTTTATTACGGCAGACTTCAGACTTGGAGTTTCCCTGGTTATTATTTATGCAATAGTCACAATCGTAAGGCAGATGATTGAACCCAAAATCCTTGGAGCCCAAATAGGAGTATACCCGCTGCTCACCCTTGCAGGAATTTATGTGGGACTTAAAATATTTGGATTACCGGGCCTTATATTGGGACCGATAACTGTTCTCCTTCTCAAGCACTTCCTATCATGTGTTATGGAAGACGGGGAATTAAAAAAGGCCCTTGCCATATCCAGAAAAATACCTGCCAGGAAAAACAATCCCAAATCCTGATTTATAAATGGCTTTGTTCACTTCCATAATCCCGTATCCATAAACTTTTGTGCCCTGTTGGTCGCACTTTTTACAACAAAGTCAGGATATCCCATAATGTCCAGGAGCTTAATTGCATTCCTGGTATTGGACTTGCCTTCATATAATTTATAATCAAAAACTATATCATCGCCTTTAAAGCTCTCCTGGAAATGATAATTAGCATATTTGGCGCCCAGTATTGAGGATAGCTCAAGATCATGTGTTGCAGCCATGCATACAAGCCTTTCGTCGGCCATACGGTTTAATATCTCAGAAGATGCGGCAATTCTTTCAATGGTATTTGTGCCTCTTAGAACCTCATCTATAATACAAAGTATGGGAAGCTCATTATCCGTCATATCCAGAATGCGTTTTAAGGATTTTATCTCTGTTATATAATAGCTTTCCCCATCCTTTATACTGTCTTTTAGGGCCATGGAGCTGTAAAGTATAAATAGGGCGGACTTGTATTCCCTGGCAAGACAGGTAACAACAGTCTGTGCCAGCAGAGCATTAATTGCCATTGTTTTAAGAAAGGTAGATTTTCCCGAAGCATTGGACCCTGTCAAAAGAACAGGCTTGTCCATATGAATGGTATTTGCTACCGGCTTTTTAAGAAGCGGGTGGTATGCATCCACAGCCGTAATTCCACAAGACAGCTTTTCCTTCTTTCTTATCATCGGCACACAATAGTAAAGAACACTCCTGCGGAAGGAAGCAGCAGATATATAACTGTCAATCAATCCAACTATTTTGTATATTTCAAGGAGCTCGGATTTAAATTTGGATACCATGTTAAATGACTTTTCAAATGAAATTATTTCCACAAGGAACATAACTTTCGGATACTCAACAAGCGGGTCATTTGTTATATACAATAGATTGACCGATTTCCTATCCAGGGAACCGACCTTCTTAAGATATTTATCAAGGTCTTTTTTATATTGGCCCAGCTTACCGTCCATAATTTTTGACATTTTCCGCGCACATCGTATTATACCTACAAGGTAGCTAAGCATTTCCAGGTCCTTTTCAATTACTTTTTTTCTGCTATAGCATACCGTCATATTAATTATCATAAATATGGGGAGCATTAATATAAATTCCATATATCCCATAAAAAATAATAAAATGGCCAAAGCGGGCATTAAGGCAAGAATAATATACCCGGCACTTCCCTTAAGGTCGACAAGCCCATCATTAAAAAGATAATCGGGTACATGGGAGTCCCTTTTCTTACCCAGCTCGCTCATAATCATCTGCAGCCTTATTCTCAATTTTTCATTTTTCCCCAGGGCCGTTATCATTCCATCTCTTTCATATATACCGTCCTCGTCAAAAGAAGGTTCTCTAAGCATAGAGTATAGACACTCTTCACCTGCAGACGTACAGGTGGAATTTATTATCTTATATACCCCGTCCATATCCAGGTCATTCCAGGTTATGTCATCAATATATTCCCCTTTGTCAAGTGCCTGCTTCCTATTACCGAAATATCCGGAGATAAGCGTCATATCCTGCTCTCTGTATTTTACATTGGGAACCATGCCCCATTTTTTTCTTATTTCGTTTTCCATTTTTTTTCTTTTGTTTCTTTTGCTTATAAACTTAATAACAGCTATTATAACAACAGCCGCCAAAAACAATGACATGTACCATAAAACATTTTGCATTGCAAAGCCTCCGTTTCTCTGCCTAATTATACCTTAATAGCAGGTGCCCTGCAATCCTCAATTTTTAACATGCTATTATATGTTCAAGGTTTATTAGCTCAACTTTTTCATCTGTATAAGCATATTGTACGAGAGCAACGGAGAAACCTGATTTAGAAAATATGATATTTTTTTCTGGATTGAATGATGAAAGCAGCTTGGCTATGGGGAAACCCAAATTAATAAATATTGACAAGGCAGGAGTAAATACTGTACAATATGACTATCAGTCATATGACTGATAGTCATAAGGAGGTGGAAAAATTTTATGCCAAAGCAAACTTTTTTTAATCTGCAAAAACAAAAACAGGATGCCATACTTGATGCTGCAATGGATGAATTTGCAAGCTTCCCCTATGATAAAGCAACCATTGATAATATTGTAAAGAAGGCAGGCATACCTAAAGGGAGCTTTTACCAGTACTTTTCGAACAAAGAAGATGTTTACAGGTACCTGTTTGAAATCATAAGCCGGGAAAAAACAAAAAAGCTTGAATTATATCTTTTAAAGCTGGGTGAAACCAGTTTTTCCGAATTCATTCGCAGGTTTTATTTTGAAGGCATTGATTTCAATTTTAAAGATTCATCATATATGAATTTAAGAGAAAAGTTTTTTAATAATTGCTCAAAAGAATTAAGGGATGAAATTTTGGAATTTCTCATACAGGATAGTAACCGGCTGTTTGAAGTAGTTGTTGATTATTATATAAGCAAGGGTGAATTAAAAGAAGGTTTAAACATCCGTCTTGTATCTGAGATGCTGACTAACCTTACAATTTTATTCGGCAAACAGCTGCGCAACAAACCCGGAATATCCAGGGAACATATCATGGATACCATTGAAGAAATGATATGTATTATTGAAACGGGAATCAAAAGGAGTTGATTTTTATGTATAGCTCATATGAAGATTTTGTCAAAAGTGAAAAATATCTAAAGTTAAATGAAATTGGCGAACTGGTTGTTGACTATCCGGAAAAGCTTAGAATCATCGACTTTCACAGCCATTTATCAAACTTGCTTCCAGGCAAACAGAAAGATCCGGAAAAAAAAGGAGCCCCAATAAAATATCCTACAGTTCCGCCGGTAGAAGCACTGGACTTGAAAGAACCCTATTGGACGGACATGGATTATCTTAAGAGAAAGTATACCGGCTTTGCTTCTGTTATAAGGTTTAGTATGGAAGGCATTAAGATATTCAATGACATGGTTAATGGGGGTACTTTTGATAACTGTATTTCTTCCCAGGACAACAACATGATCCAAAAGAGTGTCATACTGCCTATCAGTACAGTAAAATCGGACCAGTCAATGAATTCATTAAAAGCGGCAAAGCAATATCCGGACAGGCTTATACCGTTCTGCTCCGTACATCCGCTTGATCCTGATAAAAACAATAAAATACATGAATATAAGAAATCGGGCGCTAAAGGTTTCAAGCTAAAGATTACCGATATTGAAATGAAGAACAAGTATGATACTGTCATAGATTTGCTCAAGAGCTGCCATGACGCAAAGCTCCCGGTATTGTTCCATACCGGTACGGTTCTGGAAACGGAAGGCGGGAAAATATCTGCAACAATGAACAAGCTGCTGAAATCGACAAGAACCGAATTATATGGTGAATTGCTGGCAAAGCTGCCTCACGATCTGACATTTGTTTTCGGGCATAGTGGGATGCAGGAATATAAGCTGGTAGCCGAATATATGAAAAAACATCCTTCAGCTTATACGGAGATATCCACCCAGTCGGAAGGAAGCATCCGGTATTTGATTAATGAGGTCGGCTCTGAAAGAATACTGTTCGGTTCCGATTGGCCGGCTCTGCCGCAAGCAATAACTCTATCGAGGGTTTTGCTGGCAACAGAAAATGATCCTAAGGCAAGGGAGAACATACTCTGTAAAAACGCTGAGAGAATTCTTGGCAACGGATAAAACGGGTTTGCCCCCGCAAGAAATTAATTCTAAAAATCAGTGCCCTTTTGAAAAACGTATAAAAACATCCAATAAATAAACAATAATTATACTATGTTTTTCAAAGGGTGCATTTGATTGACTGAAGGAGTAAGTAATTACCAGATATTTTGTATATTGTTCCTTGGAATTGCAGGATTCAGCTTGATGGGTCTGCCCAAAGTGATTGCCGAACATATGGGCACAGGCGGCTGGGTCAGTATTATACTTACTGCCGTTATATTTACCGGAGTAGCATACCTGCACGCATACCTGGCATATAATAACAAGGACAAAGTTTTTTTTGATTACAGCAAAAAGCTCATAGGAAGCTTCCTTACATTTTTCTTCAGCATAATATATATGCTTTATTCCTTTGCTGCTTTTACGTTAATGAACAGGCTGGTAGCTGATATAATCATGAAAATATTGCTGCCTAACACTCCTATATGGGCAATATTGCTTCCAATGGTGCTTGTTGTATATTTTGCAGTTACAAGAGGTCTGTCAAATATAGGCAGATTGTTTGAAGTAACTTTCTTTATTGTATTGCCGACGATGTTTTTCATACATTTAATCATGTTTACTCAAGGAGAATATGTCAATATCCAGCCATTTTTCAACGCTTCAAAAATTCCAGATTATATAAAAGGCCTGCAGTATACTATTATTCCGTTTATAGGCTTTGAGCTGCTTACGGTTATCCCTGTAACAAAAAGCAATAACAAAAGGCTGTATAGATATGTAACATTAACTCCCCTGGCAATAGCTTCTTTATATATTTACCTTTTGGAAAGTGTATTCTCAATAGTCAATACTAATGAAATAGTTTATTACAAGGACGCTCTGGCAGTAGCAATAAGGCGTATTGATGCTCCTTTCCTTCAATTCTTAAGAAGACTTGACAGCCTGTTTTTTTTAATATGGGTATTATCAGTTTTCAGCACGCTTGTCATTATATCATATACCACGGTAACATATACAAGGAAAATAACAGGAAGCAACAGGGGAATTATTCCGTTCATTATATTCACAGCATCTTTTTTTATAGGAATAATGATACCCGAATATGATCAGGCTGAAAAAATGTTTGATTATATTTTTACTTATTTCGGTGTAATTCCTGCTCTTATTATTCCCCTTATCGTATTAACAGCTATGAAGGTGAAAAAAAATGATGTTAAAAAAATTTAGTGCACCATACTGTAACGCTCAAATTTATAAACACATTGCAGCATTGCTTTTTGCATTATACTGCAAGCGTACCTTTAATATTAAGCTTTTCACCCTACTGGTTTTTATCTTTGTTCCGCTTATTTTATTTACAGGCTGCTGGGATTCGGTTGACATACAGGAGAGGAATATCATAGTAAGTGTCGGTATAGATTATTTGCCTGAGGATGATGAATATTTGCTTATAGTTGAAACAGCAAGTATAAGATCAATAAACATGGCTGAAGAAAACACAAAAACAGGCAGTACAAGCATCTTGAAAGGAAAAGGAAAAAATATTGCAGATGCACGCCAGGAGATTGACAGAGGGGCAGATTTCCCTATTTACCTGGGCTCAACAAGAGTAGTTATATTCACCAAGAGAATGGCAGCAAATGGAATAGAATCATACCTTAACAGAATACGGTTTCTAAACGAATACAGAAAAACGATTGATATACTTACAACAGATAATGAAATAGAAGATTTATATGGTGTAAAGCCGGAAAATGATTTATCAACCGGTTTTGAGCTGGAGGACACTATCTATAACCTTGTAAAACAGGGGCAGGCCGCCCGTGCTACAGCCGCTGATATTTTAGGCAGTATTGCATTGGGCAGAATGGGATATGTTATTCCATACATAAGGGTAAGAGATAATGCAATAAAATTATCAGGATACAGCATATTTAAAAAAAGCAAGCAAATTGAAATCATCCCTGTGGAAAAAGCTAACGGAATGGTATATATGCTAAATGATAAAGCCAGGGCAAAATATACTGTAGAAACAGATAGTAATGTGTATACGTTTGATGTCAAGCTCAAAAACAAAAAGATTAAAGTAAGCATGCGAAAAGGACAACCTCTTATAGAAATCAGTATGAAGTTAAATCCAACCCTGACTTTTTCCTATTACCTGGAAAGCTTGCCTGAATCTAAAATAAAAAACCTGGAAAACAGAATAAACGAATTGATAAAGGATGATATTAAATATATCACAGATGTTTCAAAAAAGCTTAACTGCGATTTCCTGGGTTTTTATAAATACTTCAGTGCCCAACACCCGGATATGGCTATTGAAACTGACTGGGAAAACATATACAGGGATGCAATTGTAAAAATCAATATTGAATCTGCTTTAAGGCAGGCAACATTAATTGACCCTGATGCGCAAAAACCGAAATAAAACTTGAGGAGGTTATTTAATGATTGAAAAGTCAAAGGAAAATAAATTGGTTGAATATGCAAAACAAAACAGGGGCATCAGCAGGCGTAAAATAATAAGAGGCAGCCATACCATAGTACTATATTTTATAAAACAGATAACAGACAATGCAATAATAACGAACAATATAATTACACCTCTTCTTAGTATTGACGAGAATACAAAACTTGATATTGCCAATATCGCTGCAAAAATACTTACAATACGTGAAGTCAATGTTCTTTCAGAAGAGGATGACGCAATTACATACCTTCTTGAAGGAAACTGTATTCTTTTGCTTGATAACAATAAAAAATACATAGCAGCAAATGTGTATAAGGTTAAGGAAAGGGAAGTTGGAGCAGCAGAGCTCACATACTCGGTAAGAGGTCCGAAAGACAGCTTCACGGAAGACTATGACACTAATGTGTCCTTGATAAGGTACCGTCTCAAAGACAGGGGATTTAAAATCATTGAAAGAAAGATAGGTACGCGGACAAAAACAAAAGTGGGAATTATCTTTATAGATGATATAGCAAATCCCAAATATGTAGCTAACATACTTGAAAAGCTTAATGGGATAAAAATAGACGGAATAACCTCGTCAGGATCAGTTGAAAAGCTTCTGCTAAACAACACCTTTGACCTGTTTCCTCAAATGGGACTTGTTGAAAGATCGGATGCGGCATGCAGTGAAATATTAAACGGAAAAATTATACTTTTAGTTGAAGGCAGCAGCATCGCCCTTTCGGCCCCTGCTGTTTTTAATGAGTTTTTACATTCCGGAGATGATTTTTACGATAGCATCTATATTGCAGTATTATCCAAAATAGTTCGAATATCTGCCGTCCTGATCACCCTGACGTTATCTTCATTATATGTAACAATAGTATCATTTCATTCTGATTTTCTGCCCCCGGAGTATATTATTGCAATAGCTGCAACACGTGCTACAGTTCCATTCAATGCTTTTTTTGAAGCATTCGGAATGGAGTTTGTTTCAGAAGGATTGAGAGAAGCCAGCATAAGGCTGCCAAAACACATAGGTCCGGCCATAGGTATTGTGGGAACAATAGTAATAGGCCAGGCTGCTGTTTCGGCCAAACTCGTAAGCCCGTTAATGGTCATACTGGTCTCCATGTCCACACTTTTTTCATTCATTGTACCGGATTATACTATAATAAATCCAATTAGGATACTCCGGTTCCTTATGCTTTTTCTCTCTGCCACACTGGGACTATACGGCTTTATAATCGGGCTTATCTTTATCATAACCAATATGGTTTCCACCAACAGCTTCGGAGCTCCCTTCATGTCACCTCTGGCACCTTTCAGACCGAGAAATTTGATCTGGTCCCAAACTAATGATACACGTCTGCAAAAAAGGAGGCCTGCGTTTTTAAAAACAAAAGACAAAACTAAAAAGTAAAGGCAGCAATAAGTCATGATTCTAGTACTCTCCGTTAATTTCAATACCCTTGTAATATTAAGCATTAATTGACAAATCCTTTATTCTCAATTATTGACTGCAGCTGCCCAAACCTTAATCAAGGCTCCAATCAGCACCGGGAATCCAGTATTCTCCTTCAAATTCATATGCTCCTATATCAGGTGCTTTGCCGCTGTATTCTTTGGTAATTCCATCAAAAACCACACCCCCATCAATTGCCTTGGAATCTTTTGTAGGTACAAAATTGGTGTCTAATTCGTATTCACCGTTGTTTTTTAATTCGGGTGCATTATCTCCATCTACAAAATCAGCTTTTCCGTCAAATATATTGTTAGCTACCCTGGTACCTTTCTGATTAGGTTCATTTTCAGGATATGTATATACATTGAATGCCTTTCCATTTCTTACTACTGTATTGTTCACAACATCGTTGTTGAGAGAATCACTGTTTAAAATAATCCCTATTTTATTACTCCAGACAACATTATGGTGGATTTTAAAATTTGAACAGAAGTTGTCCAGATAGATTCCTGCATAACCGCCGTTAAATATCCAATTATAAGAAATTTCCGAATTCTTTCCGTCTGTACCCCATGCATATGTTGAACCGCAGTCTATAGTTATTGTACTTGAATTGTACATTATGTTATTTTTAATTTTAACCTTTTCGGCATTTGAATGATATATGATGAATCTCCCGGAATCACCGAGGGTATTATTTCTTATTACAGTTCCGGAGCTGTTTCTTTCTAAATATATATTGGCAAAATAGCCCCCTATATAGTTTACACCCAGGATTATGCAGTTTTCTATTATGTTGTCCTTTCCTCCTACGGCCAAGCCGTTTCCTGCACTGAATAAAATACTTGAATTACACCATTTGTTGCCGCTGCCTGTAACAATACTGGTTTTTTCTTTGTCTGACGTTTTGTATCCGTCAATACCGGTAAAGTGCTCTACATATTTCAAGTGTACATTATCTATTATACAGTTGTGACTTTGTTCCATGTTTATGGCTGATGCAAATATATCAATATCCTTTATTATAATATTGCTTTTGTAACTGATATTAAAAGCATATTTATTTTTCTTTGCCTCTACCATATGGCCTTCAGGAGATTTGCCGTCAGGTGCCCAAAGATATAATATCCCATTTTCATTGTCCAGGAACCATTCTCCCAAACTATCGAGCAAATCAAGCTTACCGGAAAGGTAATATGAATTGCCTTCCTTTGGCAGGAAAGGATCATATCCTACAGGATCTCCAATGGTATTTCCAAAGGGAACGTCATACTCAAACTGTTTACCCCCTACATAATTTTTTACCTTTTTTGAATAGCCTACCCATTGTTCCCCGGGCCAGACATTTAATCTGGCACCATCAAGTTCTGCTTTCGGAAGGCTGGTGTCTTTTAGAATTTTTCCATCAGTTCCCCTTTTCGTTTTTGCCCTTGGCATGTAAATAAGCCTGTCAATTTCTGCATTAGGCCATCTTGCTTCGTTCATCATTCTTCCATTCACAAATAACTGGTTGAAAGACCATGAAACCTTTGCTTTATATATTGAATCTTCGTATATTTCCCATTCCAGCTCAAGGGCTTGTGCACCACTCACCGTAACTTTTTCTCCCGGATATGAAACAAAGCTTATCGGCTTACCGGGATCGCCCGAATTATACTGCCTTACCGATTCCCTGTATGTACCCTCCCTTATAATACAAATATCTCCGGGTACCATTATATCGGCAGCCTTTTGGATTGTCCTGAAAGGTTTGTCTTCGGTACCGGGATTTTCGTCACTTCCCGTTATTGCTACAAAGTATGAGTTATCTCTGTATCCGGTTTTCTCCACAACAGCTTCCTCCTTCTCTAACATTCCATTTTTTGTAATGTCTTCATTTGTATTTTTCTCTTCCCCTGCCGAACAGCCCGATATCAATAATGTTAATGCTATTAATATCTTTAATGCAGCTGCTTTTCTCCAATTAGACACACTGAATCACTCCTTGTATCAACTATTTGACTATAAACAGTAAATATTATTTTATTCCGGTTCTTTCTATACTTTCGGTAAAGTGTTTTTGCGTAAATACATACATGGTAACAATTGGCGCAATAGATATAAGGCAAGCTGCCTGTATTCTTGTGGAAACAACATAAGGGTCAAGATAGTTATTCCCTATATTTGTAAGAAGCCGCAGGTTTGTCCTGATTGATGCCAGCGCAGTAGAAATTGTTGTTTTTTCGCTAAAATACATAGCGGGAGCATAATAATCATTCCACTGCCATACAAATGTGAACAGGAAAACCGTAAGTATTGCAGGCCCAGCGTTTGGAAGCATTATGCTTATAAAGGTCTTGAAGGGACTGCAGCCGTCTATTGCGGAAGCATCCTCCAGCTCCTTGGACATGCCCCTGAAGAACTGCCTGAATACATAAATGAAAAGACCTGACCTTAATCCCATTCCAAATATGGAGGGAAGATAGAATACCCAATAGCTGTCTATAAGATTAAATTTGATTTCCGTGCCAAATACCCGGTTGACAAGGGAAAGCAGTCCAAGAATATCAAAATTCCTGAACTGTATATAAAGCGGTATGGAAATAAGCTGGGGAGGAACAATCAATGAAAGAATCACCATACCGAAAAGAAGGTTTTTTCCCCTGAATTTGAACCTTGCAAATCCATAACCTACAAGCATGCATGAAACCAACTGCAGCAAGGCACTGACCCCACTGATCAAGAATGTATTTTTCAATGTATCCTTAATATTTATCACTTTTAAAACATCTCTGATGTTATCCAGTGTCAGGCTTTTGGGAATCCATATTACAGACGGGTCATAGTTTTGTGCCACAGGCTTAAACGATGAGCTTAACATGAATATAATAGGATACAATAATACATAACAAAGGCCTACAAGTAGAAAAAGCCTGAATATTGTCCATAATGCACCTGTTATTTTGTTCTCATTTATTTTTATTTTTCCGGTGCTCTGTATTATTTTCAATAATAAATTTTTATTATTGCTTGGTTTTGCTGATAAATTATTAAACATTTTGCCATCCTTCCTCCCTATTCTACCATGTAGAAAACTTTTCTTCCTATAATTCTATATACTATTATCAAAATGAATACAATTACTATGAAATATATCCAGGCTTGTGCAGAGCTGTACCCGTAGTTGAACTCCGCAAAGGCTGTATTATATATAATTCTGACAACAGTATTGCCTGAATTTGAGCCCGTATCACCATACTGTGTGAATGTGTCTATTATACTGTATACCATATTGAGAATAATTATGGGTGAAACAAGGGGTACGGTAATTTTCCAGAACGAATCCCATCCTGTAGCGCCTTCAATATCCGAAGCCTCATAGTAGGAGCGTGGTATTGTCTGTAATCCGGCAAGGAACATAAGTATCTGCACGCCTGACCTCCAAGTAAGGTCAAATATCCTATTGACAATGTCTGTAAAGTACAGAACGATTGTGGGCTCTATTCCCGTTTTCAGTAAAAGGTCTGTAAACCCCTGGCTTTCAAAAAGGTATACATTTGCCGTACTTCCTAGCTGGTTGCCAAAAATATCATTTTTAAGAAGTACCACCAATACTCCTGACGATATAATAACAGGCAGAAAAAAAACAGCTCTTGCAATAACCCTGCCTCTAAATCTTTGGTTAAGTATTATGGCTATAAACAAGCTGAACATTATTATAATCGGGACCTCATAAAAAACATTTCCAATTGACGATGTAACATGTCTAATAAAATTCGGGTCCAGAAAAAAGGCGTATTTGAAATTATCCAAACCTACAAAATCCGTAGAAAATCCATCATGGGTAATGCTGATTTTCTGGAATGTAAAAATCAGGGACTGTATAAGAGGCTTTGCGAAAAAGAGCAAAAACCCAATAATCCAGGGCATAATAAATATAATCCCGGACATTCCTTTTTTCTTCTCATAACTTAGATTGAATAATTTCATTATTATTCCCCCTCTTCCCTAAACACCAGATAATCCCTGGCATTGATAGTATTCCCTTCATATATTACATTAGTGTCATTATAATTTACTACAACCCTGCAGCCTCCTTCATATTCAGTCACATAAACACCTTCCTGTTTTTTACTATGGTGCATCATTTCCTTATTTACGGTGCAGGAAAGGGAGTTGTTCATCTTGGCGTAGATATTGATTGCATCCTCCAGCCAGGTTCTGTAATTACCACTGTATAAGTTTTGAAGCCTTGTCTCCTTGAGTTTTGAAGATTCGCTGTAAATCCATGCATATAATGGAGAACACCCTGTTTCTATGAGCTTTAATTTGAAGAGCTCAGGGTCTTCCTGTAAATTCAACGGACTTGCAGCATATGGTATAAAGCCATGCAGTACCATCTGATAAAATGGGACTTCTTCATCCTCAATATCATATCTGCTGGAACGCACAGGTATATGGACAATATGTGAAGCCGATGCCATGGCATAATCATTTGCTGCCTGAAGCATAATATTGGAGGTTTTATCCTTAATGTATTCAAGGCATTCAACCTGCCTGTACATTGAGCCGACACTTCCTATGCCTTTACCTCCCAGATCTGAGTACAGCATTGTTCCCAGGGAACTCAATGCTATATTTTCCGCAGGAATTTTATCATAGTTTTTTAATAATTTTTTTGCTTTATCTAAAAACTTCCTCGGTGATAAAAGGTACCAGGGATTAATATCCTCATTTTCTATATATGTGTTAAGCAAGTATTCATGTTGAAGCGCAGGAAGCCCGGTAAAATTCTTGGCTGCATCCAGGAATTTTGAAAAACCTCCTCCTGTCCTGTAAACATTCAGGAGGTCAACTGCCGGGAAAAACTCATAATCTGATTGCTCAAGCCATGCCGATAACTTTTTCATATCTTTCATGCTGCCCAGTTTCCTTTCAATGCTTAAGCTTGTGGGTATTTTTTCATAATACCCGTCTTTAACCCATCCATTAAAACGGACAACTGCTTTATCCACACCTGACCTTTTAAGAGCATTCATAATTTCCTTGCATTGGTCAAATGTAGTAAGAGGAATTACCGATTGATATGGAATACCAAGAAAGGATTTCTTTTTCATAATTGACCCGTAAATATCAATATATAGTGGTATGTTTTCAAAACTTGCAGGTTTTAACCCTCCTTCTCTTTTCAAAATATTTCTGTAGGCATTTGCCATACCGCTGTAATCAGCCTGGTCATTATTAAGAAAATAGTAAGAAACTACATAGTTTTTTCCTGTTTCAGGATTGTCTTCAACCAGGTAAACATTTCGGGGGTCAAAGCTTTTATCCATTATTTCAACACTGCCCGATTCCCTGAATTCAAGGCAGGAGTGCACATTATTGTAACTTGAAGTCTTACCGCTTACAGAAGCCTTTATGATGCTCTTTGCCTGGCTTCCTGAAATTACTGCAAGAAATGCGCTGCTATTTTTTTTTACTCCAAAGACTGGAAGGTGGATATTTTCACGATTTGTTACCATTTTATCCTGAAATATGGTTTTGTTCAATCCGTAAACTCTCTGAAAATACGTTTCAGTATGATGCTTCCCGTTATTAAAATATATCAGTGCTCCACAGCCGTCAGGCACAAAATTATAACCGGTATCTCCAAGTCCTCCTGCCCCAAAATATGGCAAAAGGTTTATTGTTAATATTCTATTTTCTCCATATTCATTAATGGAATCCAAAAGTATTTCAACCTTTAGTTTGTCATTTTCGATTGTAATTTTTATTGGTATGCTAAATTCTTCCTTTACAAAATCGTATTTTATTACAACACCATTGTCAATAAATTCGGCAGCAAGTCCCTTTTTATTTATGACAGAAGCTTTACTGGTACTGAATTTCTTGACATTTTCAGCATTGACATACTCAACCGTAAGCTGAGAGGATAGTGCCATTTTGGGTATTCCTCTTGATATCTTGTCATCTTTCCTGTCCTGGGGATTGCTAAACCAGGTTAACCCGGTCCTTTTATCAGTTACAGCCATTTCCCCTTCTTCTTCTTTCAAAAGCAATATAAATGTATTGTTTTCAGCAGCCTTGCTGAATCCTTCAGGAATTTCTGTCCCCGCATTTGCCGCAGGCATCTGCAAAATCAGTACTATTAACGCAACTATAAATGTGATGGCCCTTCTTCTGTATTTTATATAATACATATTTACTCTCCTTTAGCTTTAAATCCTGAACATTATTTCACTAAATATAGTGTAAAAGAAAATATATAACTGCTGAAACAAGCTGAACACAAGTACAAACAAAAACAGTATGGCAGCAATACCAAAAACAGACAGAATAATGTTTAGTACGGTCTTTTTCAGCGAATACTGGTGTACCGCATGAATTCCTGCATGCAGCATAATAATACTCCACGCATAAGCAAGAATATTAATATACTGCAGGAAGGTCAGGGATTCAATAAAAAGGAAATTGCTTATTATTGTTGTAATGATACTCAAAATAATATATGGTAATATTGAGTATGCGCTGGCAATTATGATATCCCTGTACTTGCCTTCACCTTCCATAAATGTTGATAAAGCCCAATTAGATACCGTCCATAGAAAAAACAGGACAAATGTGCTTGCAAAAATAATCAGCGTGTTAATATCTTCCTGTCTTATGTTATTGAAAATAAATCCTGTAGACTGCATGCTGAATGCATTGCTGAAAAACCAGAGAAAAAGAATTATTATTGATAATAAAATTGAACCCTCCCCCTGGAACTTGACTCTTTCAAATACATATACAGGATGCAGCATAGCGTGTATGGAAAGCTTCAGGTCTTCCTTCTTCATCTTTTCCTCAACTCCCTTTTTATCCTGTATTTATTAACGATAGCTCTCCTGTTTTTATATATCTTGCTTATTACCACTATTAGAATAAGAAGTATGGCAATTGTACCAAAATATTCTCTGACAATATCAACTGCATATTCCTTGTATGCCCTTGAATAGCCATATTTATCATATCCAAGCTTGAAATTTTTCATTGCCGGTATGTACTTTTCCATATTCATATATGCCTGGCCGATCCCAATATAAGCAAGCTCGTAATTACAGTTTCTCTCAAGCACTTCCTCCCAGGGCTCAAGTGCCTCTCTATACCTGCCTTCATTATATAGATTTACTGCTTTTTTAACTAATTTTCCAAAATCCGAAGCCCTGAACACAGTAAATCCATTCTTTTTGGAGTCAAGTACAATTATTTTTTTGTTCATGCTTTCAATTGCTGCCGGAGACTCAAATGTCCCAAGCTGTTCTCCTATTCCCCCGAAAACAAAAAGCATATTACTTTCCTGGTCATATTGGAATATTCTTCCTCTGGTACTGTCCAGGGCATTTATAAAATTATCGTCATCTACATTTACATCCACAAAAGCCGTATCAACCATAAAACCCCTGTCATATATAACAGGACGGTCCCCATAATCCGACGATGCATATACCGAATTTTTTCCAATACGCAGTACGTTAATACCCAGTGCATTGAGCTTCTTTATTTCCCTGTTTGAGTTTTCCGACTTTCTTACCACCGCGTAAATAAAATCTTCATTATCAATATAAACATTGGAATATTCTATCGGTATAAACCTTATCATCTTATCCTTTTGTTCTTTTGTAAGCAATTTTCTCCAAAGCATATCCCTGAGCAAAGATACTGTTACATCTACACGATTGCTTCCATAAAACCTGTTGAATGAACCGTTTTCATCAAAACATATCAAACCTTGAAAGACTCCGGTACACTGCACATATATTCTTCCCGCTTTATCTACCACCAGCTTATCCGGTTTGAACTGGAAGTTTTCCGGAATCAGGTCGGATCTGGGAGTTTCAATAATTTTCTTTATGCTCCCGTTCTTTTCCGATACAAGGATTCTGGAATTACCCTGATCCGCTATATACATGGTGCCTGTATTATCTACATATATTCCCCTGGGATTATTCAATGTCTCCTGGCCCTTGGGAGAAGTAAAAATTTCTACTGTCCTGAAAGCTTTATAATCCCTGTCCAGCAATAAAATCCTGTTGTTTCCCGAATCTACGACATACATGATTTCATTTTCCCTGTCTACAAAAATATCCTGGGGCTCCTTCAGGTTGCCTGCTCCTATATCAGCTCCTGAATAAAACCTTTCAGGTACATATCCCGCAGGTGAGGGAACTGCCTCATCCCAGGTATTATAGGTATAGCCCAGGTAGGTTGTCTCAGCATATGCGTATGAGCCCGGCAGTATTGTTACAAGTGCCGCTAAAATTGATATTGATAATATCCTCCTCAACAAAATCCCTCCAAAATCTTCTCTAACCTTTAATGCCTGCATAAGCCATAGTTTCTATTACTCTAGTTTGTATAACTATAAACAATATCAAAGGAGGCAGGAGCAAAAATACTGCTGCCGCCATCCCAACACCCAGCCTGGCAATATTATTACCGGTTATTATCTGATTCATTGCGGCCGGAAGAAGTTTTAACTCTTCGTTGTAAATAAACTGGAGTGCAGGATTATTCCATATGGACTGAAACGAAAAAATGGTGAGTGTCAGCCAGGCAGGCTTAACATTAGGCATTACTATTGTGAAAAATATTCTATATTCGCTTGCACCGTCAATTTTGGCAGATTCAAGAATTGAATCCGGTATACCTTCCATAAACTGCCTCATGAGGAACAAGCCAAGGGAAGCCCCTATAGGTGGGAGTATAAGGGAAGCATAAGTATTAATCCACCCCAGCCTAGCCATAATAATATACTGGGGTATAAAAGTCACCTGGGAAACAAACATCAAGGACAATACCACTACGCTAAATATTATTTTTTTACCTGGTATATCGTGTTTTGCAAGGGGATAGGCTGCGGCAGATGCAATGATAACATGTAAAGATGTTGCTGAGAATGCTACAAATATACTGTTGAATATATACCTTGAAAAAGGCACCCACAAGTTGGAGGATATTATGAACAGATTAATGAAATTGTCCAATGTAGGTCTTCTCACAAAAAATCTGGGAGGAAATATAAATATCTCCTCAAAAGGCTTAAGTGAAGACACTAAAGCATAAACCAGCGGAAGGGCCATAAAGCATCCGGTGATAATCAATACAAGCATGACAAATACATTTCCACCGGTTGACCTGGTGTATCTTTTCCTTACAAAAGCTCTTTCATCTCTAAAAATAATTTTAATAAGAAGCTGCATATTCAATCTCTTTGTTCTTGAATGCATATTTTACCACACCTTTGTTTTATTATATAAGCCTGTAAATTAAATAATAAAGCGGTTTAATGTCCGACCCTCTTTAAAGCCTTTGTAATAATCCTGTTTGCTATAATCATAGAAATAAACAGGACTCCTGCCATAGCCGAAGCATACCCCATCTCATATCGTATCATTCCGTGGTCCATTATGTGTGTAACCACGGTTTCGGCAGAGTATTCGGTACTGGGAAACCCGGCAAGCCTGATAGACACTTCTGAAACTGAAAAGGAAGCTACTATCTGCATTACCGCGCCAAATATTAACTGAGGAACCATATTGGGGAGTGTAATATACCATAATTCCTGGAACCTGTTTTTTATCCCGTCTATTGCAGCTGACTCATATTGATTTCCGTCTATACCCTGTAATCCGGCAATAAATGCAAGAAAACCAACACCCAAGCTGAGCCAGAGCTGTACAAGTATTAGAATTTTAAGGTTATAGGCAGGGTCAAGAAGCCATCTTACAGGCTCCTTTATCAAGCCCCATTTTATGAGAAACCCGTTGACTATGCCATAGGCATCAGGACTGAATATAAAAAGCCATATCGTAAATACCTGTCCCGATAAAGCGGGTGCATAAAAGATTACCGTAGCTATGGACCTTATCTGTCTTGGCAGCTCATTTATCAGCCAGGCAAACAAAAAACATAAAATATAACTGATTGGTCCTGTAATAAATGTAAACACAAGAGTGTTTCTCACGGCTATAAGGAAGATGTCGTCATCCAAAAACATTCTTATATAATTATGCCAACCCCTGAAAACCGGAGCTTCAAGCACATTAAAATAGGTAAATCCCAATCCGACGGACATTATGACAGGAAAAACCGTAAATACGATAAAAAATATTAAATAAGGGATTATCAGTATATAGCTTTGCCTGTTGTATTTTATTCTCTGCCATATGGTTTTTTGATAACCCCTATCCAATACCTGTCCTCCTGTATTCTTCAATAAATCGCTCAAGTTACAACTCCCCCCTTAATCCAGTCCGAATTCAATCCTTTTTCTTTCTATCTCTTCATTGATTTCCCTATTCCAGTAGTTAAGCATCTCTCTTGGATTTTCATACCTGAAAACCGTTGCCCTGAAAGCATTGTCAAGGTTTCTTTGAGTGTAATAGCCTCCCGGCACTTCAGGTATTTCTATAACATGCCCCCACTGCTCCTTTATTAAATCACTCTCTTTGTACGACCAGGGAATGAAATCCAATGCTTCCACATTGGCGGGCGTATAACGCCCTGCAGGTCCCATCACTGTTTCTATCTCATTCCCAAATCTGGCTTGTACTTCCGCAGATGTCCACCATTTGAGAAATTCCCATGAAGCATCTTTGTTTTTATTATTTTTATCAATAATAATGCTCCCGGTTCCTGAAGCACTTGTACTCCTGTCTATTTCTCCATTTTCTGCAAGTACGCCAGGTATAAGAACCATCTCCCACAAATTCCTTATCTCCGGTGCGGCAACTGTCAATAGGTTATAAAAAGGGTACTGAGAAATAACAATAGGCATTTCTCCAATCCTGAACCGGCTGTAATCATCCTTGAACAGTGGAATACCGTACCGGGTATAAAATTCGGTCCACTCCTTGAAAGCCTCAAGTACGGCAGGACTGTCAAGGTTTGTTGAGCTATGTTCATTATTATAAAAAGTCTCTCCCTGCTGGAGTAAAATAGTTGGAAAAATACTTTGTGCGCCCATTCCCATATTTAATAAACTGTAGGCATCTATCAGCACATAGGGAAGTCCGATATTCATATTGCTGGCCTGTATTTTTGGGACAATCCTGTACATGTCTTCCCATGTTTCAGGTACCTGTATACCAAGCTCGTTGAATATGTCCTTTCTATAAAACATCATAAAAAACACCTGTGTTTCCGGTAATGCATAATAATGCCCGTTAAACTCATAAGGTAGCATTGCATCGTCCATGAATCTATGAGTAACCTCCTCAAAACCGTCAAAATCATCCAATGGAACCAAAGCACCTCTCAATGCAAGGTTAACAGGTTCCCCCCTGCCTACGTTAAGTGCCACATCAGGTCCCTTTCCTGCCATAACAGCCTGGAGCAGTGCTCCCTGTACAAGGCTTAAATTAACGTCGATGCCTGTTTGAGGAGTGAACATATCATCAATCATGCCCTTTAACACATATGCCTGGTCTCTGCCCAGACCAAGCCATACATCAATTCTTTCACTTTTATCGGATACATTTCCTATATTTGTATAGTCTTCAAAAAATGATCCGAAGAAGGCCCGTATTTCATGTATAACCTTTTGGACAATATTTGCCTTTGCAGCAGGAAATTTTTTTTCAGGTGACGCAATCATAATGTAATCGAGCTCAAGGGGCTGCTCCTTTATTTTCAGTGCAAGTGCGGACAGAGAAGCTATATTATCCTTGAACTTTGTTAATCTCTCAGGAATCGTATCCGGCTCTTTAGCAAGACTTTCAAGCTGTTCCGAAACTCTTTCAAGCAAAACTGCTTCGGAACCCTTTTGCCCTGTAGCATTTTCTATTTTTAATGCTTCATTTCTCAATTCGTTTTCAATACCATTTAAGGATGTGATAAGGTCAGGTATCTGTTTTTCGAGATAGTAATCCCTGAAAAGATCCGGCTGCACACTGGTTATCATAATAATTTTCCTGTATATATCGTTTAAACTTAATATCATTTCCTGTATTTTATATACGGATTCGGCTATATCACCCAGTGTAACTTCAAGAGTTAATTCATGCCTGCCTTTTTCAAGGTAAAAAAGATAGGGTTCTTTGTCTCCCAACACCTTTTTGTTCCAATTTATACCATATGAAAATTTGTTTTGATTCATTTCCCTAAAAGGCACTTTTCCGTCGATATACAATCTCCGGCTTGTGTAAAAACCACGTACGAAGTTTTGCCTGTACCTCATTCCTATTTTATAAAGACCGTCTTCCGGTATGTCAAATTCCCATGTTATATATTGGGAAGGATATTTCCAGTTTTCCCCTCCTATGGTATTCATCCTTATCTTGCTGGGATGGTAAGGTTCGGTTTTAGGACTGGACTTGTCATAAATGGGATGAAGGACAGCATGGGACTTTACATATGTATCCTCTGCCTGTATTTTTATTAAGTGCCCGCCATTATAATTCAAGTTTCCATATTGTTCATATATTTTTTCATATACCGGTTCAGACCCTTTATTGAATATTTTAATATAATCTAAAGCCAATGATTCCCTTAACAGCTTCAATCTTATTGTGTGGACGCCTTTGGTGAAATAAAACTCATATGGCGCGTCTACCAATCCCTCGGAGTCGCCGAATGTCTTTTCCAGCCACTGTGGCCTTTCTATTTGTTTTGGTCTTAGTTCGTTGTCTTTATTATCTTTTTCTATATCTCCTTCATCCATCCATATCCTATTGAAAAGAAGCTTCATTGCTCCTTCAAACGGTATGCTTCCGTCAATATGAAGCTCGAACTCAATATCTCTTCCTTTAGACTTGACAGGATAATAACCAAGTGCTATGTTATAAAAGCCTTCTTCCGGTATATCCGCTTGCCATTCGATCCATCCCTGTTCATTTTTCCACAGCACCACATTATTTCTTCCCGAATATTCCTGTTTTATATCTATATCGGTGTCTTGTCCCAGATCGTCAAATGAAGCTGCCTTAATGATAATATTATGGTCAGGTCTGTTTGCTGCTGTCTTCCCATACCTGTAATCATAGTATTTATCATACATGGACCCTGGCTTTTGAGCACTGTTTTTTTCAACTGCATTTGCGCTACTAGACGATAATGGCAGCATAAATACCAATGCCAGCAATGCAGGTACAATTTTCCTTTTTATAAAAACCATTCTATTATCACCTCCCCCAATAAGCTTTAAAATTCTTCGTCCACATGTCTTTAAAAGTTTTTGCCGGATGAGCCGGGACGCTGCTAAAGCTATTTTCCCGGCTTTTAAAATCCAGCTTCTTTCAATATCTTTTATCAATATTTACTCATAAGTTTTTGAAATGGCATCTATTATCCCGGGATCATGTTTTTCAGCAAAAGTAGCTGCAGGAACTCCATCAATCATATCCTGTGTAATCCCCCATAGAAGACCCCATATATTTGTCAGGTTGAAATCCATGGAAATTGCATAATTTGTATCAGGATTTTGGATAATGGCAAGAACATCCTCATCAAGTGTGTTAATATTATACTCTTGCATCAAGGGCTTCCCAAATTGTCCAATTAAATTTATATAAGCCATTGCACCCTCCGGATTGGCTGCACCTGTTGCTATACCATAGGCATCCGCGTTTCCAACGACAAACTTTTCAGCATTTGAAGGTCCAATGGGCATCGGTACCGCTCCTCTTTCAAATTCACTTTCCGGGTCGGGAAAAGGTGCACCCATACACATTGCAAGCTTTCCGTTTTTAAAATCCTCAAGGAATGACCCGTCCTGCCCATTCCTGTTTATAAAACCTCCGGGCTGCTTAATCCACCGCTGCATATAATCAAGTGCTTCAATTGTAGCAGGCTCTTTTAATCCCGATTTAGGTCCTTCATCGGTAAAGTTGACAAAATGCCCCCCGTTAGAAATCAGAAAAAGAGGAGGCCACTGGCCCCAGGTTCCAAATCCCCACTGGTCTATTTCACCATCTCCGTCAGTGTCTTCCGTAACCTCACTCCCGAGCATTTCAAATGCGTCAAAGTTCCATTCCCCGTTTTCATAATATTCCCCTGGTGTCATCAGCCCGTAGTTTTCAAAAAGCGTCTTGTTGTATATTATAAGCACCGGACTAGGATTCAGCCCCAATCCGTAATGCTCTCCCTTCCACCGATATGCCTTCAATGTACCTTTATCCCATACAGGGTCGTCTACGTCTCCATATTGCTCAATAGGCTGTACTATACCTTTTGCTGCACTCATCGGAAAATTTTGGCTATGTAGAGAAACAACATCCGGTGCATCTCTCGAACTCTGCATTGCAACTATTTTTTCTGTGATTTTCTCCCAGGGTTCAACAATGAATTTTACTTTTCCTCCATATCTGCTTTCAAACTCGGCAGCAGTATCATAAAAGCTGTCGTACTGTCCCGGAAAGTTTGCCTGATTTTCCTTATACTTATCTTCCGTGTAATGTATTACTATTTTGATATTCGGATTATCCAGTGTTAATTCGGTTTCCGCTTCGGTTGCAGCTTCCTTTTCAGGCTCAGCCTCAGTTGTCATACCTTGTGTTTTGCTTTCAGTTCCATCCTTTTTTTCTTTTTCATCCTCCGACTTGTTGCATCCTATCAAACCTGCTGCAATCACTAATGCAACAAAAAATGCAAAAGCTTTTTTAAACATGCTTAACCCTCCTTTTTATTTGTAAAATTGCCCTAACTGTCTTAGCATATCCCCCTTTCTAAAACGTTGTATGTTCAAAAATATAGTTGCCATTTGCACCCTTAAGGAAATATGCAGTACCATGATGCATGTCTTGAAACACAAGACCCTTTCCTGTAAATGTCTCCACCTTTTCTTCATCAGGATACAAATCTATAATTTCATCCGGTTTTTCTGAAAATTTCAACTTAATCACCCCCTTTCAAGCACTTGTTTTTATATTTTCATAGAATAATGTCCACTCAAAACCTAATAACTCAGCAATTGCTTTTGCTTTATCTGGACATGGATTAGCACAGTCGTTTTCTATCATTCCAATAAATTGCCTTGTAACTCCAACTTCTTGTGCAATTTTTTCCTGTGTCATTCCTGCTTTTTCACGAACTTCTTTAAACCATTTTCTCAAAATCTTCACCTCACCCGCAAATATTAATTGCTGTTTTTTTACTTAAGGCAAATATTAGTTGCTTATTCCTTATTATAGCAAATTAAATTTGCAAAATCAATAGAAAAGCAATATTTTTTTGCTATTATAGAAAAAGGCAAATTAAATTTGCTATAATGTATTTATAGAGGTGTTTTTATGTTAGGTAATATACTTAAGAATATTAGAAAATTAAAGAAACTTACTCAAGATGATGTTGCAAAATATTTAAGTATAAAACGACAGACATATAGTGCATATGAAAGAAATATAAGTGTTCCCGATGCAAACACTTTATGTTTACTTGCTGATTTTTTTAATGTTACTACAGATTATCTCCTCAATAGAAGTAATACTTCTCTGGCTGATATTTCCGATGAGGAAAAGCAAATAATTGAACTTTATCGAAAACTGCCGCATGATATGAAAATAGAAATAAAAGGCCAAATAAAAGGTATTTTATTGTCATTTGATGAACAAACCGCTTCCTCTGATGTATTGCGTCCTAAAAGAAAAGCAATATAATTTTTGTTGACTTTGTAAATAAAAAAATAATTTAATGTTTCTAATATTCACATAAAATACTAAATAAAGTTTCATTAGCATTTTCTATTTATTCCAGTTATATTTTCTCTATATAATCCTTTTTAAAAAACATTTTAACGTTATTTAAACGGTTTTTAAAAATTGTTTCATTCAATTAATAAGGCTTCAAATTTCTATATTATGAAGCCTTATTTTTATTTGTAAGTAAATTTTATTAAATTATCTTTAAGTACGATGTTTTAGGGACTTTTACGGTTTATTATTATTTCTTATTTATCATACAAATACACAATAGTAATCTTATCTGATATCCTTAACGGAATTACCATGGGCAAAACTAGAAAAGAAGGATTATAATAGCTTATTCTGCCTCTTTAATATAATTAATCCTGATTGGTCTTCATCTCCTTATGCAATTTTTTAATTGCCTTTTTCTCAATACGGGATACATATGAACGTGAAATTCCAAGCATTTTTGCTATCTCCCTCTGTGTTTTTGATCCTCCGTTACACAGGCCATACCTAAGCTCTATGACGGTTTTTTCCCGGTTTTTAAGTACTTCCTTCATCTTATGATACAACCTTCTGACCTGCATCTTAAGTTCCACTTCGTCAACCACAGAGTCCTCATCATTGCAAATTACATCGATCAAAGTGATCTCATTACCTTCACGGTCCACTCCAATAGGGTCCTGAAGTGATATTTCATTTTGGATTTTCTTTGTGGACCTTATGTGCATTAAAATCTCGTTTTCAATACATCTGGCCGCATAAGTTGCAAGCCTGGTTCCTTTACCTGCATTAAAAGTAGTAATGGCTTTAATCAGTCCTATGGTACCTATGGATATCAAATCATCACAATCAGAAGGACAATTACTATACTTTTTAACAATGTGTGCAACAAGACGCAGGTTTTTTTCAATTAAAATGTTTCTAGCCTCCTCACATCCATTTTGATATTTTTCAATTATTTCAGCCTCTTCTTCAGGCTTCAGCGGCTGTGGAAATGAGTTGGCATTTGAAACATAGCCAAGAAGTAAAATTGCATTGTTAAGTACACTCGACAATGCATTTATTAATACGGGCAGCAAATCAGGCACCTCCTGAAAACAGGCTACCCTATAAGTATATGAGCGATATTTCAATTTTGTGCATGTACATTTTTCGACTTTTTGAAAAATATTTAATATGATTTATATATTACATCTTTTGGAGCCTTGAATTCTGTTTTTAATATTAATGTAACCAGGACCTTACTATTAGCTGGTCGTATTCATCAATACTCCTGCTGTAACCAATATTGTTATTACTCCCACCTTTCAGGTAATAAATCCTCTAACGTTACTTTTTTATCCTTAAGCAATATCTCGCATTTCAAGTTATCATGGTTTATCTGAAACATAAATTCTCTACATCTGCCACAAGGAGGGACTATTCCATCACTACTGCTTACTGCAACCAGCTTTACAATTTTACTTTCACCAGCTGTAATCATTGCTGCTATGGCTGAATGTTCAGCACAAAATCCCATTGAACATGGAGTGTCTATACATACTCCCTTATATACATTCCCCTTTTCGGTAACCAATGCTGCAGCAACAGAACCGGCGTAGGAACTCTCAGATAGCTTTCTTGGATTAAGTGTAGCTTTAGCTGTCTTTATCAATTCATTAAATTCCATTACATTTTTTCCTCTCTACCTTGGTATTTCTCCTTTTCATAATAAGTTATATTATCAAATAGAATAGCAACATCCTACAAAATAATACTATACCATGTTTTGTAATATTCTTCTATAACCAATATGTGCATCTTTTAGAATCTCTTTTGTATGAACTTACTTAACAGGCACTCCATTTTCACACGGTACATTAACTTGGCAAAGACCACAACTTGTTGATTGAATTCCATACTTTTTCTTGGTAACAGGCCCAATAACATTTCTTTGATATTCCCTGCATTTGTTCTTGTCATGTCCGTTTTTGTTTATTGCACCAGCAGGACATCTTCTGGCACATTCCATACATATGCCTTTTGAAAAATACAGGCAGTATTCATTATGTTTTAAATAACTTCTTATTGTTGGTTTAACAACAGTTCTAATAATAACCGACCCACATCTCATCGCCTTGCCTTCTTTTGTAATCAACCCATCACACAAACCAAATGTTCCAAGTCCTGATACAAATGCAGCATGCCTCTCAGACCAGTTAGATGTATATCCATATTTGTCTGAATGATTATATTCAAAGAAATTTGATATCATTGGGGCTGTAGCCGCTATCCCCCTTTTTTTCATTTCATCAACTGTGTACTGCGCAAGCTCTTTATTAAACTCATCACCATAAACCCTGGTTCTCACCCAGCTTTCTGAAGGATAAAATTTCTGTATAGCGTTATCATTTCGAGTTTTTTCTGTTTGAGGTAAAACCCAGCTGACAATGGTAATAAAATCACCATTATTATTTAGAGTTGGGTATTCATGACTCATAAATTGAGCGGGAGTAAGATAAAAACCTCCGATATCATCCTTAAAAAAAGAGTAGTAAGAATCACTTCCCCTTGAAAATCCAACAAGTGGTTTATCCCAGAATCTCTGGCTGCATTCATGGGAAAGCAGGTTGTGTTCAGAGTTACTCACATAATTTATAATTAAATTTTCTATCCATTTTCCACTATCCATCATCATGGTTTGAAACCCTATCTCATTTACTGCTGATTCTTTTTTATAATGGCAGCATCATGTTTGTCCTTAGCTGACCGTAATCTGTATTTTGATAAATCCAACCTATTATTATCAGGCATTTAGAACAATTCCTTCCGATTGTATATTGGAGTAATAAGGCAGGTCATTCTTATGTTTTTCATATTCCTTATATGGCAGTACTGAGGGTGAAAGCATTACCCCATATTCTAAATCAATTTCTGAGCTTAATTCAACAACCTTTTCAAAATATTTCTTCAGCTCCATTCTATCCATATCTACCAATGCAACAATGTCAATGTCAGATTCGTTATCATAGTCACCTCTAGTACCTTGAGTCATCTAAAAGTATTGTTTTGCAACGGTCTGATTTTCGCAATACTTCGTTGTCGTCAATCGGAATACGGAAAGTATTCCTCAATCC
>JANQLN010000134.1 GCA_028280575.1 Clostridia bacterium
GGCGAGGATGATTTTTGCAAGACGAGGCGGAGGATTGAGGAATACTTTCCGTATTCCGATGTAACGGGTGCGAGCATGTGTGTCGTTCCGGTAGGTACGACACTTCATTGACGACAACGAAGTATTGCGAAAATCAGACCGTTGCAAAACAATACTTTTAGATGACTCAAGGTACTAGATTTAGCAGTATAATAACAAAAGGTCTAAGCTATTCGCTTTAGACCTTTTGATTTATTGTTACCTATATATAACGTAAAGACGTTCCTATATATTATTAGTACATTCCACCCATTCCGCCCATTCCACCGGGCATTCCGCCGCCGCCTGCAGGCATTGGAGGTTCGGGTTCCGGCTTATCTGCAACAACGCTTTCAGTAGTAAGAACCATTGCCGCTATTGATGAAGCATTTTGGAGAGCAGACCTTGCAACCTTTGCAGGATCAACAATACCTGCTTCAATCATGTTAACATAGTCTTGCTTAAGAACATCGTATCCCATACCAACTTCACTGTTCTTAATTTTCTCAACTATAACCGACCCTTCCAGACCGGCATTTGATACAATCTGCCTCAAAGGTTCTTCAAGAGACTTAAGAATAAGTGCAACACCGGTTTTTTCGTCTCCTTCAACCTGGTCTATAACTTTTTCTACTTTTTTGACTGTGTTAATAAATGCTGTTCCTCCGCCTGAAACAATACCTTCTTCAACTGCAGCTCTCGTTGCAGCAAGCGCGTCTTCTATTCTCAATTTCTTTTCCTTCATTTCGGTTTCAGTAGCTGCTCCCACATTTATTACAGCAACTCCACCCGACATTTTAGCCAGTCTTTCCTGGAGTTTTTCTTTATCAAAATCAGAAGTAGTTTCTTCAATTTGAGCCTTTATTGATGCAATTCTGTTTCTGATTTCATTATCATCACCGGCACCGTCGACTATAATGGTATTTTCTTTTTGAACCTTAATCTGCCTTGCTTTTCCAAGCTGCTCAACACTGGTTTCCTTAAGGTCAAGTCCCAGTTCCTCGGTAATAACTTCTCCGCCTGTTAGTATTGCTATGTCCTGGAGCATGGCTTTTCTTCTGTCTCCAAATCCGGGAGCCTTTACCGCAACACAGTTAAATGTACCTCTTAACTTGTTAACAACTAATGTTGCAAGAGCCTCGCCTTCAATATCTTCAGCAATAATGACCAGCTTCTTGCTTTGCTGGGCTATTTGCTCAAGTAGAGGAAGTATATCCTGAACGCTGCTTATCTTTTTATCGGTAATAAGAATGTATGGATCATCCATAACAGCTTCCATTTTTTCAGTATCCGTAACCATGTAAGGTGAAACATAGCCTCTGTCAAACTGCATTCCCTCTACAACCTCAAGGTTGGTCCCCATGGTTTTTGATTCTTCAACAGTAATGACACCGTCATTAGTAACCTTTTCCATTGCGTCTGCAATCAAGGTTCCTATAACATCATCATTAGCTGAAATAGACGCTACTCTGGCAATGTCTTCCTTGCCCTTAATTGTCTGGCTTATTTCGCCAATTCCTTCAACTGCTGCTTCAACAGCCTTTTCAATGCCTTTTTTAAGTATCATTGGGTTTGCACCTGCTGCAACATTCTTAAGCCCTTCCCTGATAATTGCCTGTGCAAGCAATGTAGCCGTAGTAGTACCGTCTCCTGCTACGTCATTTGTCTTTGTAGCAACTTCTTTTACAAGCTGTGCACCCATGTTCTCAAATGCATCCTCAACTTCAATTTCCTTTGCAATAGTTACACCATCATTAGTTATCATTGGTGAACCAAACTTTTTGTCAAGAACAACATTTCTGCCTTTGGGTCCCAACGTTACTTTAACTGTATCAGCAAGTTTATTTACGCCGGTTTCTAAAGATCTTCTGGCGTTTTCGCCGAATTTAATTTCCTTTGCCATATCAACTGCCTCCTTAAATATACTCTAAAATCCTAAATCCTTTAATGAATGCCATGAGCTGTCAAAAACCATATTATAGGTTTCTGCCCATTGGCTAAAAACCTTAAAACAGGTTATTCAACTATCGCCAGAATATCACCTTGCTTGACAATAGTATATTCTTCACCGTCAACCTTAACTTCTGTGCCGGCATACTTGCTAATAAGTACTTTGTTACCAACTCTGACTTCCATTTCAACCTTGTTACCGTCAACTATACCACCGGGTCCTACTGCCATAACCTCAACTATTTGAGGTTTTTCTTTAGCACTACCGGGCAAAACTATACCGCTTTTTGTAGTTTCTTCCATTTCCAGAGATTTAATTACAACTCTGTCTGCTAAGGGTTTTATGTTCATACATCATACCTCCTGCACTTAAATTTTTACATTTTATTAGCACTCACCTTAATTGAGTGCTAACTGCATTAACTATAATATTATATTAACCAAAATTTTAGCAAATATGCCCTCCGTCCAAATTTGACTGTTATAGGCTATTATTTAAAATTACCATCAATTTTCTCATAATTACTATTGATTTCTTATTTTTTTAGTGTTACAACAATAAAAGGGTTTTTTTGGTCAACGTCTCCTTTCCAATTCCTTATATATATCACCGGGTTTTACGCCTCTTTCAACCATAATTACAAGTAAATGGTATATCAGGTCGGATATTTCATATACGATTTCTTTGTTATCCTTATTTTTTGAAGCAATTATAACTTCTGCTGTTTCTTCACCTATTTTTTTGAGCATTTTATCAATGCCTTTCTCAAAAAGATAATTTGTATATGAGCCTGTTTTTGGATTAATGGTACGGTCAACTATTACATTGTAGACTTCTTCAAAAATCTCGGATTTATAGTATACTTTTTCCGGCTCAAAAACCTTGCCGGATTTCTCTATGAGCCTGTCCTTTTCCAATTCTCTGTAAAAGCATGAATAGTGCCCTGTATGACAGGCAGCTTCTTTTTGTTCCACAATTAAAAGCAAGGTATCGTTATCACAGTCCGGCCTTATTGACTTGACGTACTGAAAATGTCCTGATGTTTCACCCTTAAGCCAGAGCTTTTTTCTGGTTCTGCTCCAATAATGAACCAATCCTGTCTCCAGGGTTTTTATTATAGCTCCCCGGTTCATGTATGCCATCATAAGTACATCCTTTGTTTTTTCACATTGAACAACTGCCGGCACAAGACCATTATCGTCAAATTTTATTTCCTTTAATAATTCACTCATTTTGCTCCCTCCTTTCAGTTGAAAGTTTTAAAGGCTTTTTTTACATCCGGATTTCAATTCCCCTTTGATTAAGGTATCTTTTTAAGTCCATTATCTCCATTTCCCTGTAATGAAACAGTGAAGCTGCCAAAACAGCATCTGCCTTCCCCTTCGTAAGAGCATCATAAAAATGCTCCATAGTACCTGCTCCACCTGATGCAATAACCGGAATCGACAAGCTTTCCGATATTTTTCTTGTAAGCTCGATATCATACCCTTCCTTTGTACCGTCACAATCCATACTGGTAAGCAGTATCTCTCCTGCTCCTCTCTTTTCAGCTTCTACTGCCCACTCTACAGAATCAATTCCTGTATTGATCCTTCCCCCGTTAAGAAAGGTATCCCAACCACTGCCGTCAATCCTTCTTTTAGCATCTATGGCAACTACTACACACTGACTGCCAAAGCGCCGTGCGGCTTCAGAGATCAATTCAGGCCTTTTAAGGGCAGCAGAATTAACAGATATCTTATCGGCGCCGGCTTTTAAAATTTCCCTGAAATCCTCTACTTTTCTTATACCGCCACCCACAGTAAAGGGTATAAATACCTGTTCCGCAACTCTTTTTACCACATCCAGCATAATACTCCTGGCATCTGATGAAGCCGTAATATCAAGAAAAGTTAACTCGTCCGCACCGGCCTTATCATAAATGGCAGCCACTTCAACAGGGTCTCCGGCATCTTTGAGATTTACAAAATTGACACCTTTAACAACACGGCCTGCATGTACATCCAGACAGGGAATAATTCTTTTGGTAAGCATGTTTACCTCCGTATATTTAAAGTCCAGTTTTTAAGAACATTCAAGCCGACTGCGCCGCTTTTTTCCGGGTGGAACTGCGTTGCACAGATATTCTTAAACTCTATGGCCGCATCAAATGCAATGCCATATTCACATGTTGCAGCCACCTGATTCCTGATTGCCGCATTTAAACAATAAGAATGTACAAAGTATACATATGGCTTGTCCCTCATGCCTTTAAACAACTTACTGTTTTTATTTGTGTCCAGGCAATTCCATCCCATATGGGGCACTTTCAATCCGGTGCCGGAAGGAAACCTTTCCACATGTCCTTTAAGGATACCCAGTCCCGGCACTTTTTCTCTGCCTTCACTGCTGTATTCAAACAAAAGCTGCAGACCCAAGCATATTCCAAGCAAGGGTTTTCCACTATTTACAGATTTCCTGACTACATCGGCCATACCTGCTTTTTCAAGGCTTTCCATTGCATCCGCAAATGCTCCTACACCAGGCAGTACTACAGCATCTGACCTTAGTATGAAATCAGTGTCGGAAGAAATTTCAGCCTCGCACCCTATAAATTGCAATGCTTTTTCAACACTTCTTAAGTTTCCTACTCCATAATCTATCACCGAAATCATAATGCCACCCTAAACAAATTTCTTACCTGTTAATATTTCATATGCTTCAATGTATTTTGCCTCCGTATTTTTAATTACTTCCTCAGGAAGACGAGGTGCAGGAGGCTTTTTATCCCAATCAAGAGTTTCAAGGTACTCCCTCAGGAATTGTTTGTCAAAGCTCTTTTGTGCCCTTCCCGGTTCATAACGGTCCATTTGCCAGAATCGCGACGAGTCTGGGGTAAACATTTCGTCGGCAACAACAAGCCTGCCGTCAAGCATACCAAATTCAAACTTTGTGTCGGCCAGGATAATACCCTTGCTTTCAGCATGAATGCTGGCTTTTTTGTATAACGCCAAACTTGTATCCCTCAGCATTGTAGCCATTTCAGAACCGATCCTGTTTTTCAGTTCTTCATATGTAACATTTTCGTCATGCCCTTCCAGTGCTTTCGTAGACGGAGTAAATATTGGCTCCGGCAGCTTATCTGCCTGTTTAAGTCCTTCAGGCAGCTTGATACCGCATATACTCCCGGTTTTTCTGTAGTCCTTAAGGCCTGAGCCTTCAAGGTAACCTCTTACTATACACTCGGCCTCCACCATTTCCACTTTGTTTACCAGCATTGAGCAGCCCTGGATTTTACCGGTGTAGCTCAAAAGGCTTTCAGGATATTTGCCGGTATCCGTAGTTATCATATGGTTTCCAACAATATCACTTGTATAGTTGAACCAGAACTCGGAAATACCGTTCAGCACTTTACCCTTGTTTGGTATGAGATTTGGAAAAACTACATCAAAGGCAGAAATCCTGTCTGTTACAACAATCAGCAGTTTATCGTCCATGTCATAGACATCCCTTACCTTACCTTTAATAAAAACAGGGAGATCGATAAAATCAGTATTGCCAACCAGTTTTGACATTTTGTTAAATACCTCCGTTTCAGAAGAACAAATTACCAGGCAATCACCCGATCCGTTCTCTAATAAATTTTATAATACACTTAACATATTGCTAAGCTGCCAACATGATAATTATTTATAGGCATAAGCCTTCACAGCTTTCCTTTTGTAGACATTACGCCCTCTATTCTGCCATCAAGCATTGCTGCCTGGTCCAAAGCCCTGCCAAATGCTTTAAAAACCGCTTCTATCCTATGGTGGTCATTATTTCCATAAAATACTCTTACATGTATGTTAGACAACGAGTTAAAGGACACCCCATTGAAAAATTCTTTAAAAAGCTGGGTTTCCATGCCGCCTGCCATATCTGTATCAAATTCACAGTTGAATACCATGTATGGTCTCTTTCCCAAATCCAGAGAAACCATGGCAAGTGACTCATCCATAGGTACAAAGGCAGTGCCGTATCTCTTTATTGATTTTCTGTCACCAAGGGCTTTATTTATTGCCTGCCCCAGCACAATACCTATATCCTCAACAGTATGGTGGGCATCCACATGCAAATCCCCTTCTGCTTTAACTTTAAGGTCAAATAATCCATGTTTTGAAAAAAGCGAAAGCATATGATCTAAAAAACCTATGCCTGTTTCAATTTCAAACATTCCTTTCCCATCAACATTAAACTCAACGGTAATATCGGTTTCTCCCGTTTTTCTTTGCACTAAAGCCTTCCTTTCCATGTTTCACCTCCATAGAACTTTTATTAAGGGTATATTTCGCTGTAATATTAGTATTCTACAGCAAATTCTTAAGGGTGTCTACAAATACATCCATTTCTTTGTCCGTTCCGATACTTACACGTAAATAACCTGAAATACGCGGCTTGTTAAAATACCTGACCAGTATCCCATTTTCTTTAAGCAGCCTGAATATATCAAATGCCTTTGCAGTTTTATGGCTTATAAGAATGAAATTTGCCTTTGAATCAACGACCTCAAATCCCATATCTCTTAATTCTGCAGTTATCCTGTCTCTCGTGCTTATTACCATAGAAGATGTTTCCCTGTAATAATCACCATCATCAAATGCAGCAATTGCTCCTTCCATTGCCAGAGTATCAATGGTATATGAATTAATTGAATCCTTTACCCTTACCAATCCTTCGGTCAATTCTTCACTTCCCAGTGCATAGCCTACCCTGAGTCCGGCAAGTGACATGGATTTTGACAAAGTCTGCACTACTAAAAGGTTTGGGTATTTACCAATTAATGATACCGCACTTTTTCCTCCAAAATCAATATATGCCTCATCTATGATAACCACCTTTTCCATATTGTTTTTTAGTATATCCTCTATGGCATCAAGTTTAAGGTATTTGCCTGTAGGTGCATTGGGATTTGGTATTATAACTCCGCCATTTTCCTGTTTAAAGCTATCAACAGAAATGGAAAAATTGCTTTTCATTTCAGCATTTATATAATCCAGGCCGTATAGTTTACAGTAAACAGGATAAAAGGTATAGGTTATTTCAGGAAAAATAACCTTTTCACCCGGATTAAAAAATGCTTTAAAGGCAAAAGCCAGGACTTCATCCGAACCGTTGCCGGGAAAAACCTGACTTGCATTCAGTCCAAAATAACCGGCTATTTTCTTACGGAGCCTTATGCATGTTGGTTCGGGGTAAAGCTTAAGCCTTTCGCCCGCAGCATTCCTTATAGCATTGATAACCCCGGGTGGCGGCGGATAAGGGTTTTCATTTGTATTAAGCTTTATATATTTTTTGTCCCCCGGCTGTTCTCCAGGTACGTATGGTTTTAGACCACGAGTTGTTACGCTCCAGTATTTACTCATTTACCCTTCACCCTCCGCTCTGATTGTTACGGCCCTGGCATGTGCGTCCAGGCTTTCTGCCAGTGCGAACCTTTCAACATCCCGTACATCCTTGAGAAGAGCATCCTTCGTATAGTA
The DNA here is from genome assembly GCA_028280575.1 of Clostridia bacterium. GTDB lineage: Bacteria > Bacillota > Clostridia > Acetivibrionales > STF1-152 > JANQLN01. The sequence continues at coordinate 7,471 of JANQLN010000134.1, forward strand.
AATGACACTGGATTTTTTTACAAATTGCGTAATATCCAATGGAGAAAAGAAGCGTGCCGTTCCTCCGGTAGGAAGCACATGATTCGGACCGGCAAAGTAGTCTCCTATGGGTTCGGGCGAATACGGCCCAAGGAAAACGGCCCCGGCATTTCCAACCTCACCCAGCAGCTTGAACGGTTCATCAACAAGTATTTCAAGATGCTCCGGAGCTATCCTGTCCGATAATTCAACTGCTTCCTTTATACTGTTAACTAAAATGATTGCTCCGTAATTATCAAGAGACTTTTTAATAATCTCTTTCCTTTTAAGCTTATTGAACTGCTCTTCCAGTTCTATATCCACTTTTTCTGCCAGTTCCTTGGAAACAGTTATTAAAACAGAAGCCGCAATAACATCATGTTCTGCCTGGGAAAGCATATCTGCCGCTATATATGAAGCATTGGCATTACCGTCGGCTATCACACATATTTCACTGGGCCCGGCAAACATGTCTATATCAACATTTCCATACACAAGCCTTTTTGCAGCTGCTACATATATATTACCCGGTCCGGTAATTTTATCTACCCTGGGAACAGAATCGGTACCATATGCAAAGGCTGCAATTGCTTGAGCTCCACCCATTTTGTATATCTGTGCTGCCCCTGCTTCCCTAGCTGCAACCAGCATTGCAGGGTTTATACTTCCATCTCTTTGAGGCGGAGTAGCCATTATGATTTTTTCCACACCTGCTGCCTTTGCAGGTAAAACATTCATTAATACGGAAGAAATAAGCGGCGCCGTTCCACCCGGAACATAAACTCCTACACTTTTTAAAGGAGTGTACTTCTGTCCTAGAATCACACCGTCCTGCCTGCTGCAAAACCACGACTGATTTTTTTGCTTTTCATGGTATTCCTTTATGTTCCCGCAAGCCTTTTTTATTGTAGAAAGGAGCTTTTCATCAACCTTTGTATAAGCTTTCTCAAATTCATTTTCAGATACCTTGAGGCAATAATCATCTATAAAAATTTTATCAAACTTTTTTGTATAATGGAGTATGGCTTTGTCACCTTCGTATTTTACCCTGTTAACAATTTCGCTTACGGTATCGGCAATATGGGAAGCGTCGAAATTGTTTCTCTTTTCCAGTATTTTAAAATATTCCGCCATCTGGCGGCTCCCTGCTTTAATTATCCTGACCAATTATAACACCTTCTTCTTCAAGCTCTTTTCTAAAACCGTCAATTATCCGGTTGATTCTCCTGCTTTCCATTTTCATGCTTACCCTGTTAACTATAAGCCTTGCACTTAAATCAGCAATTTTATCCAGTATTACCAGTCCGTTTTCCTTAAGTGTGGTACCTGTCTCAACTATATCGACAATTACTTCGGAAAGCCCTACAAGCGGTGCAAGTTCAACTGAACCATTGAGCTTTATTACTTCAATGGATTCTTTTCTTTTGTGCTCAAAATAGTCTCTTGCAACTTTTGGATATTTTGTTGCAACTCTCTTGTTATTAAGCTGGTCAAGCCTGCCTTCGAGAACGGCAGGTCCTGCAACTACCATCCTGCATTTGGAAAACCCAAGGTTTAGGACTTCATATATTCTTCTGCCCTCTTCCATAATGGTATCCTTGCCTACAATTCCCATATCTGCAGCGCCGTACTCAACATAAGTGGGAACATCCGCCGGCTTTACAAGAAAAAACTTGATTTTATTTTTTTCATCCTTTAATACCAGCTTCCTGGTTGAGCTTTTAAGCTCAGTACAGTCAAATCCTATCGACTCAAAATAAACTATTGATTTATCAGCCAATCTTCCCTTTGCAAGTGCAATACTAAGATATCTCATGCGGCCACCCCCCTAACACCTACTTATTAATAAGCTCTTCCATGCTTGTTTTGACAGCTTCACCCGTTTCAATATTGTACACATTAATATCACCATTTCCCGCTATAAACAAAAATCCGTTTATACTTTTTGCCTTTGCATAGCTTTCCAATTCTGCCGCATCCCTTCCTGCCACATCCATTTCAACAACCAGACCCTGTTTCCTCATTTCATTCCAGAGTTTGAAAGCCGTTTTCCTTTCAGCCTTTTCATACCCTATAATAGTATCAATAGCCGGTCTTTGTGCCTGTAGTTCCTGTCTTTCCAGTGCCATCAAGACCATATTCAAGCCTAATGAGAACCCTGTTGCAGGCTGGCCCTTGCCAAAATTACCAACAAGGTCATCATACCGCCCGCCTCTTAATATTGGAAACCCTATGTCATACGTGAATCCCTTAAATATTATGCCTGAATAGAAATTGAGATTCTGCACCATCCCAAGATCAATAGAGATATACTTGCTTAAGCCATAGTCATCCAGTATTTCAAAAACATCCCTTAAGTTATTGATCGCCTTAAGAGACTTCTCATTATCAGTAACCTGTACAACCCTGTCAAGAAGGTCCAAACTGCCAAACAGCCTGGGCAGGTCCAGAATAATCTCCTGGAGCCTGGGCTGCAAATTATGGCTTTTAACCATTTCTTCTATGCCGATTGAATCCTTGCGGTCAATCAATACCCTCATCTGCTCTATATACATGTCGGCAAGTCTGCTTTGCTCCATCAGCCCCCTGAAAAAATCCATCTGGCCTATATCAATCTGGAAGTTTTCTATCCCCAGGCATTTAACTGCATTTATCGCCATTGAAATGATTTCAGCATCTGCCTGGGGACCCCCTGCACCAATTATTTCAGCACCTGCAACTGTGAATTCCTTCTGCTTGCCTCCGCCCAGTTCATTATATCGAAAAGTGTTGCCAATATACGAAAGCTTTACAGGTGCCGGCCCGTCACCAAGTTTTGTTGCCGCAAGCCTGGCGGCAGGTATTGTGGCATCAGGTCTTAAAACCAGTATCCTGCCCTGCTGGTCAAAAAACTTAAACATTGTTTCCTGTGAAATCAATCCGGTTTCAGGAGAAAATGCATCATAGAATTCCAGTGTCGGTGTTTCTATTTCAAAGTAGCCCCATGACCTGAATAGCTCCCTTACCTTTCCTTCCATATTTCTCTTAATATAACACTCATCAAAAAGTATATCTCTAACTCCTTCCGGAGTATATATATTCCATTTTGCCAATTTGAACACCTCTCTGATTTTTCTTTATTTCTTTATTGTGTTAAAGTAATAAATTAATGAATTGTCAATATTATAAATTATGTTTTACCTTTTGTCAATATTATATTGCATTGAGTTTCAACATTTTTTAAAACAGGTATAAATTTAAGCTTATAATGAAACATTTATCAGTCCAATCATTAAGAAAATGTATTAAGCAATTTCAAGTAAGGAGCATACTAAATGTTGTATATGCTTATTATTCATACTACTAAATTTAGTATGTTCCTTTAAGAAAATCATAACATAAGCAAATTGCTCGTATTGCAGGGCTATTGTGCTATTAACAAGTATATGGTAGACTTATTTAAATTGTCAATTTCGCCGGAATAGTATTTTCTTGTATAAGGAGATCTACTTTTTGAAGAAAAAAGAAGAAAAATATAAAAGTTCGGTTTTGAGAATTGTTAAACATGTGAGAAATTATTTTATTTTAGCAGCCGCCTTACTTTCCAATATGGGAGAGGGTATATTTCATGTTCTGATAGCTGCTGCCAGCGGAATGATGGTAGATTATATAATCCTTTATAATACTCAGCAGGCAAAACAAAAGATGTTAATGATATTACTATACGTATTGGGATTAGCCGTTTGCATACTGGTTAAAGATTGTCTTCTGGGTGAATACCTGGAGCGAGGAATGAGGCGTTTAAGGCAAAAGACAGTTGAATCATTAACTCATGCCAGATTATCATGGTTGGATATGAGCCATACGGGAGATTTATCTTCAAGGGTTTCCAACGATTTGAACATACTTGCAGACGCACTTCGTCCGGTGCTTATTATGGGAATTTCCCTGGTTGTTGTACATTTAATAGCAGTAGGATACATGTTTTATAAGGATTGGCTGTTAACACTGATAGTATTTGCACTGGTCCCCATCACTTCCCTATTACAATGGGTATACAGCTCATCTATAAAAAAATACAAAATGAAAAGCCTTAGTGCGGTAGGAGAGCTTACCAGCGTTGCTTCAGATTGTTTTGGCTCATATGAAATGGTTAAATCTATTGCTTTGGAAAATGAAATACTGCAGCGGTTTGCTGCAGCCCAATCAAAGCAGCTTGAAGCTGAAAAGAAGGAGCAAAAAGCAGCAGCCATATTAACACCTATAGGAAAATTAGGAGAATTCCTCCCGCGTTTTTTACTCTTTGGTATAGGAGGAATATTTGTAATCAACGGGCGTTTAACCTTCGGACAGTTAATAGCATATATTTCTCTTTCAGGCGGAGCCATATATGTACTGGGCAGTATTATGCAATTAATTATATCCATTCGTCAGCTCGACGCAAGCTCAAGCAGAATTATCGAAATATGGGACATTCCTTCAGAAATTTTGAATGGTAATAGTTCTATAGCTGCATATCCCGGATATGTTTTAGATTTTAACAAGGTAGAGTTTTCATACGGATCTCTTTTACTGAAAAAACAGGAAAGAGTGTTAAAAAACATTTCTTTTCGTGTTAAAAAAGGTCAATGCATAGCGATAGTAGGAGAAAGCGGCTGTGGAAAATCAACTGTTTTATGCCTTGGAGCAACCTTATATCACCCTCAGGAGGGAGTAATAAGCATTTTAGGACGAGATGTTAATGATTGGAGCCTGGAAGAGGTGCGTAATCACATTTCTTATGTCTCACAGGATACTTTTCTCTTTCCAGGAACATTATATGAAAACATAACCTGCGGACAGGGCAATTTTTCAAAAGAACAGGTTATGGAATGTATCGAAAAAGTATCATTAACTTCCTTTGTAAACAAGTTATCAAAAGGATTGGATTCAATAGTGGGAGAACGCGGTGTATTCCTTTCCGGAGGAGAAAAGCAGCGTATTTCCATAGCACGTGCACTTCTTAAAAAACCTGAGCTGTTATTGTTGGACGAGGTTACTTCGGCAATGGATGCAGAAACCGAAAAGCATGTAATAAAATCCATAATGAATACTGAAAATAAACCTGCTGTTATTTTTATTACCCACAGGCTTTCAAGCATAAAAGCTGTTGATAAAATATTGGTAATGGCCCATGGAACAATAGTAGAACGTGGTACACATTCAGAACTTATACAGGCTAACGGGCAGTATAAGCATCTTGTTATGCAGCAAGAAATGGAGGGTGTATGAATGATAAAAAATATGTTCCGGCAAATAAAGCGATTATACTCCTTCGCAGGTCCGGCCCGCATGCAGCTCATAACAGGTGCAGCGGGTATGGCTGTTAATAGGCTGTTATTGACTATTATGACGGCTAATTTATTGCGGGATGCAACTAATGCACTGACTCAAAATACTTCAATTAAACCGTTTGAAGTTATTGTAAATGCATTGCCTGTAGCTTTGTCCATAATGTTTATCAGCGCTATTTCCACTTATCTTACAGGTCGTGCTTGCTCTGTATCAACTGCACACATGAGAAAAAAACTTATGGAAAAACTAATACAAATGCCGTTAAAAGATAAGAATGAGAAGGATAGTGCAGTTATGCTATCCTACCTGACAAATGATGTGCCAATCGCTACAAAGGCTATGGCCAGTAGTTTGGAGGTAATTCTAACAGCCTTTATTCAAGGGATAGGAAGCTTTGTCTATGTACTGCTTGTTAGCAGGCTATTAGCACTGTATGTTATTATATTGGGTGTTTTAACATTTATATATAGTGTATTTTTGGCAAATAAACTATACAGGGTTTCTGTTTTAGTTCAAAAACAAAAAGCAGTTATGTTAAGCCATTTGAAAAACATATTGGACGGTACGGTGGTATCAAAAATATATAATATGCAGGCTCTTCTTTATAAAAAGTTTGACTTTTGTGCCGATAAAGCCATGAAATCAGGAATTAAATGGGCGCGTCTATCAGGAATATTGGGCTGTATAAACAACTTTGCAAGTAATTTTAGCTGGAATTTATTAATTTTTTTATCGGGATTACTTCTATTTGCCAATAAATTAAATGCTGCTACAGTATTATGGGTCTCTCAAATGGGAACAGGTGTGATCAGCATATTCCATATATCCAGAATTTTATCGCCAATACTTCAATCACTAGCAGGTGCACAAAGGGTATTTAATGTGATGGATACTGTTACAACGGAGCCGACCGGTCAAAAGTCATCTGCACCCGGTTATACCAGTAACGCAATTGAATTTGCAAATGTAAGCTTTGAATATTCCAGGGACAGACAGGTAATAAAAAATCTTTCCTTTAGCATAAAAAATGGTGAAATGGTAGCCATTACAGGAGCCAGCGGCATTGGTAAAACTACGGTTTTTCGGTTAATACAAGGCTTATATAAGCCTTCGGGAGGTATAATTGATGTGTTCGGATTGGATATTGCCAAATGGAATTTAGAAAAATTACGCAACATTATATCTCTGGTTACCCAGGACAATACACTTTTGACAGGAAGCATAATGGAAAACATCAGCCTTGGCAATAAGGATTTTACATATGATGATATAGTGAATGCAGCAAAGCTTTCAGGAGCACATGAGTTTATAATGTGTATGCCGGAAAAATATGATACCATTGTTTCGGAAAGGGGTAATTCCTTATCCGGTGGTGAAAAGCAACGTATATCCATAGCTCGTGCCCTGCTGCGAAATTCACCAATACTACTGCTGGATGAGCCGACTTCCGCCCTTGATTCCGATACGGAATCTGTTATAACCCGGACTTTATTTAAGCTAAAGGGACATAAAACTATAGTTATAGTAGCACATAAACCGCAAACTATTTCAATTGCGGACAGGGCTATAGAAATCAAAGCTCCATAAAGTAAAAATCTGCCTTGTATCACCGCTTAAGAAACTTAAACAAAACGATAAATTTGACTGAAATAAAGAGGCTGTAACATAATCCAACTGTTACAGCCCCTTTGTCCAAAAAGCATTTAAATATGAACTTTATACTGTTTTTATCCTTTTAGCCTGCTAATTAATACCCAGCCTTTGTTTGTTTTCCTTCATTTTTTGTGTTTGAATTTCCACAATCTTGTCAAACATATTTTTTTCACGGAATTTTATAAAATCATCCAGGATCTTGTCAAATTCTTCGTCTGTTTTGGAAAGTATGAGCTTTGGAAGTACTTCCGCCCATTTCAGCTCTATGTTGACATACTTGATACCTTCGTCAGAATCTGCATCCGGTTCCAATGACATATATGCTGCCTGGCTTTTGGCCTTTCCTTTAGTCCAATCATATTGCTGCTGTACATAATCAACTCTTGGCCACTGCCATTTTTTTGCCAGGAACGGGTTATGGAAATTATAGAAGTAGCCTACTGCACCATATTGTTCGTTGAATGCCTTCTTATCTTTTACACGAAAGTCCCAAAGCTCTTTTTTAATAAGGTCCTTACCGTCCTGTTTCTCCCAAGTTACTCCCTCTTCTCCAAGAATCAAGTCCTGCTGCCCTTCTTCACTGATCATGTAACTGAAAAAACTTATGGCTCTTTTCGGATCCTTGCAGTCCCTGGTTATTTGATTTACCAGCCAGCCGTTGATAGCACCTTCTGCAGCTACAACAGGCTGTTCACCTTTTGAGTTGAACATTGCATCAATAGCTGTATACCTGGATTCATAATCTTTCTCAACAAGCTTTGCATGTGCTGAACCCAGTACTTGATGCAGCAGGGCAAAATATCTGCCCTGTGCCACTTTTTCATCTATTTGCAGCTTGTTGTCGATAAAAATATCCATGGATATCAATCCCATTTCATTAGCTTTTCTCAAAGTTTTGAGCCATAAGATGTATTCAGGGTCAGTTCTTCTGTCATAAACCATGCCGTCTTTTTCAAAGGGAATTGCCAGAAAGTCCTGCAAATACCCGTCCAGATGCCAGTTGCCCTTATCTGTAAACTCCATTGTTCCAAACGGAATCAGCGGCTTTCCGTCAACTTCCGGAAACTTTTCCTTTGCTGCCTGCAAAGCTTGTAAAAATCCTTCCGGTGTTGTCATATCAGGCTTTCCTATAGCATTATACATATCATTTCTTACCAAAAATACCTGATTCCCTTCAACAAGGCTGTTGTCACCCTGTTCCTCAAGGGAAGTCGAAAAATTGGGCCATGAATAAATATTTCCGTCTGACCTGGTGTACCAGTTGCGAATACTCTCCGGAGCTACTTCATAGAAGTAAGGATCATATCTGTCGGCAAGCTCGTTAAGTGGGTACAGCAAACCGCCTTCTTCCATGATTTTCACATTATTATCAGCTCTGTAGATAGTTATCAGGTCAGGCATATCTCCGGAAGCTATAAAGATAGTCATTTTTTCATTTTCACTGCCGGATACGGGAATTATATAGTTTATATCGACGCCTGTCTTGTTTGTAATATACTTAGATGTAGTGTCTTTTCCCCATACCTGTGTAAAGTATCCAAGATTGACATACCAATCAAATGTAACAGGTGAGGTATCTTTTTTCCATCCTTCCTGCACCAGGTCTTCTTCCGGGCTTTTTGACCCGCTTTCTTCAGGTGGAGTTTCTTCATCTTTCCTTGCTGTTTCTTCCTTGCTTTCATTATCACTCTCATTTTGGACATTTTGATTATCTTCCTTGCCGTCATCACCGGCTTTACAGCCTGCTGCCAAAGAAGCCGTGAGAGCCAGGATTACAAGAAGATTCAACAACTTAAACAATTTTGACCTCATTTATTCGTTCCTCCTTAAATATTTTTTGTATAAAACATCTTTTAAGATGTATATACCTTGGTTTATCATCCTTTAATCGACCCCATAAGCAATCCTTTTACAAAATATTTTTGCAAAAACGGATAAATTGCCATTATGGGTGCAACAGTTACAAACATTGTCGCCATTGATACCGACCGTGAAGTAATCCCCGTACTTTCCTGGATATCAGTGGGAATACCACGCATGATTTCATTCGCTTCCGAATTTTGAGCTATTATTTTAAGCATGAAGGTCTGAATGGGCTGCAAGGAAGGATTATTCATATAAATGACTCCCATGAAAAAATCGTTCCAATTATATACACCTACAAAAAGTGCAATTGTTGCAAGCACAGGTTTGGACAAAGGTAATATGATCCTGGCAAAAATCATGAAATCATTTGCCCCGTCTATCTTGGCAGACTCTTCAAGGCCATAAGGTATAGTCCTGAAAAAGGAAGTAAAAATAATCAAATTATAAAAGCTGAACATACCGGGCAGTATATATACCAGAAAATTATTAACAAGCCCCAGATTCCTGTAAAGCAGATAAACAGGAATAAGCCCTCCGTTAAAAAACAGGGAAACAGTTCCTAAAGCCAGATAGATTTTCCTTCCAAGCAGTTGCTTTTTTGAAAAGGCATATGCTATCATTGCAGTGAAAAAAACATGTACTGATGTAGCAGTGAATGTCCTCGCAACAGTTACACCAAAAGCGGTATATATAGCTTTATTTTCAAAGATAGCTTTGAAATTGTCAAAAGTGAATTTCCTCGGGAGCCAGTAAATCCCTCCCAACATTGAGTCCTGTCCGTCATTGAAAGCCAATACCAGTGTATACCATATGGGATAAAGTGTTAAAAAGCCAATTATCAACATTACCATAACATTCGTATAATCAAATATCTGGTCTTTCAGTGTGTTTTTCTTGCCAATGTGTAGTTTCAAGTTTTTACCTCCTTTAAAACAAGGACGAATCAGTCAGTTTTTTAGTTATTTCATTCGATCCAAGCAGCAGCAATAATGCTACAAAAGACCGGAATACTCCAATTGCCGTAGCTAAAGAGTATCTTTGAGTTCTGATTCCAACATTATATACATAAATGTCGATTGTCTCACTGGCCTGTGAATTTAAAGAATTCCTTAATACAAAAATCTGTTCAAAATTTGACTCCAGCATCCGGCTGACAGTAAGAATAAGAAGTACGGAAATAGTCAGGCGAATACCCGGGAGGGTAATATTCCACATTTTTCGGAATCTTCCTGCACCATCCATTGTTGCAGATTCATACAATTCAATATTTATCCCGGATACTGCAGATATATATATAATACATCTCCATCCTATTTCCTTCCAGATATCCGAAGTTACGACAATGCCCCAAAAGTACTCCGGATAAGCAAGAAAATGCGTAGGATTTTCTATGATACCGAGTTTTACAAGAATGGTGCTTATTAATCCGATGTCTTCAAGCCACACCATCAGGATACCTCCAAGCACTACCCAGGAAATAAAATGAGGCAGGTATGAGACAGTTTGAATAATTCTTTTGAATTTCAATGAGCGTAATTCATTTAAAAACAATGCAAAAATAATCGGCAGCGGAAAACCAATAACCAATCTCCAGAAGCTGATGCCTAATGTATTTTTCATTACCCTAAAAAAATTATCGCTCTCAAAAAATTCAATAAAATATTTGAATCCCACCCAGGGCGCTTCGGAAACAGGCTTGAGAATATTGTAATCCTTAAATGCAATAGTTATACCATATATGGGCAGATACACAAAAATAATTAACCATGCTACACCCAGTAAAGACATTGCCTGCAAATATTTTTGATTATTCAGGATTTTTAGTTTATTACGGATTTTATGTTTTCTACTGGTCAATTTAATTAACAACCTTTCATTTCATTTAAAATAAGCTTGAATATATGAATTACCGCACTGCATCTTGATACGTATAAATTATAACATACCTAAGCACTCCGATATAGATATACAAATTATAGATAAGGTATAAACTTTTTAGCATGTTCATTTTTTTTGCATTAAAAAAAGTGCTGCTTAAAAACACTTTCACAGCACTTTTTTATATTAATACCCTTCAATAAATTACTATATATGCATAGGTTTAATACATCAGGCCCCAGCCCTGGTATGGAGAAGAAGGGTCCAGCCTTAAATCATCTGTCATGTTGGCTGCAGGTGTCCATACTGCTGCGGCGGTCGTTGGATTTTGCCCTGTATTTGTACCGGGTTGAATACATTCATATAATTGTCCCTCACCCGGTTCGCCTACCTGCATCATGACGCAATCGCCATATTCATAATAAAGAGGCACATTGTAAAGCTGGGAATAATCATCCCATATTTCCACCTTCTTATAATCAAAGCCTGCCGGGAATGTTGTATCCCTGAATATCACAGGATCTATGCTTGATACCATCTGGTTGCCTGCTGCATATAAATTTCCCAGATTACCGTTATCGGCAAAAATCTCATCCAGCAGAACAACATTCCCTTCCCTTATATTGTTGTTGAAATGCAGCGGATTGCAGTCATTGTTCTGTGAATGTATCAACGAGCCATGAGCAGGGGTTCCCGCCGGGATATTATCCGTAGGATCTCCATATTCATATTCAATATCGTTTATTACGTTGTTTTCGAATTTCAATATTGATGACTCATTTCTTGCCCAAGAATATGAAGACAGGCCTATATACGCCAGCATTCTCCTGCCGCTTGAGAAGTAATTGCCATGTATCAGCACCTGGTCTTCACCTGGAACCAGAACATCCGTATTTGGGTCCTGGTAGAACATGAAGCTCAACAGCGTACTGCCTCCTATGAATATATTATTGTAAATTTCACCGCTTCCATCCCTGTGGTAATACTGGAAGCAATGGTCCTGCCATTGATGAAAAGGATCCTTCCAATCAAGTGCACTAAATGCAATCACATTGTTGTAGACCTTAAGTCCGTCTCCTATTTGTGAAAGCTGCAGTCCTTCCGTACCGGTTCTTATAATCCTGTTATTATATATTTCAAGGTTCGTGAACTTGTGTTGTTTTGTTGTATCCTGAGAGGTACTGCCGATATACATGCCTTCAGATTCTACATCATGTATATAAAGATCATGGATTTTTACATTATCCATTATTGCGGCCGGGTCGTTATCTGTTTTTATCAAAAGCCCTGCAAAGCCGTTGAATGAATATTCCATATATGACAGTTCAAAATCCGTAGACCCCAGGCTTACCGTCAAACCGGATTCTTTAGTATGGCTAACCTGTATACCATAACTGCCGGCAGAATTTGCATAGTTTCCGTTCAGATGGCCCTGATAATTCACATCCCCGGTTTGCATTGCAGGGTCATACTTGCCGGTGAGTATCCAGTTTGAACCCCCTGTGAATTTCATACCATAGTAATGGTCTCCGGATACATATACCTGTCCGTCTTTATTTGTAATAATCAAAGGCCTGCCTGCACTCCTTTGAGGCAGATTGCCAATCCTGATATATTTATAAGCTCCTGCTGGAATATAGAGCCTGTCCAGGGTTTGCCAGTCTACACCGGGGAAAGAGCCCTGGATATCAAAATATGCGATATGATCTGTCCCGGGTGATGGTGCGGGCAACGAAAATACATTCAAGCCTGTAGGTGTCGGAGCAGGAGTAGGGGTTGGCGTGCTGACAGGAGTAGGGGTTGGCGTGCTGACAGGAGTAGGGGTTGGCGTGGCCGTACTGCCGGGAGTTGGAGTAGGTGTAGGAACGGGTGTTGAAGCTGCTCCGTTGACCGACACATTATCAAACACTGCAGTGCTTAAAGTCCCGTCCAGATTTGACGTTACCGCCATACCAATTTTTACATCAGCCGTCATTGAAATATATTGATCCTTGATCAGGTTCCAGCCGGTTCCGTCTGTAGAAATATATCCTCTCAAATTATTGCCTATCCTTTCCAGCTTAAGCCAAATTGGCAGTGTGTCCAAATGGGTTCCATAATTTGTTGTGATGGTATTACTTCCGGTGCCGGTCCTGTAGGAAGATTGAATATGATTGGCCGCGCCGGGTATTCTTGATACATAATAGTTTTTTGAATTTGTATCCAAAGTCTCCCGTATCATGATTCCCGCTTTTGCATAGTCGCTTGTATTCTCCTGTGATATCAGCCTGACAACCATGCTGCAATCTCCTGTCACTGTCTGGTAAACATACCTGAATTCATCAGAAGCTCCGCCTATGTCCAATCCTGAACCCTCTATGTTGAATTCACCGGTTGAAAAGCTGTATGATGCTGTTCCTGCCACACCGACCGCACCTATATCACCTGTTGACCAGGGAGCAGGTATGGCTTCTGCCGAAACGGTAACCGGACCGCTTGCAGCAATTACAATACCGAACATAATACATATGATCAGCAAATAAACCAAAGACTTTTTCATATTCCCTTCTGACATAAATATACTCTCCTTTCACTTTACAAATATTGGATTGAATAACGCCATTCATGGAAATTATAACATTTTGATGTTTAAGAAAAAGACATATAAATTATTGATTGGGTATAAACTTTTTGTACATTCCCTTTTTTACACCGCATATAGTACAAATTTAAACAGCATCTAATAAAAATTTGCACAAGTTAAGTGCCGGAGAACGCTTTTCTTGCGGAATAACGTGTCTTACCTGCCGGAAGGACAAAACAGTGTACCAACTCCACAAAGCCACGGGAACGGCACAGCAATGACGGACCCGTAACACTTGAGCGGGATAAAGTGACGAAAAGCTTTGCGTACAGGACTTTTCAAGCGCACTCTTATAATTACTGGTAAGGGATTGTCATCCTTACTTTTGTATAATATCCTTTTGCACTCATAATTTCCAGTCCGTATTCATTTCCATAGTAAAGCTTGATTCTTTCATTGACATTTGCAAGTCCGATACCGCTTCTTTTGCCTTCTTTATTGTCAGGGATGGTATTTATCTTGCCCCTTATCTGCTCCAGGGTATCCTTGCTCATCCCGGTTCCATTATCCACTACTTCAATATGGATTTTTTTATCCGTCCTGCGTCCGGAAACCAGAAGATTCCCTTTTTCCTTTTTAGATTCAAGGCCATGTATTACTGCATTTTCAATAATTGGCTGCAGGGACATTTTCAATATTTCGCATTGCATTATTTCCTTTTCCATATCCAGTCTGAATTGAATCTGGTTATCATACCTGATGTTTACAAGGGATATATAGTCTTTTACAATTTCAATTTCTTCTTTTAACGGTACATTCCTTCTTTTCCAGCTCATACTGTATCTCATAAGGTTGCCCAGGGATGTAAGCGCATCAGATATTTCATCCTGGTAATTTATTTCTGCCATCATTCTTATATTCTCCAGAACATTATAAATAAAGTGTGCGTTAATCTGTGACAGCAAGGCACGAACTTCTGCGTCTTTGGTAGTTTTCTCTTTTCTGACCAGATTAAAAATCAATTCATTGATTTTTTCAAGCATGCTTCCAAAATGATAAGACAGCTCACCGATTTCGTCATCTTTTGCAATGGGTATTTGCACATCAAGATTTCCTTTTTGTACTTTTCTCATGGCAGCAATTATGACCTTTATCTTCTTCAATAACGTAGAGGTTATAAAATAGGTTACAGCAGACATTAACAATATGACTAACGCGCAGACTATTATTACAATTTTTCCTATGCTACTTAGTTTTTGTATTAAAGGCTCTGTTGAGTAGATGAAGAACATACTGCAGCCGAGTTCTTCTATTTCATCTTTCATAAGAATCATTTCATTTTTATCCAAGGAAAAATAGTAAGGTTCAATTTCGTTTGATTCAACAAGTGTCTTTGACAGCTCGGATATATTCAATCCGTATTTTTTTAAAAAAATACTTTGATTGTTAATGATCAAGTTATTTTCACTATCCAAAAAGCATACCATAAGCTCACCGCTTTGGTTCTGGCTGTACAAATCTCCCCAAAAAATATCGGACAGCATTGATATTTCGATTATTCCAATATGCCTGTTAACGGAATACCTGATTTGCTTATATAGTGAAACCTTATCCAATGATTTTTCGTCACTTTGGATACTGCCCGGATGGTTAAAGCTCCAATAGCTTGTGTTTCTATGTGTGAACCGGCTGCGTATGTAATCCTTTTCTATCATTTCCTCTTCCTTATAAACAGTCCTCCACATTTGTGGAAAATGTGGATTATCCAAAAATATTCTCAGTTGATGTATATCAGGATTAATATTTGTGATATTTTGAATGTGCCGTATATCATTCCTGAAAAACTCAAATACAGTGAGTGTATCCGGCTCTTCTTTCTGGCTGATAAGATGTATAAATTTTTCGTTGCTGATAATACTCTGGACTGTTTTATCGCATATTTCAATATTCCTTTTGATTTGCATTTTAATGCTCTCACTGCTTTGACGGATTAGCTTGATGATATCCGATTCAACACTTTTTTTCTCACTGTTATAATAATATATACCAAAAAATGTTACCAAAATAATCAGAACACAAGTATGGTACAGTATCAATTTCCTGGCAAGCCCGATTCTCTTGAGCCTGAAATATATTTTTTTACCGGCTTTTTTAAATATAAAAAAAAGTCGCAAATTTAACACCCAATTCCTTTTTGAATCTGACCATAATATATAAAATACCTCATAGAGCTGCTATATGAAACGGCTTTAATTTTTACATTATGGGCCTTTCAGATACACGGTTCCAGTGGATTTCAAAGGCTATAATGCTTTGAATTATAACGTTGCATATAATATATTATATTTTATCATATTTAAAACTATAGTAAATGATTAATTATTGAAAATAAGTTTTTTTAGGGGCTGTTTTTTTTGGATTTGGTAAAAATAATTTGGGAATTTGCCTTTAGATAAAATATTGGAAATAAGTTTATCAGGATTTCTTTATTCTATAAATCTTTTATTTTATTGCCTTTTAAAGCGCCTATATCAATTAGCGGTGGGTTACTTAAAAAATTCAATAAAGGGAAAATGTGCTTTAAATTTAAAATATTGGTTATTTAAAATATTGAAACGTTATTTGTATTATGATAGTATTAGTCTGTAGCCTTAAAAAACACCAATATACAACGATTGGAGGAGTTTTAATGAGAAAGCTTCTAATAGTCGACGATGAAAAAATGATTAGAATAGGGCTCAAAGCAATTATTGAAAGGGAAAAAACCACTTTTACAAAAGTATATGAAGCTTCCGGTGCGGATGAAGCATTGGACATTCTTGCAAGGCAATCAATCGACCTGACCATTACAGATATCCGGATGCCGGGAATTAACGGGATTCAATTCATAAAAAAAGCAAAAAAAATGGATATAAAAACCAATTTCATTATATTGAGCGGATATGAGGATTTTCAATATGCAAGGGAAGCTATCAAATATGGTGCAAAGGATTACTTGCTAAAACCTGTTAAAAAAAATATCCTGTTCAAAACACTTCGTAACCTGGAGCGGGAACTGGATGAAAAAGACAGCCTCAAAAATCAGCTTGACAATATTCACATTTTTAAGACCCAGTGTTATGAAAATCAATTGAATTATATCTTTACAGCTAAGCAAATAAATGAATATGAAATAAAAAACATATTGGATGTCATGGGAATCGGACTCTTTAGCAAAGCATTTTATGCAGCTGTTTTTGCTGCCAGCAGCCAGAGTGGTTTGATACTGGAAGAAATAAATAACCTTAATACATCAAAATCAAATGCTGTTAGTTTCATAAATAAAGACGGGCACATTGTAATGGCCGGAAAGAGCCTGCGGCTTATTGAAGAAACTGCAGGTTATTTGAAAAACGAATTAAAGAAAAAAATTACTGTTGGAGTGAGCAGCGAAGGGAATGGAATAAAAGACATACAAAGGGCATATTGCCAGGCATGTGAAGCGGTAAAACATAGAATATTCGTACACCTGGGGTATTTCATTGGCTTTAAGGAAATTGAAAAGCTGGATAAAAACTTTCAAGTACCTGTCAAGCTCATAAAGAAGCTTATTGAAATTCTGGATACAAAAAATGTATCTGAAATCAAAAATGCACTGGATAAAATTCTGGATATAAAGGTCATATCCGGATACAATATAAAATATCTTGAAAATACAGCCCGGTATTTGAGTCAATATATGATGGAATACTGCAAAAGCAGGATTCCACAGCAGTTCAAGGAATCTATGAATGATAAAGAAAAGCTTTCAAATATCTACAATTATCAAAGTATTGATGAATACAGGCAAGCAGTATATGATCATATGCTGCAGATAAACAGGTATTTGCACTCTTTGGAAAAAGGTATTTATTACAGCAAAAACGATATTGACCTTGCCATACAGTTTATAAAGGAAAATATAAACAAGGACCTGACATTGCAGGAGGTGGCTGACCATGTATACCTTAATTATTCCTATTTTTCCCACCTTTTCAAGGAACGTACAGGTAGTAATTTTGTAGACTGCCTGAAAAAGCTGCGTATAGATAAAGCAAAGGAATTACTCCGGATAAGGAGCTATAAAATCAAGGATGTTGCAGAAGAAGTAGGATTCAACAATCCTAAATACTTCACAAAGGTATTCAGAAATGTAACAGGTATCTCTCCCATGGAATATCGCAACGCCTCTGCAAGTGATGACAATTCTTGATTAGCGGTCTTTTTAACTTAACTCATTTACAATCCTTTTAAGCTGGAGGAGCTTGTCAGGAGCAGTGCCATAACTTACTACACCGCACCCGAATATAAACCTGCTGTAATCGGAGTATGTGCCAATTACCTTCTTGGCTGCTTTTCTCATCTCTTTCTCCGTACCGGTCTCCAAAATTTTAGATGCGATACTGGCTCTTAGCAATATACCGTTTTTTGCGCAAATCTCTTTGTAATATTCCTGGTCACAATCTGCATCTGCCAGAAGCAGAGATGTGCCGGTCTGAATCATGTATTGTGCAATAGGTGTCGTATTCCCTCCACTTATAAGTGCAACATTTTTAAGACCCTTACTCTTCAATTCCAAAATCATGTCTTTTTCCATATTCATAACATGAGATTCATACATATTCGGAGACAGGAGCGGAGGTGCAATCCAGGATTCATTGATTGACAGCCCTACACCTCTTTTGATAAAGCTTTCTGCATAACGCAGGCTTACCTTTTTGGCAAAATCCATTAATTCAACTGCAAATTCCAAATCCATCACCATGTCCATAATGAAGTTTTCAAAACCCCGCATTATGGCTGCCAATGTGAAAGGTCCTACAACTGTCCCATTAACAATTACTTCCTGCCCAAGCTCTCTGTTGATTCTTTGTGCGGCATTTAAAAACAAGGGCATGCGGCCGTCAGATTCAGGGTCAGGAATACGCAGACGTTCCAAATCATTTTTTGAATCTACCAGAACCTCATCAATAGATGGCAGCTCTTCATTTTCATGATACTCTACTTTTGCACCCAGTGCCTCATATTCTACATTGTATATGTCCACTCCGACCGAAATCAAATCATGTTTGTATAGCTCATAACCGGCCAATTGGCTCTCTACTACCAAATCCTCATCTGCTGCGACCTGGGAAGGAGTCTTATTGATAACCCTGGCAGCATGTTCATAAATAGTTGGTACAAAAGGTATCCTGGATGGCTTTTCTCCTTTAGCCATCAAGGTAAACATTTCTTTTGGCTGCATGTCAAATCCTCCATAAATGAGTATAGTGAATATAATATACTTATTTAATAAGTTTTGTCAATCTCTCCAAAAGAAATATAGGACTCCTAGCTCTTAAGAGCTCCCTTGGCTATACCGTCAACAATCCGGCCTTGCATAAAGACAAAGAATAATATCACAGGGACCAGTGATATTATCAACCCCGGAAGAGCATGTTCCCAGTCTGTCGATTGATTTGAAAATTCAGCATAAAGAGCATTCTGTATATTATACAACTCTTTTTTTCCTCCAAGAATCAAAAGCTGAATTATAAAACCGTTCCAGACACTAATAGCATCAATAATAATTACCGTGATTATAACCGGATTTAACAAGGGAAATATGATTTTAAAAAACACTAAAAATGTTGAAGCTCCGTCAATTCTGGCACATTCTTCTATCTGCGCCGGTACGGTAATAACAAAACGGCTGATTAAAAAAGTTGCCAGCGGAATAAACAATCCTGAAAGTATGATTATATAACCGCTTCTACTGCCTATTAATCCTGTAGTTTTAGCAAATCCGGTCATCGTTATCATAAATGATTGAACGGGCAGCATCAAAGGTATAATAAAAATTAATGAAAGAACTTTGCTGAATACGGTTTTTGTTCTTGCCAGCATATATCCGGCCATTGATGATGTAATAATAACAATGGTTACAACAAATACAGTGTAGAGTGTTGTGTTATAAAAGAGCCTTCCAAAATTCATTTTCGACCAGCTTTTAATATATATATCGAATGAGATGCTCTCTGGCAGCCCTAAAAAATCACTGATTATTGATGGATATGGCTTAAAGGAGTTAAGCAATATAAGCAGTATCGGATATAAAAATATACACCCTAACAATACTATTAAAATATTCCTGGCAATTTTTATTTTATTCATCATGTTTCAACCTCCATGCGCTTTGTCAGGTTTAATTGTGTAAGGGTTATAATCAGCACTATTATGAAAAAAACCAGGGATTTTGCAGTACCGTAACCATATCTGCTGTTTTGAAATGCTTCTATATATATATTATAAACAATTGTAGTTGAATATCCGCCCGGACCGCCTCTTGTTAAAACCAACACTATTTCGAAAAGTTTAAGGCCGTAAGTTATGGCTTGAAATAGACATATGGTAAGTGAGGGAGCCAGGAATGGCAGTTTTATTCTTGTGAAAGTATTGATTGCATTGGCACCGTCAATTTTTGCAGCTTCAATTACAGATGACGGCATTGATACTAAACCTGCAATGTAAATAATCATAAAAAATCCTACATTTTGCCACAATGATGTAATTAAAATAGAATATAACACCAGATCGACTTCACTCATCCAGCCTCTTGAAAACAGCTCAATACCTGTAATATTGGCAATTGACTCGAATCCGGGACCAAATATGAACTGCCATATTAATCCTACGGTTATTAAACTTATAACATAAGGCAGGAAAATTGAAGCTCTGGCAAAATTATTCATAGTACTCTTCTTATATAATAATAGTGCTATACCAAGAGCAATAATATTTACTGCTACTACAAAAAATATAAGATATTTGAAAGTAAACAAGGTATGTTCCCAGAAAGCTTTATCGGAAGTAAATATTTTAATAAAGTTATTAAGGCCTACAAATTCTTTGACGTTACTAACTCCATTCCATTTCATAAGGGAAAAGTAAATATTCATTACAAATGGAATGATTGAGGAATTCAATAGCAGCAATAATGCAGGTAATATAAAACACACAAATTCCACTTTACTTTTAAATTTTTTATTGCTCAAAATATGCTTTATTTTATAAATCATTATTATACTCACCTTATTTTTGTTTAATAGCTTTACTTTAAGAAGGTAATGATATCAACCGTCATTACCTTCTCTTTATAATTATGCACCTATACTACTATTTTTGCATCATAACCATTAGGCTTATAATTAATCATTCTGATGATAATTCAAGCCATAGAGCATTCAATTCCTTTCCAACTTCACTTCTATCCTTCAAGCCTGCTATATAAGCCTGTATTATTTTTCCTCCGCCTTCGGAAAATCCGTCGGGCCATGCTGTATCAGCCCAGGAATATGCAGATGAATCAGATAAAATTTCATTAACGGAGTTAACAAGCATTCCGTCGGGCTCAACAGGAACATCTTTTAAGAGTAAAACCCATCCGCTGTCTACTACCGTATAGTTCATTCCGCTTTCCGAGGTCAAAAAGTAATCAATCGCTTTTATAGCCGCGTCTTTATTTTTGCTGGTCGAGCTCACTTTTAGAACAGAGGAAACAGATGAAGAAATTCTTGCATCATTCGGGTCATTTGAAACAGGAACCGGCAGAAAAGCTACGTCAACATCAGGATTTGCTTTTACAAGAACAGGCTCACACCATTCACCCATGTGCATAATTGCAGCCTTACCAACGGCTAGATTTACTTCCTGCTCTTCCCAACCGGTTTCAAGCGGTTTGGGCAATCCGTATTTTACTGTTAAATCAATATAATCCAGGTAGTTGTTAAAATATTTCATTGTATCAAATGTTAACTCTCCATTTGTCAGCTTGCTTGCAATTTCATCAGGTGTTCCGCCGCCGGCCATAATAAAGGGTGAAATTTGATGCTGGAAAACAACCCATGTTTCTTTGTATCCGTTGGAAAATGGCGTTATACCTTTATCTGCCAGTATTTCACATACATTTTCCAGTTCTTCGAGTGTTTTTGGAATCTCCGTAATACCCGCATCTGCAAATAGCTTTTTATTGTATATTAATGCATAGCTTTGAATATTGGCGGGCAATCCCACTAATTTATCCCCGACCCTGCAGAAATCCAGGGCCCAATCCAGGAATTTATCTACAATGGGCTCATTTGATAAATCATATGAAAATTCAGCATAAGTAACATTATCCGTGCCTGCACCGGTCATAAAAACATCAGGTATTTCTCCTGCGTTTATTTTAGTTTTAAGCACCGTAGTATAGTCATTTGCTACATGCTGTACTTCCACTTCAATGTTTTCTTTATCTTTTAATTCATACAATACTTTATCCCAATTTTCCAGGTCGATGCCTGCATAGTCAATCCAGCTTATCCTTACAGGGTCTTTTGTTTCCTTGCTTTCTTCCTTACTCTCTTCTTTCGTTTCAGAGCTTTTTGTACTGCTCGGGTCTCCGTCTGAATTGTCCTTTTTATTACAACCGACAAACAAGGACGAAAAAACTACCAAAACCAGTAAAATTGAAAAGATTCTTTTTAACATAAAGTTCTCCTCCTGTTTTTAACTTTATTTTGTGATATCACAATATAAATTATATTACAAATGCAGATTTAAAAAAGGTAACATATTGAATGTAAATGGTAACAAAACGTATACTAGTACCTTGCGTCACCTAAAAGTATTGTTTTGCAACGGTCTGATTTTCGCAATACATCGTTGTCGTCAATCGGAATACGGAAAATATTCCTCAATCCTCCGCCTTGTCTTGCAAAAATCATCCTCGCCGCAAATCCAATATTTTAAATGACGCAAGGTACTAGTTATTTTTCGAGACTTTTTTTGCAGAATAACCAAAATATTTTTTAAAAGCTTTACTGAAATAATTACTGTCATTGAAGCCTACTTTATCAGATACTTCCTGTATTTGATAGTTATAATTGGCCAACAGGTATTTTGCTTTTTCCATCCTTAATTGCATGACATACTCATATATACCTATTCCATATGCAGCTTTAAACTTTTTTAAAATAGATTCTTTTGACAGGTAAAATTTTTGTGAAATATAATCAAGGCTTATTTTTTTTGTATAATTATCTTCAATATACATCTTAACCTCTGATGCATAATTTGTTCCATCCGCCTCTTTCTCAGCATTGACAGGTTTCTTATTTTTTACAACATCAACGGCTTTTTTCAAAATAGATTTTAATTCCTCAGGATTGACCGGCTTCAATAAGTAATCCAGTATCCTTGATTTTATTGCCTGCCTTGTATATTTGAAATCATCATATCCACTTACAATTATAATCTCCGGTTCCGATTCCAGCTCAGAGCATTTCTTTAAAAGGTCTACCCCATCACTGTATGGCATATTCATATCAGTCATGATTATATCCGGCCTCTCTTTTTTGACTATTTCAAATGCCGTTAACCCGTCACGTGCCTCAACAATTTTTGTAATTCCCAATTCCCGCCATTGCACAATTTTTTTTACTGTCTCAATAAAATGTTCTTCATCATCGACAATAAGTATTGTATACATCAGCCAAGCTCCTTTATGCTTATTTTTATATTGACATTAAAGCCTTTCATGTAAACACTTCCAATTTCAAAGCTTATGTTATCGTTAAAGAGCAGTTTTAACCTCTGATATAAGTTAGCCAGTCCAATGCCTGAATGCTCTTTGTATATTAGTGATTCGTCAAATATATCTTTTTTAATTTCCATCAGCTTTTCTTCCGTAACGCCAAGACCATTGTCAGATACCTCAATTTCAAGATGCTCTTCCCTTATCTGTGCGGTAAGGCTTATAGTAACCGCTTCTGTTGTAGTCTCTATTGCATATTTGATTGAATTTTCCACAAGCATTTGAAAAAGCATCCTTGGTATTAAAAAATCCAATACATTATTATCTATTTTATATTCAACGTTAATTCTTTCACCAAGCCTTAACTTACACAATTGAATATATGAATTTATATATTCAATCTCTTCATAAACAGTAGTCATTGTATTTTTATTAATCTTGTACCTGAACGACAAAGCAAGTGCCTCAAGCATTTTTCTAATTTTTTCCTGTTTGTTTTCAATGGCAATACCTGATATCGCCTGCAAAGTATTATATAAAAAATGTGGATTGATTTGAACTTCCAGCGACTTTAAAATAGCATTTTTTTCACTCAGCTTAAGCCTGTACTTCTCGTTTATTAATTCCTTTATTTTTTTAGTCATAGAATTGAACTGCCTTGTCAATTGTCCAATCTCATCATCACTCTCATTTTCAATGATAGCATCAAAATTCCCTTCCCCGACCAAATCCACATATTTAAAAAGTTCTGAAATACTTGAAGCCATTCTTTTAAAAATAATAACAAATAAAAATACTATAATTATTGTAAACAAAAATATTACAAACAAGCCAAATGAAAATACGCGCTTTATACTTGAAGCAAAATATTCCGATTTAACCAGCTTAACTATTGTCCAACCGCTTTTTGTTGAGCGGCTTAACACTTTTATATATGATTCATTTTTCAATTTTACATACCGGTTATTGTCATTGGTCAATTCATCCCTTAAATCATCGCTGCTAATAATCTCCGTGAGCTTATGAGTATCCTGTGAGGTTGAATAAAACAAAGTTCCTGCTTCATTAAACAGGTATAATTCTTCATTATTGTATACCTTTGCAAAATTCATAAAGCTTTCCATAATATCTTTCTCAATATAAATATTTACTATTAATTGAGTTTCTTTATTTAAAATATTGATAATACTTCTTCTAAATACCATAATGCTTTTATTATCATAGCTGCTTTGACTAACTTCAAAAAATGGTTCAATATATGCAAAATCATCTTTATTTTCCAGTTCCTTATACCAAAAAGCCTCTGAATAATCTTCTGTTTTAAGAACCAGATTATTTTTATCCAACAAAAACAGCCTGCTCGCTTCAGGTATATAGAACTCAATCTTGCTTATGCCAAACTCCTTAATTTTCGAATAGTCAATAAGGCCCAGCTGGTCTTTGACTTCAAAGGAATAATTGGCAGTTTTCATTTTGTTTACCAGCTCTTCATTATTTCTTATAATCAATGACAGTTTACTGATTTGCTTGATGTAGTTTTCAAAATTGTTTGAAACGATATCCAATATTTTTGTATTATAATCCACAAATGAGTCTTTCAGGGTTTTGGTGGAAAAATAATAATAACTCAGTGTCAATATGAATGCAAAGGATAAAAATAAAACCAGCGAAATGGCAATAAGTTTATTAGAAATTTTATTCTTAATATATTTAACATAAATTTTTTTTGCCCCTAAAAAATATTTCATTAAAAGATCCCCTAAATATTATAAATTTTAACAAATATATTTTTTTAATTCATGGGATGGTTCGTCCTTTTCACTATACTGTCCGCCAAAAGACAATCCACAGAAACATCAAATACATTTACATAATACCAATTATAATTATACATCAATTATCAATATGCATCAATGAATAATATTTGTAAACGCATGCAGGGAATAAAACAATATCCACCTCTGAATTTGGCATTATTATTTTATTCCCCTTCATGTTGTTTATCCAAAGGTTAAAACTGCAACAGACGATGACGGCGCTTTCACAATATATTTACCCTGCTGCAGTATTATTTTATCAAATACATCAGGTGCTATAGCCTTAGGCTTTTCAAAAGTATTATGGCAATCAATGGTGTCTGATGTTAAAATTCTACCTTCAATAAAGCTATAATCTTCTCCCCTCATCTCAATGCACACTGCTGCACTATCCTTGTGCGACAGATTTACTAATGATAAAAACACCTGGCCGTCTTTTTTGGATGCAGACACAGATATATGCGGCAATTTGCTGCCTTCCATTATATATTCACCTGGATCATAACTGATGTCCAGCAAGTCACTATCGTGGTATTTTGTATACATTTCGAAAATATGATAGGTAGGTGTTTTAATCATTTTTTCGCCGTCTGTTAATACTAATGCCTGCAATACATTAACTGTTTGCGCAATATTTGCCATTGTAACGCGCTCATTATGATTATGGAATATATGAAAGTTTAAAGCAGCTATCAATGCATCGCGCAAGGTGTTTTGCTGATATAGGAATTTTGGGTTTGTCCCAGGTTCTGCTTCATACCATACACCCCATTCATCAACTATTAGCTTAACTTTCTTTTCCTTATCATAAACATCCATTATTGCAGAGTGTCTTGAAATAAGCTCTTCCATATATAAGGTTTGTTTCAATGTAGTAAACCATTCTTTTTCATTAAAACCTGTTGCCGGACTTTTGTCTTCAAAATTGCCGCTCGGTATGGTATAATAGTGCAATGCCAGCGCATCCATGTAATTTCCTGCTTCTCTCATCAACACTTCCGTCCACCTGTAATCATCGTCAGAGGGTCCGCAAGCTATCTTATATAAAATGTTATCATCATAATTTCTGCAATATTTCTGGTATCTGCGATATAAATCTGCATAATATTCCGGGCGCATGCACCCTCCGCATCCCCAGCTCTCATTGCCTACACCAAAATATTTTAAAGGCCAACTATTTTCCTGTCCATTTTCTCTCCTGAGATCGGACATTGGAGATTTTCCACCAAAGGTCATATATTCTATCCACTGACTCATTTCTTGCACTGAACCGCTGCCGACATTTCCGCATATATATGGCTCACATCCGAGGATTTCACAGAGTTTAAAAAATTCATGGGTACCAAAGGAATTGTTTTCCGTTACATTTCCCCAGTGAGTATTTACCATTGACGGACGCAAAGATTTTTCACCTATGCCGTCCATCCAATGGTATTCATCGGCAAAACAGCCGCCAGGCCATCTAAGTACAGGGATTTTAACTTTTTTTAATGCTTCCACAACGTCCAAACGCATACCGTCTACATTAGGTATATCTGAATCATCCCCAACATAAATCCCACCATATATACACCGCCCTAAATGCTCTGCAAAATGGCCGTATATATTCTTGTCTATTCTTCCCTTTTTTATGTCTGTATTAATTTTTACATTATGCATTATTAATTCTCCTTTAATAGTTAATATTTTAGTTAATCATTAACTCTTGCAAACATATTATATATAATGTATAATGTACATGTCAATAACTAATTGTTACAAGTAAACTTTATCAATAGGAGTAATTATCGTGAAAATTAATTCATCTAAAGATGCCCTTCCTGTATTTGCTGCTCTTAATTCAGAAACCAGACTCAATATAATATATTTGTTGAGTCAAGAAAGCTTGAATATCAGCCAGCTTGCTGAAAAGTTAAATGTAAGCAGTGCCGTCATGACAAAACATATAAAAAAACTGGAAACAGCAAATATAGTATCTGCACGTACAGTCAATGGTAATGCCGGATTGCAGAAAATGTGCAGCTTAAAATTACAATCATTAGAAATTGTTTTCCCACAAATAAACAAGTCTAATCTGTTTCATAGTATAGACATACCTGTAGGAAGATATATGGATATTGAAGCAACTCCTACTTGTGGATTGGCTTCCCCATTAAAAATTATCGGGAATTTCGATGATCCAAGAGTTTTCTTTCTCGATGAAAGAATAGATGCTTCAATACTCTGGTTTACAACCGGAAGAATAAAGTATTCTTTTCCAAATTATTTGCTTTCAAGTCAAAAACCAACATCTGTGGAAATAAGTATGGAGTTAGGCTCAGAAGCTCCTGCCGCAAATAATAATTGGCCTTCGGACATATCATTTATATTGAATGGAAAAAAATTATGCGAATGGACCAGCCCCGGGGATTTTGCAGATAGGCGAGGCAGGTATACTCCTTCGTGGTGGGGCACTCATATTAACCAATATGGATTTTTAAAAGTTATAAGAATTACTTCAAAGGGTGTATTTTTGGATGGCGAGTTAGTATCTGATTTAACTATAGACAATATAAATATAGATAGGAAAGTTTGGACTTTTGAATTATCCGTTGACGAAAATTGCCCTCACCCAGGCGGTCTTACCATATATGGCAAAAACTTCGGAAATTACGATCAAAATATAATTGTAAATACCTATTATGAAATTATAAACCTTGGTGATTGTACCACCTGACAATCTTTAATATTATATATACTAAAATTTATCAAGCTTTGCATACAGGGCCGATAGTCTTTTCAAGCCGGAATCATCAAAAATTATTTCCATTTTTTTATCGTCACCATCCTGCTTCAAGCCCACGATTATACCTTTTCCAAACTTTTTATGCCTTACCTTATCCCCTACCTTCAAATCCGTATTGCCGTCAGGAACACCTTTACTAATTGATGCAGGCTTTTTTACTCCGGGCTTGAATGTATCCATAGTATTGGAAGAAAACCTGCTGTTTTTGCTGAATATTTCAAAAGACGCCTTTTTAACTCCACTTGAATAACCGCTGCCTGGTGCTGCTGTTTTATATGTATTGTCTTTTGCTTCAACCAAATCACAGGGTATTTCCTCTAAAAACCTTGAGGGCTTGTTATATCCGGTTCTTCCATAAAGCATTCTGCTGCGTGCACTGAGGACATACAATTTTTCCTTTGCTCTTGTCATGCCTACATAACAAAGCCTTCTTTCTTCCTCAAGTTCGGTTTCGTTCATTGAAGACTGGTAGCCCGGAAATACACCCTCTTCCATCCCAACCATGAACACGGCAGGAAATTCCAGACCTTTTGCACTGTGGATTGTCATCATAAGCACACTGTTGTCGTCCTCAAGGCTGTCCACATCAGACGCCAGTGAAACACCCGCCAGAAAATCCTCCAGTGAAGCTTCTTCATTCTTGGCCTCCCTGTCTTTTTCATATTCCATAGCGACAGATAAGAGCTCCTTCATATTTTCTATTCTGTTTTTTGCCTCAAGGGTGTTTTCACTTTCGTATCCGGCAATCATGCCGGTCTCCTCCATAACCTTTTTCATCAGGTTGGATACACCCAGTTCATCCTTTACGGCAAAAAATCCGTTAATCATTGCTACAAACTGCTTTATACGTACTGATGCCCTTGAAATCTCGGGTATTTCATCCACCGAGGATAACAGGGAAAAAATTGATATGCCTCTACTGTCTGCCATATTTCCGGCCCTTTCAACAGTTGTATTGCCTATCCCCCTTTTGGGTACATTTATTATCCTTATAAGGTCAATATTACATGCCGGGTTGTTGATAACCCTCAAATAGGAGATTGTATCCTTTATTTCCTTGCGCTGATAAAAACTAAGCCCGGCCAGTATCCTGTATTGTATTCCTTCCCTCCTGAATATATCCTCAAGTACACGGGACTGGGCATTGGCCCTGTAAAGAATTGTAGCGTCCCTGTAGTTTATTTCTCCTCTTTCAACAAGGCCTTTTATTTCAGAAGCAACCGCTAGAGCCTCTTCATGCTCATTTTCCATTAAATAATGGACAAGATTACACCCTTTATTATTTTCGGTCCAGAGCCTTTTGGACTTTCTCCCTATATTATTGCTGATAACTGCATTTGCAGCATCCAGAATTGTAGAGGTTGATCTGTAGTTCCTCTCCAGCTTGATAACCTTTGCATCAGGAAATTCACTTTCAAAATCGAGTATATTCTTAATATTTGCCCCCCTGAAGCTGTATATGGACTGGTCGTCGTCTCCAACAACACAAAGATTCCTGCTTTTTTGAGCCAAAAGATTAATAAGAAAATACTGGGCAGTATTTGTATCCTGGTACTCATCCACATGAATATACCTGAATTTATTCTGGTAATACTCTATAACCTGTGGATTGTCCAGAAAAAGCCTGATTGTATACATAATTATATCGTCAAAATCCATGGCATTGTTTTTCACAAGCTTGTCCTGATACAATTTATATACCTGTGAAATTTTTTCCATCCTGTAGTTGGATTCATGCATTTTTTCAAACTTGTCGGGTTCGATAAGCTCATCCTTTGCCCTGCCTATTTCATTTAACACCATCCTGTGTGGAAAATTCTTTTCATTTAAGTTAAGTTCCTTGACACAATCTTTTATTACAGAAAGCTGGTCCGTCCTGTCAAATATTATGAAGTTGCGGTCAAATCCAATTTTTTCTGCATCTCTTCTCAAAATCCTTACACAGGTAGAATGAAACGTGCTTACCCACATGTCGTCAACCATATTGCCGACCAGCAGTTCAATTCTTTCCTTCATCTCACGCGCTGCTTTGTTTGTAAATGTAAATGCCAGGATTGACCAGGGTGCGACCCTTAATTCCTCCATAATATATGCTATACGGTGAGTAACAACCCTGGTCTTTCCGCTTCCGGCTCCTGCGAGTATCAATAATGGCCCTTCAGTATGTAAAACAGCCTGCTTTTGCTGCTGGTTCAATCCTTCAATCAAGTTCATTCAATTATCCCCCAAAAGTTTTAATTTGATTTTTCTTAATATTATTATAGAACATATATTCACTTTATACAATGATTAGCTCAAACATTTACTCATTCTCCTGACACCTTCAATTATCTGTTCACTGCTTAAATTGCCATATCCCAGCATTATTTTATCTTCATGCATCCCTTTTTTTATAGTGTGCTGTGAAACAGGAGGAACATTTACACCTGCATTTTTTAGTTTCTTTTGTATCTCATGATTAAAAACAATATCGGTAAATGCCACCACCAGATGGATTCCCGTAGAACAGCCCAAAATCTTGATACGGTTATTGAAAGCTTCTTTCAAGCATTTTTTAAGAAGGTTATTTTTAGCTCTGTATACTTTCCTGGATAGATTTATGTGCCTGTCCAGCATTCCATCTTTTATGAACCGGGCCAAAGCCAGCTGCTCCAATACAGGCGAGTGTAAATCCTGCAAATGCTTGACATGTGAAAATCTATCTATCAAGCCGGAAGGAAGGATAATATAGCCTATCCTGAAAGCAGGACACAATATCTTGCTGAATGTACCTATATAAATTACCCGTTCAGGAGCAATGCTTTGAAAAGAAGTAACCGGTGAACCTTCAAATCTGAATTCACTGTCATAATCATCCTCAATAATATAACCATTTGCTTCTTTTGCATAATTTATGAGGGCAATGCGGCGGTTTATAGGTAAAATCCCACCTAACGGAAACTGGTGGGATGGTGTAGTGAAGACAAGCTTTGGCTGTAAACCTTTTGGCAATTCATCTGTATCAATCCCATACAGGTCAGCAGGAACAGGATGCACTGCTGCCTTTGTAACGGCAAGCATCTTATAAATGTCTTTGTTTATAGGGTCTTCTACAACTACATGCTTATTTTTTCCAAGCAGAACTGCCGATGCAAGTGTAAATGCCTGTGCGGCACCTGTTGTTATGAATACCTGAGCCGGGCTGCAAACAACACCTCTTGCCCTGAGCAAATACTTTACCAGTTCATATCTAAGCTCATAACAGCCTCTTGGCTCATAATAGTCAAGATTAAGGGCCGGAATCTGAGAACAGACTTTATTATAAAGATTGCCCCATTTTTTTATGGGGAAAATGCTTAAATCCGGCACACCCGTACGAAAATCTATTACTTCTTCATTAATTTCATGCCTTAAGCCTAAAATTGATTCCTTTTCAAAAACGCTGCATGCATGATAGCCTTCCAGGGAGGCATTCTCAGAAACATAAGTACCCGATCCCTCCCTTGTAATGATATAACCTTCACAAAATAGCTGTTCATAAGCTTCCAGCACAACATTCCTCGATACTCCCAATGATTTGGCCAATACTCTTGATGAAGGAAGTTTTGTATTTTTCTCAAGTTTTCCATTCAATATATCCTGCCTGACGGCAAAGTAAATCTGTCTTATCAATGGAATTTTTGAGTTTCTTTCAATTTGTATATACATATTGTCCTCCAGGTGGTACTATGAAATATTAATAAAACCGGATCTACATAATACCAGTAATTAATGCTAATATTGTATCAATATTTTATCTGATTGTATACGGGGGTTTTCAATGAAAGCTAAATGGCTGGCTTACTTTCAATTGACACTGGCAATGTTTTTGGCAGGCAGCTCTGTTGTCGCCGGTAAAATTATTATAAACAGTCTGCCTATATTTGCTTCCCAAAGTATTATACTGGCAATATCAATCATATTTTTACTGCCTGCTGCAATTATTGCAGAAGGTAATGTATTTAAAGCCAGGATATCGCCAAAAGACATGCTGTACATGTTTTTCCAGGCACTTTCGGGCATATTTCTTTTCAGACTTTTTATAATGTATGGCTTAAAGTTCACCACAGCATCAAACAGCGGTATTATTACAAGCAGCGGTCCCGCAGTTTTAGTTGTATTATCCTTTTTCCTGTTGAAGGAAAAAATAAGTAAAACAATAATGCTTGGCATTTCCTTGAGCTTTATGGGTATTCTACTGACAAACATGGGAAAAAGCTCAGATACTGCAGCCGGTGCATTACAAATATTATGGGGTAATGGGCTCGTTTTGCTGGCTGTAGTCTCCGAATCGCTTTTTACTATCTTTCGTAAAAAAATGTCTTACAGGGATAAACCATTAACCAGCACTTTGATTGTGATTGTTTTCGCATTTATCATGTTCTTGCCCCTGGCTCTTTATGAGGGCCTGACCCGTGGTGAAGCTTTGGAAATAACATTTAATAATATGCTTCCTCTTTTTTATTACGGTATTTTTTGCACCGTTATAGCATATTATTTTTGGTTTTCCGGCATTTCAAAAGTATCGGTGAGTGTTGCAGCAGGTTTTACTGCTGTAATGCCCATAAGTTCAATAACACTTTCCTTCTTCATATTAAGTGAAACTCCCCTCTGGCAGCATTTTGCAGGTATATCTCTGGCTGTCGCAGGGATATGCATTATCTCCGGAAAAAAAAACATGGTTTGAATACCTGATTATCATTATGATATAATGATTTTGGAACATAAACTAATGAAGATTCTTGAAAACCATTTTATGGAATAAGGGTTTTTATGAATCTCAGACAAAAGAAAGATGCGAATGCGCCTTTCTAAAAGACCTGATTTATGACCTCTGTTTTCTGGAGGTATGAAATCAGAATAAAAAGCTGGGATACATACAACTGTGGTATTTGACTTTTGAGTAAGTACCTGATAAACCGGGAGGAATATTTCATGTTTAAATTCAATATCGTTGATCTGGGAGGGCACAAAAGGGATATAGGCTGGGCTGTCAATGAACTGAAAAGGGAAAATCTTATAGTGGGAACAGAAAAAGATGTGAACAATGACACCGTATACCATACACATAACATAAAGGCAGTAAAACGCATAATGGAAGATTATGAAGGGTTAATGGTTGATTTATGCAAAGAGTGAAATCCTGTTCGTATATCCTGCTGCAGGTTTTTGTTGAATGTGCATAAATATATACTGAAAAAAAGCCCGGATGTCGTTGAATTGTGTTCTTTTTTATCATGCCGGGATATAGTATAATAATATTGCAGCAGAAACATATAGTTTCCTCCTTTTTATTTTATAAACGCTGGTGATTATAAAAATAGTCACCAGTTTTTATTATTCAACCTTAATGAGATCCTTGATTTTAGAAAAGGTGGCTTCCTTTATGCCTGATACATTCATAATATCTTCAATAGATTTGTATGCTCCATTTTGTTCCCTGTAAACGACAATTTTTTCTGCTTTGCTTGGTCCCACTTCAGGCAGGGTTTTTAGTACTTCAATAGTTGCAGAATTTATGTTAATTTTACCATCCTGTACAGACTCCTCCTCTACGGCAGCTCCGCTATCCGTAATAATGTCAGCACCCGAAGCAGGCCCTGTTTCCCCATTAGCCCTGGTTTCCTCCCTGGACAGTATTCTAACAGCTTGATTGTAGTTAAGCTTGTAAACCAGATTAATATTATCAATATCGGCTTGTGCACTTATCCCTCCCGCAGCCTCAATTGCTTCCTTTAGAATCTGGCCTCTTTTTAGTGTTATTACTCCCGGATTATTCACACAGCCTTTAACATGAACCTTTATAAAATCTTCTGTCTTTTCTTCCTTTTTATTATCTCCAACGGACAATTCAATATCACCCTTGCCCGCATTGGTTTGTACAATAATATCCTCACCGCTTTTCCATAATATAAAACCTATATATAAAAAGACCAGGGCAAGAACAAGAAAAGCAATGACCATATGTTCCTTGCTTATTTTTATGCTTACCCCAAATATTTTAACAGTCATGTAATTCCTCCACAATCCTTTATTAATTGATATCCTGCAGCAGAAAATTTTATTATTAATTTTATAGTATTAGTATATACCATATAAAACCATTTTTAAAGAATAATTTAAGCAAATTGCTCAAATCATTAATATTCTTGCGTTCCTGCGCTGTGGTGTTATATAATATACATATTAATTTTATTTAAAGGGGAGACTGATAAATATGAGGGAAAACACATTTTATGAAATAAGACAGATAGATAATTTAAAGGATATGATGGAACAAAACAACAGACTGTATGGAGAAAAGGAAGCATTTCTTGTAAAGATTTCAGATGATAATTATAAAAAAATAACATATTCACAATTTAAAAAAGATATGGACGCACTCGGAACAGCGCTTACAGACTTAGGATTGAAGGAGGAATTCATAGCAGTAATGAGTGAAAACCGTTATGAATGGTGTGTTACATATCTTTCGACGGTAAACGGCCTGGGTGTTACTGTTCCTATTGACAAGGAGCTCCCATTATCTGAAATTGAAAACCTGTTGACAAGGTCAAATGCAAAAGCACTCGTTTACTCAGGCAAACTCCATGATAATATAAAAAAACTCTCATTGACAATGTCTTCAGTCAAGTATTTTATTAATATGGATTTGGAAGAAAATGATGGGCAGTTCCTCTCATATGGCACCCTGTTAAAAAAAGGCCACTCACTTATAGAACAAGGGAATAAATCATATATTGATTCTGAAATTGACAATGAAAAAATGAGTATTCTCCTTTTTACATCGGGAACAACCGACCATGCAAAAGGGGTAATGCTGTCACATAAAAACATATCTTCAAATATTATGTCCTGTGGTAAAATAATAAAGGTAAATCATTTTGACCTGGCGCTGTCAATACTTCCGCTTCACCATACATATGAATGTACGGCAGGATTCCTGTTTATGATGTACAACGGAGCTGCCGTTGCCTTCAATGAAGGTCTTAAGCATATTGGCAAGAACCTTAAGGAGGTCAAACCTACGCTAATGCTGTCGGTGCCTCTTATCCTTGAAAGCATGCACAGGAAAGTCTGGGAGCAGGCTGCCAAAAAGGGCAAGCTTAAAAAGCTTAAAACAGCGGTAGCGGTAAGTGATTTTCTCAGAGTACATACGGGAATTGATTTAAGAAAAAAGCTGTTTAAACAAATACACAATAATATAGGCGGAAGAATGCGTCTTGTAATATCAGGTGCCGCCGCAATAAATCCTGATGTTATCAAAGGATTCAGGTCATTGGGCATAAAAGTATTGCAAGGCTACGGTCTTACGGAGTGCTCTCCCATAGCAACCTGTAACAGGGAAAATGAAAACAAGGATGAATCCATAGGGCTTGCACTGCCTGGAGTTGATGTAAGGATTGATAATCCTGATGAAGATGGTATTGGTGAAATAATTGTCAAAGGTGAAAATGTCATGCTGGGATACTTTGACAATCCGCTTGCAACAAAAGAAGTATTAAAGAATGAATGGCTCCATACAGGCGATCTTGGAAAGGTTGATGATAAAGGATTTTTCACAATAACAGGCCGCAAAAAAAATGTTATAGTTACTAAAAACGGTAAAAATATTTTCCCGGAAGAAGTCGAATCGTATATAAACAAAAGCCCTTATATCCTGGAGTCTCTGGTATGGGGAAAGAAGGATGAAGCTTCGGAAGTAACCTACGTCTGGGCCCAAATCGTACCCTATATCGACGGCATAAAAGAATTGCATGGAAAAGAAACTGTTTCAACGGAAGAAATACGTGAAACCATAAATCAGGAAATAAAAGCAGTAAATAGGAATATGCCTCTTTATAAACATGTCAGGCATTTTGAAATCCGTGAAAATGAATTTGCCAAAACTACCACCCAAAAGATAAAAAGATATGTTGAAGAAACAAGCTGAAAAATTGTCAAATTAAAAATATCAGTTTATGTATGATAAAAATATAGATGGAAGCGGATTGCTCACAGGTCCTTTTTTCTAAATTTCCTTACTGCAAGGTAAAGGAGCAGTGTTGAGTAAAAAATGACATATGCCATCATCCACATGCTTGGCACCGCACCTTGTATGCCGTATATACCAAACATGGGATTTGCTATGCCGATATTTGAAAACAAGGTAGCAATCATTTTTCTGTACACCGTATCAAACGGTGATATCATGCTTGATGCAATACCGCACAAAACAAGGGTATCATTTCCTATTGTGCCACCTATCTGTTCTATCATACCTCCGGCAAGACCGGTTATATATACTGATATAAGAAAAATACCATTGCTGAGAGTTTTAAAAAACACACTGCCAAATATGGATAATGAAAGTATTGCGAGGGGCTCCAGCACAAACAGTAAAAGGCTTTTTAGGATAATGTCCCATTTGAGCCCACTTAAAGAAGGTATTTTGAACATGACGGATATCAATGTTACCGACAGGAACAATATAATTGAATATGCCGATATAATAAGTACCAGTCCCAGATATTTCCCCAGTATATAACTTCGGCGGCTTAAAGGCTTTGATATTGTTGACTGTATGATACCGCTTTCCATATCATGTGATACCGCTCCGGCAGACAGCATTATTGTAAGAAAAGCCAGTAACATGCTGGAAAAATAGTAGCCTACGAAAGATATGAATGAAGCTCCCGCTAAAAAACCGGAATAATTATCTATTCTGCCGCCGTCCAAATCTTTCATTATAAAATATATAAATAGTGCATAGCCTGCAAGATATATAACGGTAAATATTCCAATTAAAAGGAAAACTTTTTTATTTATTGCTTCTCTGAATGATATTTTAATTACAGGCATCACTTTTCATCAACCGCCTTCCAGTATACTGATAAAAAGATCTTCCAGATTCATTTTTTCACAAATTATTCCATAGAGCTTTCCACCGTTATTTATAATAATCCTTGCAATATCATTTATATCATCATCACAATCTACCTTTACCCTGATTTTGCCTTTTGATAATTTTACTTCCCCGAACCTTTCCTTTATTAAATGAGGTATTTTATCACCGGTAAACTCCGTCCTTATTTCTACGGTTATAAATGAATTCAATATATCAGGCATTTTACCCTTTTTTATAATCGAACCTTTATGTATAACGGCAACACTATCACAGACCATTTCCATTTCACTGAGAAGATGGCTGTTTAGAAATACCGTCTTACCTTGCCGTTTTAAATCAACCATAATGTCTCTCATATCTTTTCTTCCAATGGGATCAAGAGCAGAAGTGGGTTCATCAAAA
This sequence comes from Clostridia bacterium, assembly GCA_028280575.1. GTDB lineage: Bacteria > Bacillota > Clostridia > Acetivibrionales > STF1-152 > JANQLN01. The sequence continues at coordinate 44,242 of JANQLN010000134.1, forward strand.
AACAGTACGTCGGGGTCCGGCAGCAAAGCTGAAGCAATCCCCAGCCTCTGCTGCATCCCCTTACTATATGTTCCGATTTTTTTTTCTTCAAAAGCTTCAAGCTTCACCAGTTTAAGAAGCTGTTTTATTCTTTTTTTTAACAAATGCTTATCCATTCCATGAAGAGAGGCATGGAATGCAAGAAGCTGCTTTCCTGTAAGCCAATCATAGTACTTGAAATTTTCCGGCAGGTATCCGACAGACTTTTTTACTTCAAGGGAACCGGCGGGCATACCAAATATTTCAGCACTTCCTGATGTAGGTATAACAAGACCATTCAGTATTTTAACCACCGTACTTTTACCCGCTCCGTTAGGTCCTAAAAAACCAAATATTTCTCCCCTGCCTATCTCTATACTTACATCATTACATCCCACAGATGTGTTATAATATTTTGTCAATTTATTTGTTACTATAGCCATTTTCACCTCATGGACAGTGCAATCTCCAGCAATTTTTCAGGGTCTGTATAACTTTCTATTCCTCGTATAATTCCATTTTCATTCCATATAAGCCATGACTTTGTCGCCGTACCTTCAATGTCATCTGAATAAAGGTAGCCGGTATACCCATTAATATTTACTTCCCTGCCCTTTGTCTCTATCAAAGGAATGTATATTGTGCTTTTCCAATCTTTTGTGGATTTTAGCTGCCTTTTCAAGTTGTCAGGCAAAAGCGGCAATTGTAAGAAAGCTTCATATATGCCGTCCACATCCACATCATCCGGCACTTGGAGGACAGGAAGCCTTGTCTGTACTATTTCACAGCTCACTCCAGATACATTATACTCGGTTACTACCGATTTTGCAATATCCAGGGAAACAGTTCTGCCGTCTATTTCAGGAGGTAAAATCTTTTCACCCCCAAAGGATTTTAACACCTCATTTATGTTTTTGACATTAAGGTTAAGCTCCAAGGTAGTCTCTCCCATAAGTGTTGTATGGGGAGCTGCTCCGGAAAATACGGCCGGATACTTAACTTCAAATCCGACTTTATTTTTGGCTTCATAAGGCGCCACATTTTTTCTCTCTCCCTTTACCAGGCTGATTCTACCTATTCTATCCAAAGAAATGTCCCCACTGCCCTGTTCAAGCTGTTTCTTTATCATATTTATATCATCCAGGCTTATATTTATCCCTTTTACCTCATCCATTCTGAATATTTTCAACGTTTCGGCTATAACGGCTCTTACAGGTTGTATTGCAATTGATGCAGATAATAGTACTAATATACATGCCGCTGCAATTCCCTTTTTGGCAGCAAATAAACGCTTCCCGGATTTTACACTAAACTGTCCCGGACCTTTTCGCAATTTTTGTCTCTTAAGCTTATTATTTTTAAGCACACTTTTTTCCAGAAAAGCAGCATAACCTTTCATTTTGGATTCTGCTATCCTGTTAAGGCTTTCTACTTCATCAAAAAGTTCACTGCATTTTTGACAACGGATGATATGCTTGTCAAATATCCTCATAGTATTTATGTCCATTTCACTGTCTATATACTTTTGTATAAAAACCCTGTCTGCACATTTCATAAATCATACGCCTCCTTCTATCTTTCCCTTAAATTTGGTAATAGCCCTGGAAATGACCTTACCGATTGTGGAAACCCTAATTCCTGTAATCTCAGCAATTTCATTATACTTGTATCCCAAAAACTTTAGCACCAGGCAAATACGGTCCCTTGGCTTCATTCCATCCAATATGCTTCTTACATATCTTACTTCCGTATTTTTTATTGCCGCATCTTCAATAGAGATCACATTATCTGATTCTATCTGCATGTTATCCATTTTCTTTACCTTTTTTTCCCGCCTGATATGGTTGTATGCCAGGTTTGTAGAAACCTTCATAAGCCAGCCTGCCACATTAGAGTGATTAGGCGGCCCCTTATAAAGCTTGATAAAGGTTTCCTGGACAATATCTTCAGCCGCCTGTCTATCTCCGGTGAGCAGCAATATATGCATAAGCACCCGGTTATAATATTGATTGTAATATTCTTCAAATAACTCGCTTATGTTAAATTTATCCGCCTTAAGGTCATCTCCCAAATCTTTGCCTCCTTTTCGTATTATTTAAAAGGCCTTTAATTATATAACAAATAAAGCTTGTGTTTTGTGGCAAATTTTATTATACAAATTTTTCAGTCTATATTGTTTATTGCAAAGTAATTATAGCAAATTTTTGAAAAATTTAATATGTTTTGAAAGACTTTTTACCAAAATCAAGATATAATATTAAGTAAATATTTGAAAACAGAGGAGTGATATCATGTCAAAAATCAAATTTTCTGAAAATTTTCTATGGGGTGTTGCAACTGCTTCTTACCAGATAGAGGGAGCATGGAATGAGGATGGGAAAGGCGAATCCATCTGGGACCGCTTCAGCCATATTCCCGGTAATGTTATTAAGGGGGATACGGGTGATGTGGCCTGCGACCACTATCATAGGTATGAAGAGGACGTAAAACTCCTGAAAGAGCTTGGAATTGATACATACAGGCTTTCCCTCTCATGGCCAAGGATAATCCCGGATGGAAAGGGCAAGACGAATAATAAAGGAATTGATTTTTACAAAAGGCTTACAAGCCTCCTGAGGGAAAATGGAATTAAGCCTGCGGTAACCCTTTACCATTGGGATCTGCCCCAGAAGCTCCAGGATATTGGAGGCTGGAGCAACAGGGATGTGGCAGGCTACTTTCAACAGTATGCACAATACTGCTTCAAGGAACTTGGGGATTATGTCAGCATGTGGATTACACACAATGAGCCCTGGGTGGTATCCTTTTTGGGTAACTGGTACGGTACACATGCACCCGGCGTAAAGGATTTTTCAACTGCACTTTTGGTTTCTCACAATCTGCTGCTTTCACACGGTAAAACGGTAAAAGCCTTTAGGGATAGCAATTGCAGCGGAGAAATAGGAATAACCCTTAATCTTACTCCCCTATATTCTGCTTCGGACAGTAATAATGATAAAGAAGCGGCAAAAAGGGCCGACGGCTACTACAACAGGTGGTTTCTTGATCCTGTGCTTAAAGGAAGGTATCCTAAAGATATGATAGACTGGTACTCCCGTAAAGCCTGCGTACCTGAATTTACGCAAACCGACCTGGAAATCATAAATTCTCCCGTTGACTTTCTGGGTATAAACTACTATTCCAGCGGTTATGTAAAAGAAGATAAAAATGAATGGCCCCTTGAAGCATGCAATGTTGAGACAGGAAGAGATAAAACGGACATGGGATGGGAGATCAATCCCCCGGGATTGTACGACTTGCTTTTACGGGTACACAAGGACTACAACGGCATCAAAATATATATCACTGAAAACGGCCGTGCATCAAATGATATTATTAACCGCCATGGCAACGTTGAAGATGACGACAGGTTGGATTACCTTTACAAGCATTTCATTGAGGCTTATAGAGCGCAGCAGTCAAATGTGAACCTTGCCGGTTACTATGTATGGTCCTTCATGGACAACTTTGAATGGGCGGAAGGCTATGCAAAACGTTTTGGCATAACATATGTGGATTATAAAACGCAGGAGAGGATTATTAAAAAAAGCGGCCATTGGTATAAGGAAGTTATCCGTAATAACGGCTTTTAAAAGGGAGCAATAAAGCTCCCTTTTCATTTTTTTATGTCTGCATTCAATATTTCCATCAGTTTATTCATATTCAGGCCTGTGGTAATACCCTTTTTATCCCAATGGCTTTTACACCCGCAGTAGTCAAGCAGTACACATTGTGCAGGAATATTAACGGCTTTTGCTTTCCAGCCTCCTGCAATTAATTGCAGAGGACAGGCAACTCCGATTATAGCCATATCCTTACCCGGAGTGCTTTTAGCGTAGTTTTTGGAGAAAAGCATGGATGAATGTGGTATTACCAGCACATCAAAATTTAACTTATATCCGGCTTTGGTTATATCCGAAACCGGACATGCTGAAGTACAGTGCCTGCAATTATAACCGAATGCATTTTTTTCTGCCCGGCATCTTCCGTCATGCCTTATTCTCATACATACTGGAAGAAACACAGTTTTGTGAGCTGCTTTGAGGTAGTCTTCCCTGTAATCCCGGTTCAATATCTCCGCAGCTGCCATATTCAAATGGTATTCCACCCTTTTTCTGTTGCAGAACAGTACATCCTCCGACCAGAAGTGCTCCCTGCCGCGGTTTTTGATATATTGTTCAACATTTAAAGTATATTTTCCAAGATATTTTTCACTATTAATCCGGAACCATTCGGTAAGTTCCATTATTTTTTCCAGAAACATATATCTTTTTTCTGCTTGCTGGATAGACATAAAGTCATACAATTCTCCCAGCCTTTTTACCTCTTGCTCAAATTCTCCCGTACAGGAGAGCCATTTTATCAATATTTTTAATCTTTTCAGGATATTATCCTGCCGCACCGGAGTTGATTTGTATTTGTCCATATGCTGCCTGAGCAGAAAGGTTGAAAGAATTCCTCTTATGGAATCTGCTATTTTTTTAAAAAATACATTTCTCTGGCGAAGGTATGTCAGGAAAAGAAGAGATTTTTCTACAATTTTATTTGAATTTATCGCCATAGGCAAATAGGTTTCCCACAGTACTCCCAAAACTAAAAACTCAAGTATACACTCTTTCCTTCTACGTTTTATCCGGGATTCATTTAAACATAAATAGTCCATATATTCTATAAGAACATCATTTAAAAGCTTATCTGCTTTTTTAATAAACATATCGGTAAAGTCCGACAAATCAATATAAAAAGCATTTGAATCACCTTTTTCCATATCTGTAAGGCAATAGGTATTTGCATTAAAATCCATTCTCTTATTACCACCTCTGATGTCTTCCCTGATTGTGCGAATTATTTAATCTACCGTACATTATATTAAATAGACATGGGAAAGCCCCCCGTGCTAATTGTAACATATCCCAACTGCACTTGTACATATAAAACCGGTAACATTATTAACATATACAGGATTAAATTACTTTATAATATATGTCTGCTTTAGATTTGGTATTAATAATATTATAGCATACACCACATTGCATTTTTCAGTTTTAAGGATATTAAAATACGTTACATTCAGTATTCTCTTTATTTGTTATTGAATAAGACGCAAGCTGCTTCCCTCTCCTTCCAAAAAACACTTTTGAACAGGAGAAACAAATACATAGGAGTTTTTAGCTGTCCTTCTAGTTGGTACGACATTCAGCTGTTGATTTTATGTTATTTATACAGAAATGTCCCCCAAAAAAATATGAAAAAGATTTTTAAATATTCATGTTGTTTTTCAGTTTCTTACATTCCCTGTAGAGTTTTGGGGTAAAGCCTGTCAGCCTTTTGAAAATCTTATTAAAATAGTTCTGGTTTTTAAAACCTGTATTTAACGATATTTCTTTAATTGCCATGTTAGTTTCTTTTAATATGGTTTTTGCTTTTTCAACTCTTTCTGCATGCAAATACTGTGTAAAATTCATACCCATTTTGGACTTGATCATGTGACTTAAATGGGATTTGCTAATATTCAAATAATTACTCAAACTGGTTATTGAAATGTCTTTTTCCAGATTATCATTAACATATTGTTTAATATGACCAATAGGTTGCAGTTCATCAATACTAACCATTTTGGATAAGTAAATATACTTTGAACACATATTGACAAAATATGCAGCTGCCTGGATTTTAATATCATCCATAACATTGAGTTTAAAAAAGGCTTTCTCCAGCTCTTGCCCATTTATTTCATAATCCTTGCATTTATTCCAGACTTCCTGCCATAGCCTGGCTGTAGGCGGGCCCTTGAGCAGCTTACCCATAATAAAGTATCCCAAAGCCCTGTTTTCAAACATTACAGGAACCATTACTTCGGTTAATCCTGCATGGCATTTATAAATATATATTTGATGATTGCTGCATGCCCGTTTAAAAGCATCCTGGTCACAATTGCGGCATCTCTCATTTGCCAATTTATCCTGGCGTAAAATGCTGCAGAAATAACCCCTGAAATTTTCATGAGCAGCATTTGAATTTCCAATTCTTATCTTTCGGTCATAACTTATAAATCTTATGTTAACAAAGCTTAAATTATAAAACTGATCTAATAATTCTCTTATCTTTTTTTTATCAACAGATAGATTAAACATTTGTAATACCTTTCACAAATTTTAATTTATTCCCAATATGTAAATATTGTAATTCCTTATAAAATTTATAATTCCACTATCCTTTCCCTTAATATTATCTCTATAAACAGTATATCATTTTTTAAATATTAATAAAATATTCTAACAAACCAATTTGCTTAAACACTCACCCTGTTGATTTTAATATTGGTAATACAGCAATACATGATTTAAAGAGCTGTCCCCGAAAAAAAAAAGCCCAAAATGGGCTTTTTTTATTTTCCGTTTTCATGCAGTAATGAGCCTGTCAATTGCGTCCTGGTTGAAGCCGACAATTATCTGCCCGTTAATGTCTGCAACAGGAACTCCCCTTTGACCGGACTTTTTTATCATTTCCTTGGCTGCATCCTTGTTGCGCGATACATCAACATCTTCATATGAAACATTCTTTGAGTCAAGATAGTCCTTCAACACGGTGCACCATGGACAAGATGGCGTAGAATATACTTTAACTGACATTTTAAAACCTCCTTGCTATATTAGCTCTATTCATAGTATATACCCCCCATGGGTATTTGTCAAGTGATTTTTTTTCTAAAATGACTTATAATATATAAGTGTTCCAGAATCGACATTAGGGAGGAAATACTATGAAAAAAAAGCTTACGCCTGATCAGCAGCTAAAAAAATATAAAAAAAAATTCCGTATACTTTTATCACTTTTTATTATGTTTTTATCGGCCGTCGGAATTTATTTTTATTTAAATTATGATTACCTGGTTTTCAAACACTTCATAACGGGTCACTATATTTACACCGAAGCCCTTGATAGCCTCTACTCCCAGGAGCTGAAAAGGGACGTTAAGGGCAAATACTATAATTATTTTGACAATGTTGTCATATCGACGGTTACCAAAGCCATACGAGAAGTAAACAATGATAAATATACTTATCTATATATACCGGAAAGGCTTGAGGAATATAAACGCCAGGAGAAGGAAGAGGCAAGCGAATCAGAAATAAGGAAACTGAACGAAAAAACCGTATATTTAAAATTGACCAACTATTCAAAGTATACCTTTAAGTTTATAAAAGACAATATTGATAAGCTTAAATATAAAAACATCATCATTGACTTAAGAGATAATCCGGGTGGTGACATATCCGTCATGGCAAAAATCAGCGACTATTTTCTGCCTGACAACAGTATAATTGCTGTTGATAAACTAAGGTTTTTTAATTGGACATATAAAGCAAAAAGGAAACAAATCCTTGAATTCGACAATATAGTAATACTGCAAAATGTAAATTCTGCAAGCTCATCTGAAAACATGATTGCTGCGCTTAACGATAATCTTGATAATGTGACACTGATTGGAGAAAAAACATTTGGAAAGGGAATTGGACAATACACACTATCTCTAAAAAAAGGTTTTGCAGTAAAGGCAACTATTTTAAGATGGTTTACACCTGACGGCATCAACATACATGGAAATGGAATTGACCCTGATGTGGTATTTTACGGAGATGGCATTTTGGAAAAAGCACTGGAAATCATTGAAAAAAGAGACCCTTAAGGGTCTCTTTTTTCATAATGAAATTTAACCTGAGCAATTTGCTTATGTTATAATTTTTTTAAATGGAGAATACTAAGTTTGGTATGCTCCATTTAAAACTGAATAAAACACAAATTGCTTATCTTATGAAATTTTATAAAGCTTATCAAAATAGGTAAAGCATTCTTTAAGGTTTTTAGTATAGTTTTTACTACTCTCGTTCCTTTGTTCACACATCCTGGAATAGCTTAATATCACTTTTTTGTCCATTTCACTCAGCTTAAATATTCTTTTATCCGCTTCATAATTGTTCATACTCAATCCCCCCTTATGATACAAGCATTTATATGAAATAATATCTGCAAACATTTATAACATTATGTCAACTTGTCCCGTATTTATATTATAGCAGATTTGCACAAATAATCAAGTCTTTTTTTATTAGTTTTGCTAATTTTGTCTGGCTAGAAGCTTTTTATTCCTGTTTATATTTCCTGATTTATGGGAAAACAAGGTATTTATACATTGTCCATAGAATATATTACACTATAATTTAAAACTATTTTTACAAAAGACAAGGAGTATGATTAAATGAATATAACTATTTTAGGAACCGGAATTACCGGGTTGTCTACCTGCTTGGAACTTGCAGGCTACGGCCACAGCATTACCTGTATTGGTTACGACGAACTGGCTGTCGCCAGGGCAAAAAAAATATTCTACTGCTCAAGATGCGGTAATAAAATAACTGCTACAACCAATCTGAAAAGTGAAATAAGCAAGTCCGGCATCCTGTATATTGCTGCCGAAACACCAAGAGGGCTTTATTCGGATATGGATATTTCAGACATAGTCAAGGGTCTTAAAGCTGCTGCAACCTATATGGTGGGATATACCCTTATAGTAATTGCAAATAGTGTACCCCATGGAACCTGTGACATAGCCAAAACCTTTGTTCAAAATAACCTTTTGTCTAAATGTTCCGATTATGACATAGTGAAAATTGAAAATTGTTCTAATTCACAAATCAATCCGGGGCAAAAGCTATTAAAAATATCTAATGTTACTGCTAAATCAAAAGGTATTATAGAGCAAGTATACCAAAGCTGTAATTGCATTCTTGAATTTGAAATCTGCAAATCTGTCACTGCCGGGGCAATATAGTAACTAAAAACTTGAAATGCCTGTTTAACTTTATTCATCTATAATATTCGATTTTATAATGCCAAAAATCACCTTTTTAATTCATTTTCCTCCATCCTTTGGGATACAAATTCTTAAGCATCCGCCTTTCAACCTTACTCCATCCAACGGTATATCCATCAACGCAAATTGCATACAGGCCTTTATCATATTCTTTATCCAGTATAATTGTTTCACCTTTTAAATATCTTGCTATTTCTTTGGAATCAGAACTAAAATCTATAGTATTTACAATATCTTTTTTGTCAAGGGCCATAACCATTGCATGGGAAGGCTCAAACCTTTTCGACTTTATTTCTCCCAGGTACCAGCCAAATTTAGCCACTTTCAAACCATCCATTGAAGGAAGCTTCAGAGGCAGCCCATAAATGCTGCTTCCTTTTTGAATTATTCCGTCAGGAATATCCATATTCAAATTATCCAAACAAAATCCTTTAAGCGCATCAGGTGCTTTTAAACTATCTTCATAGCTTAAACTTGAATTAGATATTGTCCCTTTTTTTCTAAGCAGTGCGGTAAAATGCCCCTCACCGTCAAGCCTGTGAGGCCATAAACGAACAGTCTTCTTTATATCTTCATATCCGTCACACCATTTTGGCCTGCCCTCTTCAATTCCATTTACAGCAAGTATTTTCTGCAGTTCATAGCATCTATAGTTTTCAAGGAAGTTCTTTATCTGTATTTCATTTTCCTCCGGTGCAAAGGTGCACGTAGAGTATAACAGGCTTCCACCTGGCTTTAGCATCCTGTGAGCACTATCCAAAATGCCTTTTTGCATGCTGGTGCATTTTTCGCACTTGAACTTTTGCCAGCTTTTTATCGAAGCATCGTCTTTTCTGAACATCCCTTCTCCCGAACAGGGAGCATCAACAAGTATCCTGTCAAAATAGAGGTTGAAATTTGCGGCAAGTCTTTGAGGATTTTCTATTGTTACTACCGCATTTTTAATTCCATATAATTCAATATTCTTAACCAGTGCTTTTACCCTGCTGCTGCTTATATCATTTGATACCAGGAGTCCCTTTCCTTTCATGGATGCTGCTATTTTAACCGTTTTCCCACCCGGTGCGGCACAAAGGTCCAGTACCTTTTCCCCGGGTTTAGCGTCAAATACCTCCGCCGGGAACATAGCACTCGGCTCCTGTATATAATAAATTCCTGCGTAATAGTACGGGTGTTTGCCAGGATTAACGCCTTCCGGATAATAAAATCCATCGCTGGTCCAATTTATAGGCTTAATATTAAAGGGAGCTATTTTTTTGAATTTGCCGATATCACATTTCAGGGAGTTGACCCTTAGCCCGTAATGTCTTGGAAAGCTGTAGGATTTTAAAAAATCATTATACTCTTCCATTTCCATCAAGCTCCCCATTCTTTCCAAAAACTCCTCTGGCAGTTTCATTCCATCCTCCATATTATATCTCTGGTTTTGGCCATTTTTATCTTATTGTATTATACTGTCTCTCATGATATAATATATTCTGTCAAAAAACAATACACGGCCCATTGGTCAAGCGGTCAAGACACCGCCCTCTCACGGCGGTAACAGGGGTTCGAGTCCCCTATGGGTCACCACAGCAAGGACATCCTTAAGGTGTCCTTGTTCTCTAAACAGTTTTTTTAATATGTCCTGTTTTTATATTTTATCTATAATCCGTAGCTATATACTCTCTTCTCTTGATTACACTTTTATAAGCAGGCCTGATAATCCTTCCTCCGGTAGCTATCTCTTCAAGCCTGTGAGCACACCATCCGCTTATCCTTCCACAAGCAAATATGGGAGTATAAAGATCAATTGGAATATTGAGCATATTATATACGAATCCGGAGAAGAAATCTACATTTGCGCATAAAAACTTATCTGACTTTTTCATTTCATAGAATACTTTTGGAGCAAGTTTTTCTATGAGAAGATAAAGGCCAAACTCATCTTCCATTCTCTTTTCAGCAGCTAGCTGCATAGCCTTCTTCTTAAGCAATACGGCTCTGGGATCAGATAGAGTGTATACTGCATGCCCTGTACCATAAATAAGTCCGGATTTATCAAATGCTTTCTTATTCAATATTTTCTTAAGGTAAGCACCAACCTCATCCTCATCCTTCCAATCACCTACATTGTTCTTTATCTCCTCCATCATACCCATCACTTTTATGTTTGCACCACCATGCCTCGGACCCTTTAATGAACCTAAAGCTGCTGCAATAGTTGAATATGTATCTGTTCCGGAAGAAGTAACAACATGAGTTGTAAAAGAGGAGTTATTACCGCCTCCGTGCTCGGCGTGAAGTACCAGTGCAAGGTCAAGTAATTCTGCTTCTGATTTTGTAAATTTGCCGTCGGACCTCATCATATGAAGTATGTTTTCCGAGGTGCTGAGTTCCGGAAGTGGACTGTGAATATGAAGGCTTTTATTATAATGGTAATGGGCAAGAGCCTGGTAGCCGTATGCTGCAAGAGTAGGAAAATATGCCAGCAATCTTATGCACTGTTCTATTACATTCCTGCAGCTGGTATCATCCGGATTTTCATCATAGGAATATAATGCCAGTACACTTCTGGCAAGCTTGTTCATAATATTACTGCTGGGTGCTTTCAAAATCATGTCTCTTGTAAATCCTTCGGGAAGTCTTCTGTTTTCACTTAATACCGTATAAAATTCGTCAAGCTTGAGCTTGTTGGGCGTTTCTCCAAACATCAATAAATAACTGCATTCCTCAAAACCAAACCTGTCTTCATTTTGAAAGCCTTCAACAAGCTTAGTAATATCAATCCCCCTGTAAAGAAGGCGCCCCTCAACAGGTACTTTTTCATTCTCGTCCATTATATAAGCGTGAACTTCACCAATTTCAGTCAGTCCTACCAGCACACCTGTCCCGTCTGCATTCCTTAGTCCTCTTTTTACATTAAACTTGTCATAAAGCTTTGGATTGATATTATAATTTTTGCCTACTACAGATGTTAACTCTTCAAACAATTGTTTTTCTTTTTTGTCTTTTTCAAAGTTCATAAATAAATCCCTCCCTTTCCCCAAAATATTAAATAAACTTTTTAAGGTATCCGCCAAATGTGTCAATCCATCAAGTTGATACTTGCGTTCCTTACATGCTCGGTTGTATACTTCTCTGCCAGCTCTCCGTTACCATCAATTATAGCCTGGAGTATCTTTTTGTGCTCCTCAAGAGTTTCTGACGCTCTTCCCGGTTTTCTAATATTATCGGCACGAACCTTTTGAAGATAATGATGGAATGTACTCAGTGTGTGTATTAAAGGTATGCTTTTGCTTGCCCGGAACAGTTTTTCATGAAAACGCGTATCCATCTTTATCACATGTTCCGTATCTCCCTTAAGAGTGTAGAATTCTTCAAGATCTACAGTTTCCTTAAGTACTTCGAGCTCTTCTTCAGTTATTTTTTCAGCCGCCCATTTGGCGGCAAGACCTTCTATCAAAATTCTTATTGCATATATGTCTTTGACATCCTGGACGGAAAGTCCTTTTACAACCGCACCCTTGTTTGGAATGAGCTTAACAAGCCCCTCAAGCTCCAATTGCCTTATTGCTTCCCTTATGGGCGTTCTGCTTACTCCAAGCTCAGATGATAATTTGGTTTCAATAAGATTATCCCCTGCAATATATTTTCCATCCAGTATATCGTTTTGCAGCCTGGTAAAAACTCTTGATCCCAGCGAATTTGGCTGCTGGTCTTCATCATATTCAATTTTAGCCATCATTAAGCCCTCCGAAATATCTAAAAAACTTAAATTTGTAGTTACCTTTCAGTAATTTTTTCATAATGCCACTATGGGTTATTATTACGGGTGTAATTAATAGTTCCTCCAGCCAGAAGTATATCCCTTTGACGCTCTGATACTTCTAGCAATGCTGCAATTTCAATGCTCTTTGTTTTGTTTGATATAACAATATTGACGCCTTTTTTAACCTGTTCTCTCGTATTTTCAATTACCAGCTCATCACTTTCATCAACCCTTTCATAATCTGTTTCATCAGCAAACCTTAACGGAAGTATTCCGGAATTGATCAGATTTGCCATATGAATCCTTGCAAAGGATTTAACCAAAACACCCTTTACTCCCAGTTGAAGTGGTGCAAGGGCAGCATGTTCCCTGCTTGACCCCTGTCCATAATTAGAACCTCCGATTATGAATCCGCCTTTTTTCTCCTTTGCACGTTTAGGGAAATCATGGTCACAGGGAGTGAGGCAAAACTCCGCCAAATAAGGTACATTCGACCGGTATGGCAAAAGCTTTGCATTAGAAGGCATAATATGGTCTGTTGTAATATTATCTTCAACTTTTATCAATACAGCACCCGAAACCTTATCTGAAAGCTCTTTATTAATAGGGAAAGGCTTGATATTAGGCCCTCTTACAATCTGAACCTCATCGCCGTCGGCTGCCGGTTCAACAACCATATTGTCGTTGACAAGGAATTTATCCGGCATTCTGACAACAGGGGCTTTCCCAAGCTTCCTGGGGTCGGTGAATACACCTGATACGGCACTGGCAGCGGCAGTTTCCGGACTCACAAGGTAAACCTGCGCGGACTTTGTACCGCTTCTTCCTTCAAAATTTCTATTGAAGGTTCTTAAGGAAACCGCGTCCGTAGCAGGTGATTGTCCCATACCTATGCATGGGCCGCATGCCGATTCCAAAATTCTTGCTCCTGCCCCAACCATATCTGATAGAGCACCGTTTTGAGCCAGCATTGTAAGCACCTGTTTTGAGCCCGGTGCTATTACAAGACTAACTTCCGGCTTTACAGTTTTTCCTTTAAGAATACTTGCAACCTTCATCAAATCCATATAGGATGAATTTGTACAGCTCCCTATAGCAACCTGGTCAATACTTATATCCCCTATATCCTTAACCGGCTTTACATTGTCCGGACTGTGAGGCATAGCAGCAAGAGGTTCCAATAGTGAAAGGTCAATTTCAATTTCCTCGTCGTATTTACAATCAGCATCAGGTTTTATTTCCTTCCAGTCTGCCTCTCTTCCCTGTGCCCGCAAAAATTCTTTTGTAACATGGTCACTGGGAAATACAGACGTGGTTGCACCCAGCTCTGCTCCCATATTTGTAATTGTCGCCCTCTCAGGGACAGTCAATGATTTAACTCCTTCACCCGTATATTCAATTATCTTTCCAACTCCACCCTTAACGGACATCAGTCTTAAAACTTCAAGAATAATATCCTTTGCTGAAACCCATGGAGATAAATTACCTTTTAAATTTACCCTGCAAACCCCGGGCATCATTAAATAGTATGCTCCTCCACCCATTGCAACAGCTACGTCAAGTCCTCCCGCACCTATTGCAAGCATTCCAATCCCGCCTCCAGTTGGCGTATGGCTGTCGGAGCCAAGCAGCGTCATGCCTGGTATTCCAAATCTTTCTAAGTGTACTTGGTGACAAATCCCATTGCCCGGCCTGGAAAAATATATTCCATACTTAGCTGCAGCGGTCTGAATGTATTTATGGTCGTCAGCATTTTCAAAGCCTGTTTGAAGGGTATTATGGTCTATATATGCAACTGACTTTTTTGTTTTAACTCTTGGCACCTTCATAGCTTCAAACTGTAGGTAAGCCATGGTGCCTGTAGAATCCTGCGTTAAGGTTTGATCTATCCTAATTGATATTTCACTTCCCGCCTGCATCTTCCCCGTAAATAAATGTTCCATAATAATTTTTTGTGAAATATTATAACCCATTGAAATCTCCTTTTTTATGTAATACTAAATATGCATTTATGTATACAATAAAACATTTTCGACATATGTATTATTGTATACAATTATACATTCTTTGTCAAGTTTTTAATTGAAGTACGGGTTATGAGTATATGTTTAATATATCTAAAATGTCAATATTTATGCACTGTTTTTTCTGAAAGTTTGTTCTATAGGAGCATTGGACAAAACTCCTGTATGCAAGGTCCGTTTATTTTATCCGAATGGTTCAATCAAGACAAGACAAAGCCCCAAATGCCTGTTGTTTTAAGGTATATTTTATGATTAATTTTATATTTACACAAAAAACATGGAATCATCATTGTTTTTGTAAATAGGTTTAGATTTCTTATCATCTTTACCAAAACACACTGCTGTCTCAGCATATTTATGAAGCTTCTTGTTTACCAGGTAATTTATACTGTTTTTTGGAAAATTACCGCTTTTGTTTCTTTTCCCTGATTTAATCCCTGTTAATATTTCGATTCCTTCATCAATATCAGTTACCGTATATATGTGAAACCTTCCTGCCTTTACTGCATCAATTACTTCTTCAGACAAATTTAAATTCCTGACATTTTGATGGGGAATAATAACTCCCTGATTGCCGTTTAAACCCCTGTATTTACAGAGTTCAAAAAAGCCTTCAACCTTTTGGGTGACTCCCCCGATAGGTTGAATTTCACCTTTTTGATTTACCGAGCCCGTAACTGCTATACCCTGATTTATAGGAATTTCGGCCAGACCTGACAATAAGGCATAAAGCTCTGCACTGGACGCACTGTCTCCATCTATGCCTCCATACGTTTGTTCAAAGGTCAGGCTGGCTGTTAAAGACAGAGGATATTCCTGTGCAAACTTTTGTCCCATATACCCGCTGAGTATCAAAACTCCTTTTGAATGAGAGGTTCCGCTCATCTCTACTTCTCTTTCTATATTGACAATACCTTTTTCTCCTATATAGGTTGCAGCAGTTATCCTTGACGGTTTACCAAAAAAATAATCTCCTGTATCCAATACTGAAAGCCCATTAATTTGTCCAACAACAAAGCCTGCCGTATCAATCATTATAGTCTTGTTATGCATAAGCTCCTGAATTTTCTCATCATATTTGTTAGACCTGTTTACCTTTTCACTTATTGCCTTTGTAACATGAATACCTGTTACAATATTTTTATTGTCAAGTTCAGCCCAGGCACATGATTCAGCAAGTATTTCTGCAATTTCATTAAATCTGGTTGTAAGCTTTTCCTGGTTTCCTACAAGTCTTGAACTGTATTCCACAACCTTTGAAACACCACTTTTATCAAAATGCAAGGAGCTTTCTCTCATACAAAAACCACTGATAAAATGGGCAAGCTGCATAATGCTTTCTTCGTTTCTGTCCATTTCATTGTCAAAATCCGACTTTATTTTAAAAAGCTTTTGGAAATCCTCATCATATTCCCGTAATATCCTGTATATATATTCATTACCAATTAAAACAACCTTTAAGTCAACGGGTATCGGCTCAGGCTTTAAAGTGGAATAAGCAACAACTGAAAACTGTTCTCTCATGTTTCCTACATATATTTCCCGGGTCTTAAGTACTCTCTTAAGCGCATCCCATGATTGGAAACTGCTCAAAATATCCTTAGCTTGCAAAATAAGATATCCGCCATTTGCCTTATGTATAAGTCCCTCTTTTATCATCTTATAATTGGTTGTAAGTGTACCAAGCCCACTTTCATATTCAGTCTTTCCCACCAGGTCGAAATAGGTCGGATTAAAATCTATTATAACCGGAGCTCCTTTTGTAGTGCTGTTATCAACCAGGAGATTAACTCTGTACTTTTCAGTTACAGAGCTTTTGAATTCCATCCATGGAAAAATATTGGCTTTTTTGTCAACTTCACTATCTTCTTTAAATTCATCAAGATTTTCCAGGATATTTTCTTTCACATTATTAAAAAACCTGGTAACCTTTTCACTAAATTTGTATTTCTCAATCAATTCATCAAGTCTTCCACTTACCGCACTTAATATTATGCTTTTTTCCCAATCCGATATTTCCTTTTCCGTATCTTTATCTATGTTTTTAATCTTTCTTATAATATCCATAGTTTCGTTTTGGATATTTCTAGACCTTTCATTTATTTCCTTTTTCTTTTCTTCCTCAAGCTTTTCATAGTCTTTTTCACTCAGCTCTTTTCCCTCAATGATTGGTAAAAAGTATATACCTCCGTTAGATGTTTTTACCTTAAACCCCTGCTTTTCAGCATTCTGGTTAAGCATGCTCAGTAAATCAGCTCTTTTGTTTTGATATTCTCTTATTTTTTCAGTTTTTTGCTTTTCATAATCCTCACTTTCAAAAACTTTAGGGATTATGGAATGAATTTCTTCAATAAGTATGTCAGTGTCTTCCTTGAAAATCTTGCCTTTACCTGCCGGAAGATTTATCGCTGTCGGCTCGTTATGCTTTTCAAAGTTATTCACATAACACCAGTCATCAGGTGTCTTTTCATTTTTAGCCAGATTGCTTATATAATTTTTTGCATATGTTGTCTTTCCCGTACCGGTTGTACCAGACATATAAATGTTATATCCACGCATTTTTATTTTAAGACCGAACTCCATGGCCTTTTTTGCTCTTTCCTGACCAATGATTCCCTCAACCGAATTAAGTGCCGAAGTATCTCCAAATCCAAATATACCTGTATTACATTCATTTTTAAGCTTTTCATATCCCAATTTTGCCATATGTATCCAAGTCCCCTTTGCAATAATTTTTATATCTTATAATTATTAGTAAATTTTATCCATTTTCCACATAATTATTGCATTTTCTCCATTATTGACATAATAGTTTTTTCTAATACCTACTTCCCTAAATCCGTATCCGGTATAAAGGCTTATAGCACCTTTGTTGTTCTCTCTGACTTCAAGGGTCATTGATTTTATACCCATCACATTGGCTTTGCCAATTAGTGCATCCATCATTTTAGAGCCTATACCGGCTCTTCTATACTCAGGATGTACTGCAAAATTGGTTATATGCCCTTCGTCAAATATTTTCCACATACCTGCATAGCCCAAAGTATTATTATGAGTAACGGCACAAATATAATGGGCAAACTTGTTGTTGCTTATTTCCTCAACAAAGGATTTTTTTGACCATGGTATGGCAAAGCTTAATCTTTCTATTATCATTATGTCATTTATATGCTCAATACTCGTATCAACTATTTTAATACCTTCCATCAATTATCACCCGTATTCTCCGTGGGCTTTTCATATTCTCTTACTGCCTGGGGTTTTCTTAAATAAAATGGCAGCAGCTCAAAACTGCTTTCCAACTCGCCATTTTCAATCTTTATCCTTGCAAGCTGTGCAATAGACGAAGCACGCTGCAAAGACAAATTTGCAGGTGCAAAATATGCCTTTTTACCTAACCTGTTCATAAAAAAGCTTTTGTACACGTTTAATGCATCTCCTGTAAATATAACATCCTCTTTATAAAAAGACAGCCTTTTAACCAATTCTTCTATATGCTCTCCCGAATACTCTCCAATATTCATAAGCTTATCCTTGTTCCATTTATAAAAGGATGTATAAACCTGATTATTTCTGGCATCCATAACAGGACATATTATTCCGCTGAAAGAAAACATATTATATGCGAGAGCATCCAGAGTAGGAATGCCTGCGACCGGCTTATCTGCTGCATATGCCATTGCTTTTACCACAGTTATGCCAATCCTCAAGCCGGTAAAAGAGCCAGGTCCGGTTGATACTGCAAACACATCCATATCCTGAGGCCCCATATTTAAATTACTAAGGAGGCTTTTTACCATTGGCATTAATTTTATTGAATGCTGTCTTCCGCTATTTATCATATACTCCCCTAAAACCTTGTCGTCTTCTACAACAGAAGCTCCAGCCACAGTGGAAGACGTATCCAATGCCAGTATCTTCAACCCATTCCCTCCCGAATTACAAACTTTATTTAAAGTATATCCTTATATCCTTCACCTGCGAAATCAATGCTAATTTTTCTTACATTGTCAGCCTGATTAAAATCCTTCTTTATTTCAATCCATATACACTGTTGTGGCAGTGCACTTTTTACTACACTTGCCCATTCTATTACAATTATACCCTGCCTGTCCATATAATCTTCAAATCCAATTTCAAAAAGCTCTTCCGGGCCAGAGAGTCTGTAAGCATCAAAATGGAATAATGGAATCCGGCCATTATACTCATTTACAATAGTAAAAGTAGGGCTTGTTATATATCCATCAATGTCCAGTGCTTTCCCAATGCCCTTTGTCATTGAAGTCTTTCCTGCTCCAAGATCTCCTTCAAGGCATATGACTTCCCCTCCCTTTAATATTTGTCCAATCCTGTAACCCAGCTTTATTGTTTCATTTTCTGAACTAACAACTTTAAGCATTATCTCCTACCTTTTGAATTCTTCCGGATTTATTTTGAATTAAAAACAACCTTTCCGCCTATTATGGTAGTTTTTATCTTTGTCCTTATATCAAGAGGATTTCCATCCATAATTATTATATCCCCATCTTTTCCTTTTTCAAGGCTTCCAACCCTGTTATCTATACCGGTAATTTCCGCAGCATTAATTGTTATGGCTTTAAGAGCTTCATTTTCATCCATTCCTTCACGAACAGCCATTGCGGCACAAAAGCTTAAGTACTGTATCGGTACACATGGATGATCGGTCATTATTGCTACTTTCACTCCTGCTCTTGATAATATTCCCGGAGTTTTTAAGCTCTGGTTTTTCAGCTCTATTTTACATCTGTCGGTAAGAAGCGGTCCAATTACCGCATGGATTCCTTCACTTAATAATATATCCTTGATCAGGTAGCCTTCAGTGCAGTGCTCGAGCGTTATTTTGAGATTGAACTCTTTGGCAAGCCTGATAGCCGTAATTATATCATCAGCTCTATGTGCGTGGGCTTTAAGGGGAATCTCCCTGTTTAAAACCATTAATAAAGATTCCATTTTCATATCATAAACCGGTTTGTCATTCTTTTTCTTATCCTTATTATAATCTTCAAGCTTTAGCTTATACTCTTTAGCCCGCATTAAATTTTCTCTCAGCAAGGCGGCAGTCGCCATTCTCGTTGTAGGCATCTGCTTTTTTTGAAAATATACTCTTTTAGGATTTTCTCCAAACGCTACCTTCATGGCCACTGGTGCTTTTAGCATCATTTCCTCAATCCTGCTTCCACTTGTTTTGATAGCTGCAAATTGTCCTCCAATTACATTTCCGCTCCCGGGTCCGGTTACTACAGTTGTAACCCCTGCCTCTATTGCATCGGTAAAACACCTGTCCAAATGGTATATACCATCAATTGCCCTCAAATGTGGAGTAACCGGATCTGTCAATTCATTTTCATCCGCACCTTCAAACCCCACAGAGTCATTAACCAATCCGAGATGGCAGTGTGCGTCTACAAAGCCGGGCAATACATTATATCCTTTTGCATCAATAATTTCTACATTATCTTTAAGGCCGTCTTGCAGATCGGACATATTACCAATACCTATAATTTTCCCATCATCAATTGTTATATAACCATTTTCATAGTCCTTTCCAGCCATACCAATTATTCTTCCATTTATAATCATCATTTCCAATCAACCCCCATACAATAATATACATCTCTAAAGTCACATTTTACAATATCTATAAAGGTATTACAATGGGGACATTTCTTCTTATAAAATATAAATCTAAAATATATTTTACTGCAAAATATGTACATAAAGTCAGTATACTTCATAATATATTAAATACATATTTATCATGACCTTTTATATCTTTGGAACTGTTGTGAAATAATGAGAACCGCACCCATGCTTTATTGCAGCAATGTGCTTTTCAACTTTAGCCTTCTGTAATTTCTTCTTCTTTTTTCGTTTTGACTAACGGCTTCCTATATTCCCCGGGCGTAACCCCTTCATATTTTTTAAAAAATCTTGTAAAACTTCTTACATCATAGTACCCTAACTCAGCGCTAATATCCTTTATGGATTTATTCGCATGCTCTAGCAAGACTTTTGATTTTTCAATTCTTAATAAGGTTAAAAACTCAATAATTGTTTTTCCTGTGGCTTTTTTAAATATTCTGGATAAATAAGCCGGGTTAAGATTAATATACCGGGCGATATCATTGATGCCTATATCACGCCCATAATGATTCTTCATATATAAAATTGTTTTTGAAATATAGTCATTTTCCATGATGCTGCGTTCCTGT
>JANQLN010000101.1 GCA_028280575.1 Clostridia bacterium
AAGACGAGGCGGAGGATTGAGGAATACTGACGTATTCCGATTGACAACAACGAAGTATTGCGAAAATCAGACCGTTGCAAAACAATACTTTTAGATGACGCAAGGTACTAGTGGTCTGTAAAATGTAAAATTAAGGGTTGAATTGCAGTAGATTTTTTCGCAGTGCAAGGCGGACGAGGTGCGTCCGGCACTTAGATCTAAGTGCCGGATAATCCGACGACTAGCATGTTTTGAAATAAAGCATTATTTCAAAATCATGTACCTTGATTTTTGTGGAGCTACAGCGACTCATTAAGTAGTGCGGAAAAATATGCGACAAGATACCCGAATTATGATGTGAAACGAGGTACTAGATATGAAAAAGACATTTTCAGAAAAACTGTTTGATATATTAAATCCTGCTTTTCTAGTTGTAGCTGCGCTGCTTTGTGTTCTTCCATTCATACATGTCATTGCAATATCGTTAAGCTCAGGAACAGCAGCAACAGCAGGTAGAGTTGGTTTAATACCGGTCGAATTCAGTTTGAACTCCTTTGAGTTTGCATTTGAGAAGAAGGAATTTATGACTTCCTTTATCAATTCTATTAAAAGAGTTGCATTGGGAGTTACTATAAACATGACTTTACTTATAATGGCCGCCTATCCCCTTTCAAAGAAAAACAGTGAATTTCCGGGGCGAACATTTATTTCCTGGTTTTTTGTATTAACAATGTTAATTGGCGGAGGGTTAATTCCAACATATCTTGTTGTTACCTGGACAGGTATTAGAGATACAATTTGGGCATTAATCCTGCCGGGAGCAATAAATGCATTCCATTTAACTATCCTTATCAACTTTTATAGGCAAATTCCCAGGGAACTTGAAGAATCAGCCTATTTGGACGGGGCAGGCTCCTGGACCATATTGTTTTTTATATATGTACCATTATCAATACCCGCTTTGGCCACACTCACTATTTTTAACACTGTAATGCATTGGAATGAATGGTTTTCAGGACTTATTTATATGAATTCCGTAAAAAAATATCCTCTTCAATCATATTTGCAAACAGTAATTATTGATATTAATTTTGACACTATGAATATAGATGAAATGGAATTGATGGAGAAAATTACAAATAGAACCTTCAATGCTGCCCAGATTGTAATTGCAACTTTTCCCATAATATGCATATATCCGTTTCTCCAGAAGTACTTTGTAAAAGGTATGACTTTGGGAAGCTTGAAAGGATAGCTATAGGAGCCATAGACAAAAGCTCGTGCATGCACGAGCTTTTGTCTATGGCTCCTAATGATCTTTTTAACTACTCAACATAAAAAAATGGTATAACAGATCAATATCCTGCATTAACATAATCAGGATCTGAATTGTTCCCAAACCCGAGCTCTTTCCTTCTTTTACGCAAATATAATACATCCTTTAAATACTTTTCATCACTTATAAAATTAATAAGCTCTTTAGGATCATTTTCAAGATCAAATAATACCTCAGATTGATCTTTAGCATAATATTGATATTTCAGGCTCCCCTGCTTGATCATAAGGTTTTCGCCATTAAATTGTGAAATACTTTCATCATTCCAATGAGCATCCTGTCCTGCCAGGAAAGGTACAAGGCTCCTGCTGTCAAGTCCATTGGGAACAGGTATATCTGCAAGATCACATAAAGTTGCAAACAGGTCACATAGATTAACATTCCTATCCACATGAAATCCTCCTGCAAACCTTTCAGGCCATGATATGATTAATGGTACCCGCACACTGGCTTCATAGAACTTCATTTTTTCCCATACTCCATGTTCTCCCAGCATTTCTCCGTGATCGGAAGTATAAACAATAATCCATTCATTTAAATCCTGATTTGCATTTTCCAAATCCCTAAGTACTCTGCCAAAAAGTTCATCCGCCTGTTCCACCATTGCATAATATGCCGCAGTAGCCCTGCGTATCTCTCTTTTGGAAGCATCCACATCCTGTACAACTTGTTTTTTGCCTAAAAACCAGTGGTCGGATACCGGTTGGTCAAGATATGGTTCAACACGATTGAGGTAATACTTAAACTTATCTTCACCGGCCGTATATGGATAGTGGGGCTGTAATAAGCTCACCTTCAAAAAAACCGGTATATCCGGTTCTTCTTTATCATAGTAGGTACTTACAAAGTTATCTTCTATAAAATTCAAAGCACCCTGGACTGTATATTCATCCCAGAAATTTATCCTGGACTTTCCTGCTCCGGCACGTTTTACTTCCTTGGCATCTGACCACTTCTTGCCATAAAAGCCCGGGAGCTTGTAAAATTCTTCTATAACCCGGTTTTCCACATACTCCCTGTGAACATGAATATCATCACCGCAAATCCTCTGTCTCCAACCCTGCATCTGGTCTGTCCCCATATGATGCAGCTTTCCGGCACAAACAGTACGATATGCATACTGTGAAAATCTTTTTGCAAAGGTCATATAGCCCGGTTTTAAATCCTCTCCATAGCATTGGCATTTGCAAGTTTTTGGAAGCTGCCCTGACATCATGGACTGTCTTGAAGGTACACACACAGGTGATGGTGTATAGGCATTTCTAAACACTACGCCTTGTTTTGCTATTCTATCAAGATTTGGAGTTTTTATAATTTTATTACCCTCAAATCCGGAAACATCTGCTCTGTGCTCATCACACATTAAGAATAATATATTGGGTCTTCGTTTGTTCATGCTGCACATATTTCACTCACCTTTTCTGGTGGCCTGTTTACAGACCACTAATGTCTTTCTAATTACTTAAATATTTCTAATATTTTAACAGTTAAAAATCTTCATCATTTAAATTCTAAATGCTGCAGATTTAAAAATCAATATGTCAAAAACTCTATTTATACCCCTGTTTATCTATTGATTGCAGAGCAAAAAGTTCACTTGACAAAAGGGGGAAAAGTATATATAAAATAAAGAAAAGAGGAGGTTTTTTATGGAAACTTTTGTAGTTGTGACAAGTGCAAGGACCCAGATGGTTGACATAACATCGAAAATCAGAGAATCGGTAAAAAAAATAGGTATGCCCGATGGTTTGTGTACCGTATTCATACCCCATACTACTGCGGCTGTTACTATTAATGAAAATGCAGACCCGGATGTAGTTTATGATATGATTAAGCAGGTAAATAAAATTGTACCTTTTGAAGACGGCTACAGGCATGCGGAAGGAAATTCGGCCGCACATATAAAGGCCGGAATGTTTGGAAGCTCAGCACAGATAATAGTAGAGGATGGTTCCTTAATGCTGGGAACATGGCAGGGAGTATATTTTTGTGAATTTGACGGGCCGAGAAAAAGGAAGGTATATGTAAAGGTAACGTAAATTTTTATTTTCCGGAGGAAGTCAATTCCTTGCTAAAATTTTACATTGTTGATTAATTAATATGTAACGTCATGATGCTTAAAATTATGACGTTACACATAGAACGCCCTTTACATTTATTAATTTTTCCTGCACCTTTTAAAAGCTCTGATATAAAGATGGGGGGAAAGATTTCGGGCAGGATTGAAAAGTCAAATTTCCGGGGGTTTCTTTTTTTTTTGTCATATTATATAATTTAATAAGCTATATGGTTTTATATAAATAATTTCAAAACAGAAGGTGTTAATAAATATGAATGGATTTTCAGTCACGGTAAAGGAAATAATGAATGAATTTCAGCTTGAAGAGCTTACAGGTAATAAAAGGCTTGATGAAATTACTATTACTACCTCCGACGTAAACAGGCCGGGCCTTCAAATAGCAGGTTACCTTGATTACTTTGGCACGGACAGGGTTCAGATAGTTGGTACGGTGGAAACAACCTATATGGAGAAAATGAAGCCTGGGGAGAGGATGAAAGGCCTGGACGATTTTTTTGCTACAGGATTTCCCTGTATGGTTGTTGCGCGGAATTTGCCCGTATTCCCTGAAATGATTGAAGTCGCTAAAAAATATAAAATACCGGTATTGCGATCCGGAGACATCACTTCAAGGTTTTTAAGTGCTCTTATAAGGTATTTAAATGTTGAGCTGGCACCCAGGGTTTCAAAGCATGGAGTTTTTGTTGAAATATATGGAGAAGGGATATTGATACTGGGTGAAAGTGGGGTAGGAAAGAGTGAAACGGCTTTAGAGCTCGTTAAAAGAGGGCACAGGTTAATAGCTGATGATGTGGTTGAAGTCAGGAAGGTTTCCGATAAAACCCTCCTTGGCACCGCACCTGATATAATAAGGCACTTTATTGAGATTAGAGGTATAGGAATTCTGGATGTGAAAAACCTTTACGGGGTAGGAGCGGTTAAGGTACAGGAAATAGTAAATCTGGTTATCCAGCTTGAGCTTTGGGATGAAAACAAAAGCTATGACAGGCTTGGACTTGACGACCAATATACGGACATTTTAGAAATCAGGATTCCATGCTTGACAATACCGGTTAGACCGGGAAGGAATCTTGCCATAATTGCTGAAATAGCTGCAATGAATAACAGGCAGAAAAAAATGGGTTATAACGCCGCACAGGCATTAAATGAAAGAATGATGAGGGAATTTAAAAGTAACCAGGCTTAAAGACCCAACTGCACCGCATTGAATTATATGGAACGTTTACAATTCTTGAAATACAGGTTTTGAGATGAACAAAGATCGTGGTGAATTACAAAACCTGTATTGCATAGAATTGTTGCGTTACATATATGGAACGTTTACGATTCTTGAAATACGGGTTTTGAGATGAACAAAGATCGTGGTGAATTACAAAAGCTGTATTGCATAGAATTGTTATGTTACATATAATAAAGAATATAAATATAATATTAATAAAGTGCATATGCATAAGTAGAGGTGGAGTATTTGCATAAAAGCTTCATGGATAAATTAAGCGTTATTCTGGATACAGGTTTTATAAAAATAGATGAACCCATGAAAAACCATACATCGTTTAAAATTGGCGGACCTGCCGATGTACTTGTGTCACCGTCAACAATTCAGCAAACAGCCGATATTATCAAACTGTGCGTGAAGGAAAAAGCTGCTTTTTTCGTCCTGGGGAAGGGCTCCAATATTCTGGTATCGGATAAAGGCATGAGGTGTGTTGTAATAAAAACATCCGAAAACCTGAATAATTGTATGGTTAATGGAGAAACCATATACGCGGAGGCGGGAGCGAGCCTTTCTGGAGCTGCCGATATCGCCCTGGAAAACAGCCTTGGGGGAATGGAGTTTGCATCAGGTATTCCGGGTACTATAGGCGGCGCGGTGGTTATGAATGCAGGTGCTTACGGAAAAGAGATGAAGGATGTGGTGCTGGAAAGTACATTGGTGGACAAAGAGGGCCGGATGTTAACTATCAATAACAAGGAGCACTGCTTTGGCTATAGGAGAAGCGTACTCCAGGATGAAGGCGTGGTTTTATTAAAAACCATACTAAAATTGGAAAAAAGTAAAAAAGACGGCATCAAAGAATTAATGGATGATTTAAACAGGAGAAGGAAAAAAAAGCAGCCCCTTGAGATGCCCAGTGCAGGCAGCGTATTTAAAAGGCCTGAGGGATATTATGCAGGTAAATTGATAGAGGATTGCGGACTAAAGGGATATTCAATAGGAGGTGCTGCGGTATCAGGCAAGCACTGCGGATTTATAGTAAATACAGGAAATGCAACTGCCACTGATGTTATGAAGCTTATAGCCTGTATAAAGGAGATAATATTAAAAAAATATAATGTTGCTATGAATACTGAAATAAGAATAGTTGGTGAATGGGATTTTTAAAAATTTTTGTCATGGACGGCGTAATAATTCTATCTAAATATGGCTTTTTTAAAGCCATATCTTAAGAATTAGAGGGAAAAGGGAGGTATTTATAATGGAGATACTGGTTATAACGGGTGTTTCAGGTGCAGGGAAAAGTTTGGTAGCAAAAACCATGGAAGACTTAGGATATTTTTGTGTTGACAATATGCCTCCTTCATTGATACCCAAGTTTGTAGAAATAGCATCAAAAAGCGGATCGAGAATGAATTTGATTGCTTTCGTGGTTGACGTACGGGGCGGAGAATTTTTAAGCGGGCTTTTTCCCGGGCTTGATTCAATAAAAAAGCTGGGGTTTAAATTTGAAATACTTTTTTTGGAAGCTTCCGACAGCGTTTTGGTAAAAAGGTTTAAAGAGAGCAGAAGAAGCCATCCGCTGGCGCAGGAGGGAAGGCTTCTCCAGGGCATTGAAAAGGAAAGGGGCCTTCTTGGAGAAATCAGGGAAAGGGCGAACCATATTATTGATACTTCAAATCTGGCACCTGTCCAGTTAAAGGAAGAAATAAAGAATATATTCATCAGAGGAAAGCAATTTAAGGGTATGATAATTAACATAATGTCTTTTGGCTTCAAATACGGAATGCCGATAGAATGTGATCTGGTTTTTGATGTAAGGTTCATACCAAATCCCTATTACGTTGAATCCATGAGGAAAAAGACAGGGAAGGATATTCCCGTCAAAGAATATGTATTAAAAAGCCGCGAGACCTGCGTATTTTTGGAAAAACTGCTTGATATGCTTGGGTTTTTAATGCCAAACTACATAAGAGAGGGAAAGACACAGCTTGTTATCGGTATCGGTTGTACCGGCGGAAGGCATAGGTCGGTAGCCATTGCTGATGCCCTGTACGCTTCCCTGTCGCAAAAACAATATACCCTTATAGTTGACCATAGAGACATTAATAGGGATGGTAGGGGTGCTAATGGCAAATGAGCAATGTTCATAATAAAATTAACAAGTATAGGTCAAATAAAAACAAAGTAGTTGTAATAGGCGGAGGCACAGGATTATCAACTATGCTGAGAGGGCTTAAGCAATTCACTGAGGAGATTACAGCCATTGTTACCGTAGCTGACGACGGCGGGGGGTCCGGTATGCTGAGAAAGGACCTTGGAATCATACCTCCCGGAGATATAAGGAATTGTATTTTGGCACTGGCAGATATGGAACCTGTTATGGAAAAGCTGCTCAGGTATAGATTTACCGAAGGCATGTTAAAGGGGCAAAGCTTTGGAAACTTATTTCTTGCAGCCATGGTTGGGATAACCGAAAGCTTTGAAGAAGCAGTAAGGAAGACAAGTGACGTACTGGCTGTCACCGGCAAGGTGCTGCCGGTAACACTGGATGATGTTGAGCTGTGTGCGGAGCTTGAGGATGGCTATGTGGTGCATGGGGAATCAAACATAACAAATCATAACTTTGTCCATAAGGGAAAAATAAACAGGGTGTTTTTAAAACCTGAAAAAACGACGCCGGTTAAGGGAGCATTGGAATCAATTATGGAGGCTGATGCAATTGTTCTAGGCCCCGGCAGCCTTTATACCAGTATAATCCCTAATTTGCTTGTGGATGGTATAGCTGAATATATAAAAAAAACAGAAGCAGTTAAAATATATGTATGCAATGTTATGACCCAGCCGGGAGAAACTGACGGTTATTCTGTTTTGCAGCATATAAAGGCAATTGAGGACCATTCTTTTGAGTCGATTGTTGACCATTGTTTAATAAATACTGCCGATATAGCCTGTAGTGTTATGGAAAAATATGTCCATGACGGAGCACAGCCGGTAGCTATAGATGAGTGCTTTTCCCAAAAAACGTGTATGCGATTGCATAAAGGACAATTCTCATCAACTGCTGGCGGATTCATCAGGCATGACCCGGTAAAGCTGGCAAAAGGAATAATAGATATAATAAGTATTTCTTAAAAACCAAGGGAGGAATTAAATGAAATTTGGCAAATCTTACTGGCAAAGCTTTGATAGGGGTATTGAAAGAGAATGGCTTCTTACAAATGGTATAGGAGGATTTGCATCTTCAACAATTTGTGGCGCAAATGCAAGAAGGTACCATGGACTGCTTGTTGCTGCTCTTAATCCGCCTGTTGAAAGACATCTCGTCCTTTCGAAACTTGATGAATCCGTAAGTTTTTCAGATAAATCATATAATATTTATTCTTTTAAAACAGGTGACGGGTATATAATGGAGGGATTTTACTTCCTTGAAAGCTTTGAGGCCATGCCCCTTCCCACATACAGTTACAGGATTGATGAAGTTTTTATAGATAAAACCATATCTATGGTGTATGGTGAAAATACAACAGTTGTAGTTTACAATATTAGTACGGGCAGTAAGGAAATCAGTATGAAAATTACCCCTCTTGCCAATTTCCGCAATTACCATTTTTGTTCTAAAAAGGAGCATATGAGCTTCACTCATGAAGCCGGGAAAAATTCTGTTTTAATAAAACCTTATAATCTTCCTTTAAACATTTCAATAGAATGTGATAAGGGCATTTTTTCAGATAAGGGCAAGTCCTGGTTTTACAACATGAATTATCCCATTGAAAAAAGAAGAGGTCTTGATTACCTGGAAGACCACTACATACCAGGATTTTTCAGTGTGGATATTCCTGCAAATACCTTTAAAACAATATGTATAAAGATTTCGACTGAAAAAGAGCCGAGCCAATTGACCGGCGAGGAAGTAATAAAGGCCGGACAAAAAAGACTTAAGGCCATATATGATAAATGCCCTTATGACGATACATTTGCCAAAAGGCTTTTCATGGCCGGTGATGCCTTCATAGTAAAGAGGAAATCCACCAATGAAAAGACAATAATAGCCGGATACCCATGGTTTACCGATTGGGGGAGGGATACCATGATTGCATTGCCCGGGCTCACTTTAACAACAAAAAGGTACGATATTGCACAAGCAATACTTAAAACATTTGCCCTGTATGAAAAGGACGGCCTCCTGCCAAATGTATTCCCGGACAGGGGAGAGACTCCCGCATATAATACGGTAGACGCACCGCTGTGGTTTTTTGAAGCCGTTAATAAATATGCTGAATGCACTAAAAATTATTCATTTGTAAGGGAAAATTTGTATGAAGCCCTGGAAAATATTATAAGAGGTTATATCAAAGGGACCCATAACAGCATTTATATGGATAAAGACGGCCTTATAAATGGGGGAACGGGGGAAACACAGCTTACGTGGATGGATGCAAAAGTAGGGGACTGGGTGGTAACTCCCAGGCATGGAAAAGCAGTAGAAATAAATGCATTATGGTATAATGCACTGGTTATTGCGGCTAATATATCCAAGAAACTGGGAATGGACGGTTCCAAATATAAGGAGCTGTCTGAAAAGGTAAAAGCATCTTTTGACAGTATGTTTTGGAACGATGAAAAGTCATGCCTCTATGATGTTGCCGGAAGTGGATATAATGATGGCAGCATAAGGCCCAATCAAATATTTGCAGTAAGCCTTTCTTATCCTGTCATAGATGGTATTAAAGCTGTGAAAGTAGTTCAGAAGGTAATGGAAAAGCTTTTTACCGGATACGGCTTAAGAAGCCTGTCGCCGGATGACAAGGATTATAGGCCGGCTTATATGGGAGACCAGTGGTCCAGGGACGGAGCATACCATCAGGGAACTGTATGGGCATGGTTAATAGGATATTTTATTGATGCCTATCTGATTGTAAATAACTATGATGAAAAAAGCTTTGAAAATGCAAGGCGGATGATGGATAATTTTAAGGACCATTTGGACGACGGGGCAATTGGCTATATTTCTGAAATTTTTGACGGCCGAAGCCCCCATTATCCAAAGGGCTGTTTTGCCCAGGCATGGAGCGTTGCAGAAGTATTGAGGGCCTATGTTAAAGTAAAAGGCAGAGGGCTGGGAAAATTTATTTAGAATGTTTTTTTTCAGGGGAGTTTAAAATATGGTTATAATACTGCAAAATGGGGTGGTTGTGTGTCATTTTCTTCTACCGTAAAAGGGCAATTGTGCAGGATAAAGAATACAAAGCCCTTGCATACCAGAGCGGAACTATCTGCTGTCCTTGGAACAGCAGGCATTTTCCAATGCAGGGGAAATGGTATTAATATTAAGCTATCTACAGAAAATGCTGCTTTTGCCAGGAGGATTTTTTTAGGAATAAAGCATTTGTTCAATACATATCCGGAAATAGCAATAAAAAAAAGTAAAAAGCTAAAAAAACATACAACCTATGCGATAAACATATTTGCTGAAACCGGTACGGACAGGATGCTTTCTTTTTTAGACATGCAAATGGTGAACATTGGAAGCGCTAAAATAGATGTGATGCCGACGAAGGAATTGACGGACCTTATGAAAGAAGAAAGTGCAAAGAGAGCATTTTTAAGGGGTGCTTTCCTTGCAGGGGGATCGGTAAGTGACCCGGAAAAGACTTATCACCTGGAAATTACCAGTCACCATAAAAGCTATGCCCATACTATAAACGGTATAATGAACTATTATGAGCTTAATGCAAAAATAATCAAAAGAAAAGGAAACTGTATAGTGTATTTAAAGGAGGGAGAAAATATTGTAGACTTTCTTAATATAATAGGGGCCCACAGTGCTCTTCTCAAGCTGGAAAATATACGTATAATCAAACAAATGAGAAATGATGTAAACCGTATTGTCAATTGTGAAACTGCAAATCTTGAAAAAACTGTTAATGCCTCCGTAAGACAGGTGGAAAATATAAAATTGATACAAAAGCAAAAGGGTCTTTACAGCCTGCCCGATAATTTAAGGGAGATAGCTTTATTAAGGCTTGAATTTCCAGATGCAAATTTAAAGGAATTGGGAAATATGTTGAATCCTCCTCTGGGTAAATCAGGAGTGAATCACAGGCTCAGAAAAATAGATAAATTAGCGGAAGAAATCCTCAAAGATTAATAACAGAGGGCTTTAAAGGGTTATTTTAAAAAAAGCTTTCAAAAATCACACCTTCCAACCGCTGATTTCTACAAAACATGTCATTTTTTTTTGAAGGAGAATAAATATTCAATGAAGAATAAAGTACCAAGGTAAATATGTGTTACGGATTATTAACCAGGAGGGATTTTGACTTGCAAGTAAAATTCTCAAACAGGGGCCCTACCCTTATAGCAAAAGTTGCAGGTGAGCTTGACCACCACTCAACCGGCTATTTGAGGCAAAAAATGGATTATGAAATAATAAAGGCCACAAATAAAAACCTTATTATGGATTTTTCCGATACCGGTTTTATGGATAGTTCCGGTATTGGACTCATTATAGGGCGTTATAAAAATGTTAAAAGCATGAATGGAGAAACCGTACTGGTTGTTAAAGACAGCCGGATAGCAAAGATTCTTGAAATGGCCGGCATCAATAAAATGATGCCGGTATTTACAAGTGTAAATGAAGCCTTTGAATCATTATAAGCTTTTTAGGCGGCATCAAAATACTTAAAACGGTTTTGGCAAAGGCATTTGCCTTAAATATATTTTATACGGGTAAATAACAGGGAGCTGTTTTTAAACAAATAGCACCAAGTTTATGGCAAAGGGAGAGGAAAAAATGCACCCTATCAATGAAATGAATTTAAAGTTTTTAAGCAAATCAAATAATGAGGCATTTGCGAGAGTTGCAGCGGCAGCCTTTGTATCCCAGATTGACCCCACTGTGGAAGAACTGGCAGATATTAAGACTGCCGTATCGGAGGCTGTCACAAATGCCATTATACATGGTTATGAAAATTCCCATGGATGGATTGAAATGTATTGCAAATTATTTAAAAATGCTGTTGAGATAGTAATAAAAGATAACGGTAAGGGTATAGAAGATGTGGAATTAGCAAGGCAGCCTCTTTATACCTCCAGGCCTGAACTGGAAAGATCCGGTATGGGATTTACAGTTATGGAAAGCTTTATGGACAAGCTTGACGTGCTTTCTGCCGAAAGCGAAGGTACTGTTATTACAATGTATAAGACTTTTAAATCTATTGATGTAAAAGAATCCTAAAATGTACACTGGTGGGACATTCTTTTTAAACTTTACTTGTTAGCAGTTTATGAAAGGTTTATGATAGGCCATGAGCAATTATGATGATATAAATAATATTGGACTGATAATGGAAGCCAAAAAAGGAGACAAGGATGCTCAATCCACTTTGGTAGAAAACAATGTGGGTCTGGTATGGAGCATAGTAAAAAGGTTTAGCAACAGGGGATATGAAAGCGAAGACCTTTTCCAGATCGGATGCCTGGGACTGATTAAAGCAATACGGAAGTTTGATGCAAACTACGAGGTTAAATTTTCCACATATGCTGTTCCGATGATTATTGGAGAAATCAAAAGATTTTTAAGAGATGACGGTATAATAAAAGTCAGCCGTTCACTAAAGGAGCTTTCAAATAAAGCAAGGGTTACAAAGGAAATAATGACAAAACAACTGGGAAGGGAACCTACGGTCAATGAAATGGCTTCGGAGCTTGATGTAGAGACCGAAGACCTCGTAATGGCAATAGAATCTACATATATGCCGGAATCTTTGTATAATCCCGTTAATGAAGGTGATTCTTCACCAACACTCCTGATAGACAGGATTGACGCCCAGGAAGGGGACGACAGCAGCATAAATGTTATTAACAAGATTGCCCTTCAGCAAATGATTGATACACTGAAACCGCGAGAAAAACAGATTATAGTGCTCAGGTATTTTAAAGAGAAAACCCAGATGCAGATTGCCGATATGCTCGGAATATCACAGGTGCAGGTATCAAGGATAGAAAAAAGGATACTTAAGGATTTACGCAATAAAATTACGGCCAATTAAGGATTTAAAAGGCTTTACTGCCTTTATTTATAATACGGTCCAAATCTTGTTTAAAACTTTTTCAAAGCACGGGTGTTTTTGATTCTTTTTTTCAATTGGAATAAATATCCTGATTATTTTTCCTTGCAAAATTTATTGATTTATGTGAAAATACATAATTAAGAATGTATGAAGTAATAGGAGCCTTCAATACAGGTCCTCAAATTTATGAATAGCAATATATCCGGGAAACCCTGGGCAAAAACAATTATGTGAAGCTTTTTGTCCCCCCTGCTTTCACTCGGGATTCTGTGTGGAAAAAGCATTAAACATCCGGATATTTGCCTGTTTTAATGTAAAATTTGAGTGATTTGAAAAATCTGCAAGGATTTTGTCATTTTGAAGGGCAAAAGCCTTGCATGCATTTTATAATGAGCATTTTGCTTGTATTATGATTTTTTTGAACATGGTTGAGGATGTTATGATATACTTAATTCAATTTGCAAAAATGTTTGGCAGGTTTACCTGGAAGAGACGTATGATTTTACTGTCATTTTTTCTTCCTGTTATAATACTTGGAATTGCATACGCTTGCAGAGGTATTTTCCCCTTTGGCAAATGGGATGTACTAATTATTGACCTTTATCACCAATACGCCCCATTCATATCTGACTTAAGGGATAAAATAACTACATTATCAAGCCCTTTATATTCATGGACAGGTGGTCTTGGAACAAGCTACCTTCCACAATTTGCCTATTATGTTTCAAGCCCTTTGAATTTTATTGCGGTTCTCTTTCCCAAAAGCTATCTTACGGAAGCTATTTTGGTACTGATACTTTTGAAAGCGGGGCTTGCCGGAGCTTGTTTTAACTATTATCTTAAAGGTGTTTACCGGGAACAGGGAGCAGCCGCGGTTGGATTTTCACTCTTTTATGCACTGTCAAGCTATGTACTTGCGTATGCATGGAATATTATGTGGATGGATGTGGTTTATTTACTGCCTATGGTTGTGCTTGGAATTGTAAGGCTGATAAGAGACGGGCGCGGCATCTTTTTCTGTATGGCATTGGCATTAATGCTAATATCGAATTTTTACCTTGCATTCTTTGCATGTTTTTTTATTGCCCTTTACTTCCCTGTGTGCCTTTTTAAATATATCAGCATAAAAAATCCCGGCCTGGTTTTTAAAAAATGCGGGCAATTCGCATTTTTTTCCCTGCTGTCTGCCGGTATTTCTGCAGGATTGCTCCTGCCTGTATATTTTGCACTCAAACTGACTTCGGCTGCAGGAGATGCAATGCCAAGTACAATGAAGTATTTTTTTGATATATTTGATTTTATAAGCAGGCATTTTATACTGGCTCCATTTAATATACGTGAAGGTATGCCAAATTTGTACTGCGGAATCGCAGTTTTAATACTGGTACCCGTTTATTTTTTCAGCAGGAGTATTCCCTTACGGGAAAAGCTTGCACATATGGTGCTGATATTTATATTAATCATCAGCTTTAATATGAATATACTGGACTTCATATGGAACGGCTTCCATTATCCCAACCAGCTTCCATACAGGTATTCATTTGTATACATTTTCCTTATTCTGTCAATATGCTATCCTGCTTTCAAAAGCTTAAAAGAGTTTTCTGGTAAACAAATCGGAGCTATAAGCTCTGTAATTATTGTTTTGATTATTTTGTCTCAAAAGCTTGATAAAAATCCCCCCGAGCATCTTGCCCTTTATATGAGCATCGCTTTCGTCATAGTATATGCTGGGGTCCTGACACTTAACAGGTGCAGTTCCATAAAACCAAAAACCCTGGCTTTGGCATTTTTACTCGTTGTAATAGCTGAAGTCTCGTCAAGTACAATAATGACCATATGGGAAGTTGATAAGGCTGAAAGCTATGCAGGAAGAAACGGATATACAAGCGGTAAGGAAGTAGAGAATATTCGCAGGGAGATTGAAAAAATTTCCATATCCGATAGGGATTTTTACCGTATGGAAATCATTCCTCCGAAGACGACCAATGACCCATGCCTTTATAACTACAGGGGACTTTCAATTTTTTCATCAACCTTTCCTGAGAAGCCTGTAAAAATGATGCAAAATCTTGGTTATCACAGTAACGGTATAAACAGCTATAAATATGAGGCATCAACTGCAGTGCTTGATTCAATTTTCGGCATAAAGTATTTGGTTCACCGTTCAGAAAAGCATGATGAACTTATTTACAAAAAAATTGCATCTGCCGATGAAATTACTGTTTTTAAAAATCCTTATGCGCTTTCTCTCGGATTTTTAGTCCCCGGCGAGCTTGGTAAATGGAGCAGCAGGGGAGCCAATCCTTTTGATGTTCAAAGCTCACTTATAAATAATATTACGGGAATAGAGAATATTTTTATCCCCCTTAATCAAAAACAGGGATATAATACAAACCTGGAGCTTAAATCCACAATGACACAATATTACAGGTATAAGCGCCCCAATGAAGACGCAAAGTCTACCGCAAGAATAAAGATTGAGGTCAACCGGGACCGGCAGGTTTACCTGTATCTGGATGTGAATTCAAGGATTTTCAGCAGCGGAATTGTAAAGGCAGGGAACAAGGAGATCAATTTTAATGCAACGCGTTCTACCATTATTAATCCCGGCTTTATCAAAGCCGGCACCAATGTTGAAGTCCGGCTTGTTTTTAAGGAGGACGCTCCTGAATCCGGAAGCTTTGAGCTGTATTCCAGCGGGCTTGATCTGGCTGCTTTTGAAGAGGCAATATTTTTAATGAAGGAAAAATCTCTTAATATTGAGAGCTTTTCAAATACTCGTATCATTGGAAATATTGAGGCGGAAAATAGCGGTTTAATGGTAATAACCGTACCGTATGACAGGGGATGGCAGGTAATGGTTGATAACCGGCAGGTTGAAACAATGCCCATTGACGACGGTCTTTTAAGCTTTGAATTACCTGAGGGTGCACACAGGATTGAGCTCAGATTTGTTCCCGATAAATTTGTTTTAGGTTTAATCATTTCACTGGTGTCTATTATGTTACTTATATTTATATCAGTATTTAGTAAATACCGTAAAAGAAAAGCCGCATATAATAAATAATTAATTTAAACACCCCATTCTTTTTTGGCAAAGAGCATTTTGCTTGTAAAGAAGGGAAACTCAAAAAAATTTGCTGTATTGACATTGGGGATAAAAATGCTATAATGTATGTGCAGCTAATATTGAGGACTTCAAGGCTCCCAGGCCCTTTTTAAGAGGGTCATTTTTACCATTAAAAAAGAAGGTATGGCATGGGTAGGGAAGATATAAAAGTGGTAGCGCAAAACAAAAAAGCAAGGCATGACTATTTTATAGAGCAGTCGTTTGAAGCAGGTATAGTTCTGTCCGGTACTGAAGTCAAGTCAATAAGGCTTGGCAAGGCTAATCTTAAGGATAGTTATGCAAGCATCAGGGATGGGGAAGCATTTGTCCACGGTATGCATGTAAGTCCGTACGAGCAGGGCAATATATTCAACAAGGACCCTGTGAGGGATAGAAAGCTCCTGCTGCATAAGCAGGAAATAAACAGGCTTATTGGATACACACAGCAAAAGGGCCTTTCTCTTGTGCCTCTGAAGCTGTACTTTAAAAGGGGCAGGGTAAAGGTTGAGCTATGCGTTGCAAAAGGAAAAAAGCTTTACGATAAACGCAGGGACGTAGCAAAAAGAGACGCTGACCGGGAAATTGACAGAAGGCTTAAATCAAATAACAATTGATAAAGGATACTTTTTATGAAAAGGCTTTTTGTTGTTTAAAGTAATAAGCTGGACGAACTATCAATTGAATACATGGGGGCGTATTGGTTTCGACGGGATTGTTGAAACTTGAGAAGCGGGTAGAGGATTCTCGTTGGCCTCTTAAAAAAACGAGAATTTTAAATTAAACGCTAAAAACGATAACTTCGCTTTAGCTGCAGCCTAATATAGGCTGCCCGTCGGCCCGGGGTTCCTGCATCCCGGATAACCGGCGTCATTAAGTCAGGCCTTTTGAGTGGGAAGGTCAAACTCTAAAACCATCCGGCCAAAGCTTTGAGGCCGGACAGGTCCTATGAAGCTACCGAAGCATAAAGCATGTTGCTGGGCGTTATGCTAAGGGAATTTTAAAACAGCAGCTGCACCCGGAGAAACTCTTGAGGATATGGTTTCGGACAGGGGTTCGATTCCCCTCGCCTCCACCAATGAATTATGTCGAAAGAAGTCGATTGCTGTTGCAATTGGCTTCTTTCCATTTATAAATTAGTTTGTGGGAATACCTTTTAGAATGAAAGGGATTCTGTATATATAACTTATTTTAAGCAGACTGATTCAATCGGTCAGGGGTATCTGCGAAAGTAAAGCAGAAGTCCAGTTTCAGCCGGATGTTGTCGTCAAGCAGGAGGTTATATGTGTATGATTGAGTGTTGACTGCCTTTGTGTTTGTATTTGTATTTTCACTACTTGTACGGTATAATATTTGATGGTACAGTTAAATTTAAAGCATCGTCCAACATTCCTGAGAGGCTACCTGCATCCTACAATTTCAACTGGGCTTTGTTGGGATGGTATACTTTGATGTCCAAACAGCAAAAGCAAAAATACCGATTGATTAAAGGGAGAAACATGAATGGCATATAATCCATCAAACCCATTGATTGTACAGGGAGACAAATCGGTGCTTCTGGAAGTGAAGCATTCCCTATATGAAGAGGCTAGAGATGAATTGTCGAGATTTGCCGAGCTTGAGAAAAGTCCAGAGTTTATCCACACATATAGAATATCACCGCTCTCCCTATGGAATGCTGCATCCAGTGGATTGAGCGCAGAATATATCATAGATGCACTGGAGAAATATGGAAAATTTGATTTGCCTCAAAATGTAAGGGCAGATATTGATGATAATGTCAAAAAGTATGGGAAAATAAGGCTTGAGTGCTATAATAATGAGCTTGTGCTATCTTCTGAGGACAGATACCTGATGGCTGAAATAGCCGCCAATAAGAAGATTGCACTATATATCACAGACAATAGCAATCCTTGTAGGTTTACCATTGACAAGGGCTCCAGAGGCCATATCAAGCACCTGTTGATAAAAATCGGATTTCCTGTCAAGGATTTGGCAGGGTATTCAGCCGGAACTCATTTTGACCTGTCATTCAAACAATCTGATGAATTTGTCCAAAGGTTTAGCTTGAGGGACTATCAAATAGAAGCTATAGATGTTTTCCATGCCGGCGGTTCGGACAGTGGGGGAAGTGGTGTTATAGTGCTGCCCTGCGGAGCGGGTAAAACGGTTGTTGGAATGGCTGCTATGGACATACTCCAATGCGAAACACTCATATTGACGACCAATATAACTGCCCTGCGGCAATGGAGAGACGAATTGCTGGATAAGATGACAATATCCGAGGACTGTATAGGCGAGTACAGCGGTGAAATCAAGGAAATAAAGCCTGTTACCATTACTACATACCAGATTCTTACGTATAGAAACGATAAATCAGGCGAATTCCATCATTTGGATATATTTAGCAAAAAAGACTGGGGATTCATTATCTATGATGAAGTGCATTTACTCCCTGCACCAGTTTTCAGAATAACAGCAGAGATACAAGCAAAGAGAAGGCTAGGGCTCACGGCGACTTTGGTTCGGGAAGATGGCTTGGAGGAGGATGTTTTCAGTCTGATAGGTCCTAAAAAATATGATATGCCGTGGAAAACTCTTGAAAGCAAAGGTTGGATCGCCTGTGCATCCTGTACTGAGTTGCGGGTACGGATGCCTGATTGCATAAGGATGGATTATGCGATCAGTGACAGTAGGCAGAAATTCAGAATTGCATCAGAAAATCCCGAAAAAATCCCGATTATAAAAAGGCTGCTTGAAAAGCACAGGTCAGACCATGTTCTTATCATCGGCCAGTATATTGAGCAGTTGAATATGATTGCAGAAGAAATAAAGGCACCCATTATTACCGGCAAAACCTCTAATGACGAGCGGATAAGGCTGTATAATGATTTTAAAAAAGGCTTGATAAAGGTTTTGATTGTCTCTAAGGTGGCAAATTTTGCGATCAACCTTCCGGATGCAAGCGTTGCGATACAAATATCCGGCACTTTCGGATCCAGACAGGAGGAAGCACAGCGGCTCGGAAGGATTTTGAGGCCAAAACAGGGAGAAAACAGAGCCTATTTTTACAACTTGGTAACAGCAGAAAGCAGGGAACAGGAGTTTGCTGCAAACAGACAGCGGTTCTTAACCGAGCAGGGGTACCGATACCATATTATAAACCCTGATTACCTGGATGAAATATTCTATTAAATTAAAAGGAAGGTTACTAAAAATGAGCACAATACGGGATTATTTATGGGAATTACCATCACAAAGCTCTCCTTATAATGAGGTTTCTTTACCTAAACTGGGGCGGTTAGCGGGCATCAGGCCTTTCCCGAAACAGAAGGCTAAAATGGTGGATGAACTTGTTAAATATTATTCATTTTCATCCAACATTGTCGATGTATTGAAAAGGTTAAATTCATTTGAGAGGGAGCTGATTGAAGAGCGTGTCAGAAGCTCAGGACCGCTTGGAGAGGACGAAATTGAAAAAATTGTAAAAAAACATAATTTTAAAGCTTCAAAATCGGATAGATCATATTATTTTAGTCAATCAAAGGAATATTTTACAGATTATTTTGGCAAGAATTCGCCTGCCAGAGTCCTTTTCCTCAAAAAATTGTTCATACCGGAAGATTTTTTGACTATACTGAGAAAGCATGTAAAACCATTTGAAATAAAGTATACACCTGTGGAAAAGTTCAGCCCCAAGGATGGAATTATCGGCGAGATAGTTTTACGGGAAGGCTTTAAAGACGATTTTATTAAGTTGATCCGGCTGATTAATACTGCAAAACTTTCCGTTACAAAAAAAACCTCAATGTTGAC
Source organism: Clostridia bacterium (assembly GCA_028280575.1). Lineage (GTDB taxonomy): Bacteria > Bacillota > Clostridia > Acetivibrionales > STF1-152 > JANQLN01. The sequence goes on from JANQLN010000101.1 coordinate 19,615, forward strand.
CAAATCTGCAGCAGTCAAGATTAATAATGTGCTTGGGTATGGAGAAATATTAGTTTGGAAGCAAGGTATTGAGGAGATTAGAAATGTCAAGGAGACGACAAGAATTTTTGGGCTATATATGCTGCTCATCTCAAGCGGCATTATCAGTGTGGAAAAAGGTTCGGTGGTCTTGACGCTTAAATCTGGGGATATCGTGAAACAAAACCCTGTTGAAATGTGCACCACATTGATGAACGCCTATATTGAAGCCTCTGCTATCAATGAACTGGATCGGATTAGAGAGCTTAAAATCAAGACTGCGTATCATCCACATTTTAAAAAATGCAGGGAAACGGTTTTAAAGCACCTACGCACATGTCCTATAAATGAATGGATTTCTATGAGTGAATTCCAAAATAATATTAAAAAGACTGATCGGTATTATCTTACAGAGCAGGTCGGGGAGATTCTGTCATATAGTGAATATGATCGATACTACTATGCAAGAATGCAGGGATGGCATGAAATAGAAGGCCGGTTTGTTGAGGTTGTGTTACTTGAATATTTGCATACCATGGGAATTATTGACGCTGCTGTCGCTGAAGGTTGTCATTACAGTGATTACGGCGACCATGAAACAGAATATCTTTCCCTGGAATTTTTCAAATTAACGCCAATGGGGGCTTTTGTCATAGGGGCTACAGACAAGTATAAGCCGATTGCAGAGGAAGAGGCTTCTGGCTTTGTTGTGCAGCCAAACTTTGATATCATAATTTCCGAAGGCATGCATAAACAAGTTCATAATCTGTTTTTTGATCGCTTTGCCAAAAAAATTGCCGACGATGCCGCAAACATTTACTGTCTGAATTTCAAGGCTATTGTGAATGCTCTTGATAGCGGCATTGCTGTACGTGAAATAATAGAATACCTTGAAAGGCACTGCGATAATACATTGCCTGACAATGTGAGGAAGACCTTGGAGGACTGGGAACGGGAGAGTAAAAGAATCAGAATCCGGAAGATTACCATTGTAGAAACGGATGACAAATACCTGATGGAGGAACTTAAGAGCAGCAAGTCCATATGTAAATATATTCAAAAGGAGCTGTCATATGCCGCTGAAATCAACGGAAAAGCTTCTGTGAATATTAAACGCGAGATTGAAAAAAAGAATCACTTTTGCATTATAGAGTAATCAAGGTTTATTTATACATGCCATGCCGTTTTGTAAGTGCTTTTATTTAAGGATAAGACGATATGGTTTATTCCAGAACTACCATAAAATACAAGGGCATTATCTTACATCCCCTTGTATGAAAGACAAGAGATCAGCTTATTGACGACATCTTTTTTGACCTAACTTTCCATGATTTTTTGTCGAAAGAAGTCGATTATTAATAAATGTATTGTAACACTTTTGGTGCAGAAAGGGAGTACAAAAATGGCTAGGAGTAGAGATAAAAAACTTCAAATTCGCAACAGCACAGCAGAATTCTTGATTTTCACATCACAAAAAGGTGAAAATTCTATTGATGTTTTGGTTGCTGATGAAAATGTATGGTTAACTCAGGATATGCTTGCAACCCTTTATAAAAAGGGTCGTTCAACCATTACAGAACATTTAAAAAATATATTCAATGAAGGTGAATTAGATGAAGTTTCAGTATGTCGGAAATTCCGACGAACTGCTTCTGATGGCAAAGAATATAACACAAAATTTTTGAGGTGAGGGATTACAGTTTTGTTCAGAAGTTAAAGGATAGGAACAGAGGGATGATACTGTTATTGATTGAGAAAATAAAGCTAACCGGAAATGCGAGGTTTATACCGTTGCTGAAAGTATGGAAGGATATTGATTACAAAAAGGTGCGGATTGAAATTCAGAAAGTTATAGATTATCTTATGAAGGATGGTACAATATTTTGATAAACTTGAATAACTTTGAAAGTTACATTGATAGAATAATATATTTACGTGGATATGATTATTATGAAAACGGTCATGTCACTTTTGTAAAAGAAACAGAAAAACGCATATTTGTGGCAGAGATTGAAGGAACTGAAACATACAACATTGATGTTGAGCTTGATTCGAATCTAAATATTGTTGAGACACTTTGTGATTGTCCCTATGATATGGGAGAATATTGCAAACATCAGGTGGCGGTATTTCTTACCTTAAAGGATATGAAGAGTAATGCACCCGGAAAGAAGAATCCTGCAAACAAAAATACGATATCAAAGAAACCGGAAGTTAAACACTCGGTAATAAGGGAGAATTACGAGCCTGATATGGAGCAAATGCTATCGATAAGGACAAAAGAAGAGCTTGTAGACTTTCTTGTGGGAATTGCATCTGAAAATGATGAAGTCAAGCAGCGAATATTGATGGAGTTTGGTGATGGAGATGATGAAGAGGAAATTTTAAAAGCCATTTCACTTATACATACCTATATTAGAAACAATTCCGACCGTCATGGTTATGTAAATTACAGAGAAACTTACAATGCTGTATATGGTGCAGAACTTGTGCTTGATAAAATTGATTCGGCATTTGAAGAAGGTAGAATAGTCCATGCTGTGAACCTTGCATTGTGTGTAGTGGGAGAAATGGTAGACCTGATTCAAAATGCCGATGATTCCAGTGGAACAATTGGTGGAGTAATTGAACGAGGGTTCATCCTTATTGATGAAATTACTGAAAATATAGAATTAAGCTTATCAGAAAAAAATATTGTATTTGAAAATTTAATAAAAGAGTCCTTTCACAAACGTTATGATGGTTGGGCCGACTGGAGACTTAACTACCTTGAGATCTGTTCAAGATTATCTGACACGCTGGACTTAAGGAGTCAATTAGAAAAGAATATGACATTACTGGAGAAAAATGAAGGAACTAAGTCCTGGAGCAGTAACTATTTTGTAGAAAAGGTGTATCAAATAAGATACAATATGATTTTGCAGAATGATGGGGAGGAGAAGGCACAGGAGTTTATTATGCAAAATCTCCATTTCTCGAGTTTTATAAAAATGGTAATAGAGCAGGCGATGCAGAGGAAGGATTATGATAAGGTAATTAAGCTTGCTCTTGATGGGGAAACAAAGGATAAAGGTCTGCCGGGTCTTGTGGATAGATGGAAGAAGTATCGCTATAATGCATATAGGCTTTCAGGGAAGCTTGACGAACAGCGTGGATTAGCAATGGATTTTATTTTAGATGGAAGCTTCGAATTTTATATGAAATTAAAAAGCACCTATGATCTAAATGAATGGACGAATGTATATCCTAAAATTATTTTTCTGTTGGAAAACCAGAAAAAAATTTATACAGACATTTATACCCGTGTTTTGATAGAGGAGGGGGAAAAGGAAAAGCTACTTGAGTATATTAAAAAAAATCCCTCATCGATTGGATTTTACTATAAGCATATTATTCCAGAATTTAAGGATGAAGTGTATGATTTGTTTCTGAAACATATAGAGCAAACTGCATCAAGGGCTGGCAACAGAAGAGATTACCAAGGAGTTTGTGCAATTATTCGGAATTTGAAAAAAGCAGGAGGAAAAGGTCAGGCGTTAGAAATCAAGCAGAAGCTTTTCACAAAATATGCAAATAGACCGGCGTTCAGGGATGAACTGACAAGGGTATGAAACATACAGGAAAACAGAGAGAATCAGTAATAGGAGCGCGAGATATAGAATTATAGGGAAATGGTCTCGCAAGTGGAAAAGTGGAAGTAAAATGAAGATTGTATTTTCACAAAGCCTCTGATTTTAATATGTATACAAGCTGCATCTATTTTGTTCACACATTACAGAGTAGACAAACCTGTTTTTTTAACATAAATAAAAGTGGGTTTGTCTTTTTTTGTGTTTAAATACAGCATGTTTCATATAGATGAAGAATATTTTATGTGCAATTTGTACATTAGGAAAGGAACAATGGACGCGTGCCGCAATCGACAAATTGCTCTCTAATATCAAATATATCCCTTACATTATTGATCCCGAATTATTTCTCAAGGTTCAGAATGCAAAGATTAGCCGATCTAATCAGGAACTCGGAGAATATGGAATACAGCGAAGGGCCACCCGTTATAATTCACAGAATGTACTGAGTGGTCTTTTAGTTTGCACTGAATGTGGAGCCAACTATCGCAGAATTACCCGTAATTCCGGTGAAGTGGTTTGGCGCTGTGCCAACCGAGTTAAACATGGCAAAGAAATATGTAAACACTCACCTGCTGTAACCGAAGCAAAGTTGAAGACCTTTATTTGCAGTGTTTTGAATCTTAAAGAATTTAATCCTCAGACTGTTAAGGAATTGCTGAATGTCGTTTATGTAAAAAATGACAGAACAATGGTCGCAAATCTCAAGCAAGCACAATCAGCGATAGCTTAAATATTTTATTGTGTACATCTATTTTTATGGTATAATCCCATATTTGACACTTGAGAGATATGAAGAGGCTGAAAAACATTGATATCTAAGGATTTACAGGCTTTAATGTTGTTGTAAAAAGTGCACAATGTCATTGCCTTTTGAGACTGAATAATCATCCGTGTAAATGGTAATAATCTCCACATAAAAGAATGGAGGTTATACTATGAAAACATCGAAAAACATCCTTAGTGAAAAGGAAATGGAAATGGTCAGTCATCTAATGCAGGACTGTAAAAGTACAGGGGACATTCAGTCGAAATTAAAGCGTCTGTTTGCAGGGACGATTGAGCAAATGCTTGAAGCAGAGATGGATGGACATCTGGGGTATGAAAAACATGACGTAACAGGAAACAATTCAGGCAATTCCCGCAATGGCTACAACCACAAGAGCATCATCAGCGACTACGGCGAAAGTGAAATTGTGATACCCCGAGACCGCAATGGTGAATTTGAGCCAAAAGTCCTCCAAAAGAGGCAGACTCGGACTGATGAAATCGAGCAAAAAATTATGGCAATGTACGCAAAAGGCATGAGCCAGCGTGATATCGAGGACAATCTTCGCGAGATTTATGGTGCAGAGGTTCCTCAGAGCCTGATTTCTAAGATCACGGACACAATACTGCCTGAAGTCAATGAGTGGCAAAACCGCCCCCTTGAATCCATATACCCGGTTATATACTTTGACGGGATTGTGTTAAAGAGCCGGAAGGATAGACAGATAATCAACAAATGTGTTTACTCAGTGCTGGGTATAGACATGGAAGGCAGGAAAGAGATTTTGGGGACGTGGATAAGTGAAAACGAAAGTGCGTCATTCTATGCGAGTATATGCGCTGAGCTAAAAAAGCGTGGAGTCGCAGACATTTTCATCGCTTGCCATGACAACCTGAAAGGGCTTGGAGAAGCTATAAACGCTGTATTTCCGAAGACGAAACAGCAGCTTTGCATTGTCCACCAAGTGCGCAACTCGGCCAAGTTTGTACCATACAAGGACAGAAAGGCAGTATGCGCAGACCTCAAGAAAATATACGGGGCGGTAAATCTTGACGATGCCGAGTATGCAAAAGAAGAATTTAGGGAAAAATGGGATAAGAAGTATCCTTCGATCATGAGGTCTTGGGACAAGAATTGGGCCGGACTCTCCACATTCTTTGAATATCCTCAAGAAATATGTAAGTTAGTTTATACCACCAATTCGGTGGAGGGGTATCACAGGATGGTGCGCAAGTTCACGAAAACAAAGGCCATTTTCCCAACCGATGACTCTATACGAAAGGTCGTGTATTTGTCGGTTAAGGAAATACAAAAGAAATGGTCGATGCCAGTCCGGGATTGGGGGTTGGTATACAGCCAGGTTATGATATACTTCGAGGACAGACTTGCGCTCTGATACCGCGATGAGGGCTCTGCCCAATATGGACTAACTTAAATTCTTGATAATTGAAGCCGATTACCACGCTTTCTTTTTTCAACTTTCAACTTAATTAAAGTCTTTTCTAGTTCCGAAAAGAACACTCC
>JANQLN010000115.1 GCA_028280575.1 Clostridia bacterium
CAAACACCTTAGCGAATAATATCTAGCTACGGTATCGTATGTCCGGACAGGCGGTATCCACCGCACCGGACACCCGGTACTGAAACACAAGAATATTCATCCCCCTCACCAGATATTATCATCACTGATAAAGGCAATTACATGCCCATATTAGTACGATATTTCACATGGAGGGTATTTGTTAATATAATTGTGAGTCATGCACAAAGCAGTTATATAATTAATCATAAGAGCTACTTTCCATCATCATCAATGCTGTTTCGAGTTAGTAAATTTAACTGTCGCCATATACCTTCAACCCTTTTTTTACATCTCCAAGCTCCAGGCATGTTAGCCTTACTCTATTACAAAGCCTTGCCAGCTGGTTCAGGTTTGCACCGATTCTCCGAAACTGCATTGCAAAATCTACAAGGCCATCTATGATTATGATTTCTTTTTGCAGTGAAGCTGTACGGACATATTCGCTGATAACCATGCAGCTGGAGAGGGATTTGTGTTTCACTTTCTAATACTCCTCGTCGGAATATCTTACGGTTATTCTTTTTTCTCTTGCCATTTTGTGATACCTCCATTTGATTTTTTAAGGAGAAAGGGGTGCAGGGCTTTGCCCGCCAAGTTTGACGAAGGCAGCACACCGCAGCGCGACCGGCTGACGAAGGCGAAACTTGCCTTTAGAAAAGCCCCCTACTCCGCTATATATTTTAAAGCAGGGCATCACGCCCTGCTGTTTTTGTTTATGATGATTAAAGACAGAAAAAAAGTGACAAACACGTTAGTGTGGTTATCACTTTTTATACTTCTTTGTTAATTTTATTCTTTAATGAAATCAAAACACGCTTACAGCTATTTATTATATGGATAATGGGAAGTTTAAAAAACAGCCTAATCCTCAGTTAGAGTTATATCGTTACAATCCGTTTTCACTTCCGACGAACCGCACCACCGAATATTTTCCCTTTAGCCGGTGACGTGTCGCCCGGTGAGACAGTGTGGTAGCAACGACCCGTGAACACGCCAGAAGCGTGAAAATAGTGTTAGGCGAAGTTGATAACGCTTTTAGTATTGCACAATATGTTTGCCATCAATAATCACTTCTGGGATTTTCACATGTCCACCCAATGGATGATTTGCTATCAATAGCCGAATTGCTCTAACAGCAGAATATACATTGTGCATAAGTTTCTTTAGATCTATCCAAATTTTTTCATCATAAATATTTGTATATAGCTCATGCGCTGGTTTTTGTCTGATTTTTCTAAGATTTTTCAATGGTGCAATTATTTTTTTATCATTTCTTCAGCCTTAACATTTTGTGAAAACCATTCACTTAGTAATACTATTGTTCCTTTGTTATTTCCCTTATCAGTTTTACTTCCCACTTCTTTTATAAGTAGTGAATCTGTGGTGAAAGTTTTAGTTTTAAGATTATTAATAACAAATTTTTCAATAGTACTTATAAAGCTATAATAGTTATTCCTCGTGGGAAGCAAAACAGTATGATAATTAATTGGCCTATCTTCATTACTCATTGTGTTGATTTTAATTCTTCCTTAAACATTTTTAGGATTTCAATACATTCACACATTTTATTAATTAAATGGATTTCCATTAATAAGGCATCAAATATAGATATGTTTTCTACCCTCTCTCCACGTATAAGATTCTTTACAAAACATCATTTGGATAATAATCCTCCGAATTTATGTAGAAGTAATGAATGCCAATGGCTTTGCGCTTTACCGGATAGTTTTGCTAAATCAGCAGTAAAAGCAACAATTGCGCGCTTTTCAGGATTTTTTCTTATTGTAAGCAAGCCCAAAGTTTTTAACATATTCACTTTCAAAATATTCATCTTTTATTGAAATTGAACCACGATAATCTGAATAAAATACACTATATTTGGGGTTATCAAAGTATCGTTTAAAAACATGAACATCGAACCTTACAGGGAGTCGCTCATGCCCAGCGAGACTTCGCGGGCTAATGCGGCGACCGACTCGGCTAGGCTGAGACATGTGGGCAAAATGACCTCCTGACGGGCTTTAGAGACTTACTTCCTGCTGTGCCCCTTGCGCTGAGTGTTTTGTTATGCGACGAATGGGCGGACAGCATAAAGGATTGCCCCGTCCAGGACAGACAGTGCGCCGCTGAGGCAGCGTCGACTTGAATGAATAGCTAGAGCGCACAGTCACGGAGACTTGAACATGAAGTACTCTAATACCGACAACCGATATACCAACTGCTACTGCTTGTCAACGACCACCCAGACCAGTGCTGAAATAGAGTTAAAGGGCAACTAACTCGGCGAGTTTCGTAGCGACATTTGCCATCGTATCTTCCACAGTGCTCAGGCCGCTTCGCGAGCCGAGTAGTGGGCTGACCTCGCGGAGATCTTCATAGGATGTGTTGTGCACGATGGGAACGAGCAGATCACGCGCCAGGAGTGCCGAAAGCTCTTTGTCGGCTATCCCCTCTCCTCGGAGGCGGCGCAGCAGCGCAGGGGTGACCAGAACGATCCCGACTCGCGATTTCGCTAGTCCCTTATCAATTTCGCGAAGCAACGACGTGCCAAGAGCGACATCCTTCTCGCTAAACCAGACTGAGACACCTCGTGACTCGAGCAAATCGTGTAGCTCCTTGGCGGCGCCTCCCCGGTCGTCCCATGCATGGCAGAGAAAGACGTCCCGAGGATCAAGTAAAGACGCTCGATCCTCGACACTTCGGCGGACTGGAGTGAGTGCCCTTACCTCGGCAGGCGTGTACGCCACAGACGAACCGGCTGGCGACCAGCGCGGCCTTGTGCTGTTGCCGGATCCGCCATCACTTCTCTGTCCAACCCCACTACTCCCCGACGAGAAGTAGGACGGGGACGAGAACGACCCGTAGCTGCTGTAGCGGCCATAGCGGCCACTGCATGCAGGGCACTTCGCTGCAGCGCTCGCTGAGCGATGACCTCTTACTGGTGCTGTGCATCTAGCCATGTCTTAATCCTCCCATTTTAATCATTTTATCAAGCTGTTTTCAGTTATTCTCTTTAGCAATTAACTGGGTTTGCTTAAATGAACATTATGTTCAGATAAACCATATTTACATATTATCCCTCTATAGTTAATTCGTCAAGTGGACTTCTAAAGCAGGCAATTCTTCCTCAGTAACAAACTTCTCACCAAATACCCATTATTAGCCTTTTCTGAAGTTCAGCGCTTGTCCTCACTATATGGATAATACCACTTACTATTGTTGTAATATGACTTACATTGTAACAATTATTAATTCAATCGCTATCTTTTATAGATAAACCATTAAGCAAGTTTAGATAACAGTATTCTCCACATTGAGCAACTCCAGCATTTAGATAGTCATCTATAGACGGTTGCTGTTCTGCATTAATTTTTGCAACTAATATATCAATATATGAAATCCAGATTCATTACCCCATGCATTTTTATTGAGTCTAAAAAGGCAAAATGCGATTTCTCTACTAACTTTATAGATTTTCTCAATTGTATTATACTCAGGTACCTTGCCCTCATGCACATATCTACTACGTGCATCATAAACCTGCTTGCAGTCACGTACTAAATTATTATAAGATCGACCAAGTGTAAGATAGGTAAGTGCTGCACAGCGTGTTGAAAAGCTATCTGTAGAACTACCTTTTTCACCAAGTAATAAATCGAGTGCAATTACATAATTAAGTAAAGCATCTGCAATGTTTCCAGCATGTTCGCTGACTCTTGCTTTAGCAAGATAAGAACAATATAATCTTATAACATTAAATAACTCAGTTGATTTTTCCCAATTACCAAAGTGCTTCTTAAGCTCAGAATAGACATAAGGCAATCCAATATGAAACCCACCAAGATCAACCTGTACTAAACCAATTACTCCAGGACTAACCCATCCACATTCTTTACCTCCAATATCTAACCATATAGATAACCATTGAGTGTCAAACAACTGCATCATAGCATCAGTATCAAGCCATCCACTGCCAAAAGCCTGGGGTATTTCTTGTAATACCTTCAGTTCATTGAAGAACAATTCAAAATTTTGTTGCGACATCACATAAAAATAATAGTCAATAAGTGAATATACTTCTCTATTAAACAACAGATTAACGTTATTTTCTTTAGCTATATCATACCAATTTAGTACCTTACACTTTTTTGGTTCTTTATATATTGATAAACAGAAATCATTAAAATGATTTTTATATCTTATTGCATAATCTGAACCTGCTCTCAAGCACCTGCTTTCAACTATATCTGACGGAAATGAACCAATGGTAAAACTTTCGATATTAAAATCTCCAAACGTCGTATAATCTCTCATTGGTAATTGGTGTATAAATGTGAAAAATTGGCTTAATTCTGCATCTACAATTTTAGTCAAAATTAGGTTTATTCTTTCAACAGCAGATTTTTTATATCGCTAAACATTGAGAAGGTAGCAAGAAATATGTCACATATTTCGTCATTTGCAAAGTGCTTATTAGCTTCTAGTAGATTCATGATTTTTTTACGTATGGAAGTTATACTTATTTTATGATTCTCTTTGTACCAAACTACCCAAGTAGATTGTTTTGACACCTTACAATTCACGTCAATTCCTACCTCTGATTTAATCTCAAAGAAAGACCAACCATTTTTATCAAGTGGAGTATCTAAGGTAAACGTTGAGAGTGAGTCTTCGAATATTTGTAGGTTTTCTAATAAAATGATATTACCCTTCTTTCTATTCTTACTCATTTCTTCACTTCTTTCAATTAAATAACTTAAATATTTATCATAGAAAAGTACTTATACAATTTATTGGTACTTCCCATTATAGACATAATCATTATGTCCTTCTAACCTATATGCATTAGTCTATTAAATAATATCTGACAGTACTATTACTATATTTCCACATTAACCTTATTGAGAGATTATTCGACATGTACGTTTAAAATCCTTCTATATAATGGTATTTTTTTAATTATTATTTTTAGTATAGCTTCTTATCTTTTGATATATGCTATTTTTACTAAAAAAATAAAATCTCCAACAATCAGATAATAACTACCTATATACAACTTCAGAAGAAAAAAAGACCTGCTGATTTAGCAAGTCATTCATCTGTTGAAAACACAATCTTTTGTTCTCCATTGAATTTACTCTATTCTGTTTCGTCTGCTATAAGTAGTTTAACTACCAATTCCCCATGCTTTCTTACTTCCACACTAACCTCCTGATCAGGAATAAATCCAGCCTTGCCAAGCCACTTTCCGCAGATACATAAAAGCGGCGTAATTTTGTAAAATCCTGAGCTACTTTTCATCATCCTTAATACTGTTAGTCAATCTATCAAAATCAGACTGGAAAATCCTGTCTTGGATAATATGGTATTTTTCAAACTCACTCTCTGCAAATTCTTTTGCAATAGCAGCCGTCACCTTTCCTGTATTTTGTAATATATCCTTTTCATTAAATTGCAGGAATGCATTTAGCTTCTTAGCCCAGTCTTCCATTGTCATAGGAATATTTCTCTCAGCTTGCATTTCTGCATAATCAAGATACATGGTTACAAAACGGTCTAAAGATTTGATTTCTTTTTCTGTGAGATAGTCCTTTGCTATAGAAACATCGCTCTTTACAATTTTACCGTGAGGTGCATTCTTCCAGGTTGTCAATCCCATATGCTTCCTGGTACTGTCTGCTCTATTATAGATAACCTCTGCTGCAGTATTTCCATGAATAGCAAAATGCAGCTTGTTTTGTACAGTTTTGAAGAAATCCTTTGTTATTTTGGTTTGTTGATTATAATCCAAAGCAGTTGCATAAATATCGGTAATCTTCTGATAAAATTTTCTTTGCTAGTGTCGTGTCAACCATGAACTGTGGGTTATCCGGTGAGGAAAATTTTCGTATTACAAGGCGGAGGAGGTGCGTCCGGCACTTACATGTAAGTGCCGGATAAGCCGACGACAACGCAGTAATACGGAAATTTTACCAGCGCAGGATCCGCAAGTTTATGGTTGACACGACACTAGCCCGTATTTCTCTTATTTCATCAAGCAGATGGTGAAAATACTCTTCATTTAAGAAAGTACCGTTCTTTAGTCTTTCTTTATCCAAAACATACCCACGAATTGCAAAATTCCTCAGAACTCCTGTTGCCCATTGTCTGAACTGTGTTGCCCTTAATGAATTCACACGGTAACCAACTGATATGATAGCATCAAGATTGTAAAACAAAACATTCCTGCCCACATCTCTATTTCCTTCTTTTTGAACTATCCAGTTTTTCCGGATAGTTACTTCCTCTACCAATTCTCCTTGAGCATAAATGTTTTTCAGGTGTTCATTTATTGTTCTTACATCCACCCTAAAAAGTTCAGCAATCAATTTTTGTGTAAGCCAAACTGTTTCATCCTCAACACGAACCTCAATTGTATTCTCATTTGCTTGTGACGTGAATATTAAAAATTCAGCCGTACTATTTCTAATCTGCAAAGACTTTTTCTTTTTTTTGCTATTTTCTTTCATAACAGTACCTCGTTTTCTTCTTGATAATAATTTTCATTTCAACTTTTCAAGTTTCGTTATCTCTTCAATTGACTCCACATCATCTTTTTCTAAACGTTTGTGGTTATAAACATCATATTGTCGGAGTGCTTTTTTCTCAGCAATTTCTTTGGAAATTTTACCAGAATTCATCAATATATCACGCTTGCGAAATTTTAGGAAATCATTCAATGTTTCCAACCAATCCGTCATATACATTGGAATGTTTTGGTGTGCCATATCTTCAGCATGATCCAAAAACATTGTTACAATACGGTTTAATTCTTCAAGTTCGAAACGTCCCTATTTCCTTCCTTTTGAACTGTTCGGAATTTCCGAATAGTTGCTTCTACATTAAGTTCTCCATCATCAAAAATATGCTTTATATGCTCATTTATAGTATTAGTACCTTTCTGATAAAGCTGAGCAATTTGCTTTTAGCTAAGCCAAATAGTATCAGATTCAAAAAAAACGTCAATTTTTGTCCTGCCATCTTCAGTTTGATATATTAAAAGTTCACCTTTTTGAAAGTTATCTGATTCGTTACTCACATTTCATCACCTCACTCTTTCTATTGTTACCTTAACCAGTTCTTATTAACATAACAATTTTCCAGGTATTCACAATGCTTATGATTCACTTCTTTGAATGTTATGCCTTATAGACTAGAACTGAATCGTATTATAAATTACCTCTGGAATTTATTGAAGCATCTATCTGTTGGCTTCTGTATAAAATACTTCTATACATTAAATTTTATTGATATTATATACAAAATAATAGTATCATACACATTTTAAAAAGTATATAATAGACTCAAATTTTAGTTATATTTTGGAAACCAATTTTAATTGTCCATTTGCAAACTTTCGAACCTTATATCGTCGTATTGAAGGCATTACCTACACTATATACCCGGGAGAATGGTTATTGCGATTTTTATTAGTGGTATACCTGCCGATTATGCTTAATTTGTTTTACCTACTTCCCCATACGCCAATAGGATTTCATCGCATACACCGCCCATTTTCCGCAAAATATCCGCGATCTGAGCTCTAAATTCATGTGTTCTGAACTTATCATTAGGGGGGTTGAAGCCCCCTTGAATCGTCCAAATTTCATCCTTGTAATCCTGCATTTTCTTATATAGCGGTAATAATATTACAGCCATAACCAAGTCTGGATATTGTTCAACTACACTCTTGAAAAAGTCGTACGCCGAGCTGGTACAAACACAACAATAAGGAGAGCAATGCAAATTCCAGCAGGTATCGTTGAGCTCGTTATCAGTTTTGTTTTCAAAATAGGAGTCGGTTTTAAGAGTCTCCGCCCACGTTTCAAACGCGGTCTTACCGAAAACATGCATTCCGCCATCGCCTTCGGTTGGAGGGAGGGTTAAAAAAGTGGGGATAGAGTCAATCACGCCTTGATACATTTGACGCATATCTGTCGGCGGAAGTTTTTCGCCTACGAAAAACAACCCTTTTGTAGTATCTAAACCGTTTGTGATAGCCGAATAACCATATTCATCCATAGCCCCATCCGTCAGAAGCTTCGGACCTAGATAAAGATTGACGTACAACACATCATTTTTATCATAACCGCCAATCAAGCAGGCTTCCGGTAGTGGGTCATATCGTTGATCCCGTCTTAGTCCATTGACGTCTGTCATTGAACACATCACATTTCCCATACCCCACGCTAGAACAGGTATGTCTTTATCAACCGACGTTTTGATGGCATTCATCACCGCTCGGAAATCCTTTTTGATCTCGCTGTTTGAAATATATATGCAGTCATACCCGAAAGCGGCATAAGCTTTTTTAACAAGCTGCGGTACAAAAAAAGAATTGGTCATCCCGCTATCGACTTGAATATTGTCCGGATTGCCGACTTTTTCGGAATACATATAAGCGAAATTGTCTCCGGTAATATTGGCATAAAACTTGTAGTCGTGAATGTTCGAACCCATTTTTAATCCAACAGAACATATGGCGGAACAAAGAAAATAATTCTGCCAGGGTTCAATTTTTTTGTATTCCTTTACTTTGTTTGATACACGGGGTGATTCCGCGCCCGCAAACAGTTTTGCGATGGAATCTGACTCACATGATGAGTATTGCGCTATGGATAAAATTTCACGATTGCTTGACATATCAAATCCTCCTTGAATAATAATATTGATGGTCAACGGACGGAAGTATTTAAGCCGATGGCTTTGTTTCCGTGCTCTATGAGGAGTTATACCGTGAAATCGGGTGAAAGCCTTTGTAAAACTCTCCTGTGAAGCATATTGATATTTCATGGAAATATCAATGATTCTATTCTTTGACAGCAATAAATCCTGTCCGGCTAAACTCAAGCGCCTATTCCAGATATAGTCGCCAATTGTAATGCCGGTTGCCAAAGAAAACACGCGTTGATAATGAGCGTTGGAAGCGTACACATGATTTGCTACGTCATTTACGGTGATTTCATTGGTCAGGTTGCTTTCAATGTATTGGATTGCTTTTGCCAAACCTTGTATCCAGTTCATGGTGATTCCTCCACCTCCTACACCAATCATTATATAGATTCATGACGGGAAAATTATGTTCCAAAATGCTCAATGTTGTCCAGAGTAGAAAAAATCATTATTGCCCAAAGAGCTAATTTATCGACCGCAACGACCGTGGTCTTAAATATTATATTATAATACTTTGTCGACTATGGCTACATACTCAGTATTTCTACCGACACCCTTTTTATAAATGAGTTTTTTATCCAACAATCCATTTAACAATGTTGTAGCTTTTGTTTTTTTAATATTCATGTATTTTTCAGCATCTATTCTATTAATTACTCCACAACTTTTAATATAATTTAATAGCTTATCCTCTTCTGTATTTAAATTCTTACTGGAATAATAGCTGGTTTCTCTATTTCTTATTGATTCAATTTTAGGAAGCGTAACCTTTATTGAATTCTTCATTACATCAAATATAGGCTTTTCATAAAAATTAGAGTAAATACTCTTAATTCTTCTTATTCCAGTACCTAATTTTTCAATTAATCCTATTCTCAAAAAAATATCCATTATAATTCTATTTCTTGCATGAGTAAAGTTTCCATTAATGTATTCTTCTTCTGATATTCCTACAGGTAATGCTCCTATTGAAACAATTTCAACACGATCTTTAAAAAACTCTATTCTATTATGCCCAATCTTACTGTAATCTCTATGAATAATTGCATTTGTAACAGCTTCACGATAAGCAACAAGAGGGATTTCTTCATATGTTATCCTCTTTTCACTTTTTATAATGTCTCTTTTATTGATATGTTTTTGATAAAAAGCCATACTTCTTTCATAATGTTCAATAATAGATATTCCTTGTATTTGAATACGATCCTTTATTTCCAGCATGTTGTTATCTTCATAACAAATTAGATCCAAACCAATTTCGTCATATCTATTTTTATCAGCCATCAAAGCTGCTGCATTATTGAAAGAGCCATTTTTGTATAATTCCAGAGATTTTAACAAATTTACATCAATATCTCTGATATCAAGTGATTCTTTTAAATGATTTTCCAATAAATCAAACTTCAACTTGATACTCCCATAGACCAATTCTTCATAAGATAAATTTTTACCCAGTAGGACAAGTTCATCATATTGCACCTTATCCGCTTCAATAGTTGAAGTATCAAATCTTTGATAAGCCTTTTTATTGTAAACATATGGCGTATGGTCTCCTCTAAAAACTTTAATTACCAGCACTTTTGCATTGTTATAACGAATTGTTTCCATTTCATAATAAGGTCTGGGCCTTATGTTATCGTTAATTGAATTTTCGATATCATGGCGTAATTTTCTTATATTTTCAACACCTGCAATATTGCCCTTATCAGTAATACCAATAATAATCCTCCCATCATGATAATTGGCAAATGCAGAAACTGTCTTAAGTAAAGTTTTAGAATACTTTTCTTTAATTTCAATATATTTATTCTCGCTTTTTAAAATAGCATTTGGCCCATTACTCATACCATAATCACCTTCTAATCGACCGCGTTATCAATCCATTATAGACCTATCGACCGTATATATGGTATCAATTACTTCCAATAAAGTCAATAGTATTGCTGTTTAAGTTTCCCATTTTTTCTTCAAGCAGTAATTTTAAATAGTCTAATAAACCTATTGTTCCTATCTTCATAATCTATACCTTTTCCCGGTAAGGAACAAATCCATAGTTAGTGTTACCGGAATAATTGACATGACGGTAATTTGCATTTTCTCACTTTCTTTTATAAATCACAAAATTATCATCTTATCAATAAAAAACGGCTCAGTTTTCATTTTTAATAGAAGCGGCAATTAAGTTCATGCAAAGCAAGCAGTGGACCCTGATCATAAGTTTCATCCGGGTACAGCTTTTTCATTTCAAAAAATTTGTCCAGCATCCAAGGAATTGTAGCTTCTTCTCCCCGAAAGCCAAGAATCAGACAAACTAATGACTGCACATAAGGGCTTCGGATCTCAGCATATCTTTCTTTCAGCAACGGAGTATAGTCTTTATTACTTTTAGCAAGAATATCTATTGAATTTTCGATGAAGATATCATGATAGCTGCGCATCAGCTTTTCCACCACCTTAGGAAGGAGCACCTCCTCAAACTCCAGTGCTTTCTCAACCAATAGACCCCGATTGACCATCTCTGTTTCTTTTCGCAAGAACTGAAATATCATCTCAGAGTTTTGTTCTTCCTGAATCTCTTCCTTCTCACGAGCGACCTGTTCAAGACGTTCATCACTTAATAACCCTTCTTCTATCGTTATTTTATTGGCCAGTTCTTCGAGTTCTTCGTATAGAAGCGTGCTATAAATAAAACGCTGCACGGAATTTTCCAAATACGGATTATCCTCGAAAAATTTCTTTGCCAGAAGTTTCTTATACATTTTTTAACCTCACATTTTTGGATATTTTCACATTTTATTGTTAAAGATATTATATCATCTATTTATAAGAAATCAATGGGATTCATTCTGCTTATCACACTTACTACTTTAATGTGTTCCTTTTCTTCTCTGGCTTTGCCATAAACAATTTCAATATTGCTCCTGCATTTCATTTCCGCTTGAACCTGATCAAATCTCTCAAGGTCTATAATAGGTTCATGATCATATTTCATCAAGTATTGTTCTTCTCTTGTCATCCCTTGAATCAACCCACCCAGAAGAAGTTATTTCAAACCTGTCAGAAAAAATTTCAATTTGAGGAGGGTATTTGTTAATATAATTGTGCAATGGCTTAGGATTCCCTTAAAGTCTTGTTTAACACGAATAGTAAGTATATAATGTTTATTAAGATAAAAACAGCCATAGATGCTTGGCGTGAATTTTTTCCGGGGGTATATAGGATGTTAAGAAAAATATTGTGTGTGGCAGTTTCCCTGCTTTTAATCAGTGTGCTTTTGGTTTCATTTGGATTTGCAGATACAGTGAAGGAAATGATTGAAGTATATCGAAATCATGTGACTATTGAAGTTGATGGGGAAAAAGTCAATGTTGATAATTTCATATATGATGATACCACCTATGCTCCATTACGGGCTGTTGCAGAAATGTTGAACAAGGATGTGGCAGCAAAGATCAATCTTGCCAGGGACTATGGTATTGGTGGAATCTCATTATGGAGGATTGGCAACATACCTTCATTTTATTCCGAGCAGGACCTGGATTTTGATGTCTGGCAGTATATAATCAGCGAGTGCTGGGACTGATATCAGTCTAATAAATAGAGACAATGGATGTTTTCAAAAAGTGCTTTTCATCATCCTTAATACTGTTAGTCAATCTATCAAAATCAGACTGGAAAAGCCTGTCCCGGATAATACGATATTTCTCAAACTAATAGCAGCCGTCACCTTTCCTGCATCTTCATTTCAAGCTCTTGTCACCTTTCTCCATATCAAATTTATCCATTACCTTTGTTATGGATAACATATAATCCTTGGCCATACTCAACGCCTCTTCAGATGATATGCTTGAATTTACTAATTGCCATTCTTACAACGTGTGATTAAATATGAATACACCTTGTTTACATATCTTTTATACAATTCTTCAAATGCTGCCGTATTGCCATCTGCAGCTTCCTTAATTAACTGAACATCACTTTTGGATTCGCCTAAATCAAAAAATCCATGCCAATCAACTCCCTCCAATAGCATCCATACATACGGTAAGTCGTAAATATTCATGATATGGTTCATATTTTTTGTTTACTATTTTTTTAAGCAATTCAATCCGGTTTTGCTTATTTTGATTGCACTTTTCTATTGAATACTCTTTCTGTACCCTATTATGTCAACAGATAATATTTATTAATATAAATCTACATGACAGTCTTGTCTTGAGTTGGTTCAAGAAATCATTCAAGCCCGCCTGCTTCAATTCCTTTTATTCATTATTTATACCATTAACAATCTCAGATACTTTTTCCCATCTTTCATATTTTTCAGAAAGATCAAGCTTAAGTGCCGATTGCTGGTTGTATAATTCCAAAAGTTTATCTGCATCATTTGCATTAAACTCCATATCTTTATTGAGAGTATTGAGATTATTTTCAAGCTTTTCTATGCAGGCCTCAAGCTTTTCCATTTCGTAAATATGTTTTGGGCTTGCTTTTTTAGGCCTGCCGGTTGTTCTGACCATTTTTTGCTTTTCATTTTTACTCCTGGCTTTAGCAGCCTCTTTTTGTGAAATTTCTCTTTTTTTCTGTTCCCTGTAATACTCATAGTTGCCTGCATAGTATTTAAGCCTTTTGTCCTCCATTTCTGCTATCCTGTTGGAAAGCCTGGCAATAAAGTACCTGTCATGGGATACAAACAATATGGTGCCCTCAAACTCAATAAGCATCTCCTCCAGTATCTCCCTGGAGTCAATATCCAGGTGGTTGGTAGGTTCGTCAAGTATCAGCAGATTTACTTTATCATGCATAAGCGAACAAAGCTTGAGCCTGCTTTTTTCACCCCCTGACAAAGAGCCTATTTTTTTATCCGCGTCATCCTTTACAAATAATACTTTTGCCAGTTCTTTTCTTACAATATGGGCAGGCAGGCAATGAAGGTTTTGAAAATATTCAAGGATTGATATACTTTCATCTTCAAACTTTATTTCCTGGGGCAGGTAACCTATTTTAACCCTGCTGCCGAATTTTATGCTGCCATCGTCTTTTTGCATGTCAATTAAGGCATCACCTGTGTTTATGAAAACTCCTTCTTCCTTTATTGCTTCACTTGCTATTATCTTGAACAATGTTGATTTGCCTGTCCCGTTTTTGCCAAGTATACATACACTTTCACCATAGAATATATCCAGACCGACACCACTGAAGAGTTTTTTTCCGCCAAATGCCTTGCATATCTCCGTAAGCTCTAAAACGCGTTTCCCCGAACGGTTGCTCGGATTAAATTTAAGCTTTACCTTTTTGTTTTCAAAAACAGGCCGCTCCATCCTTTCTATTTTTTCAAGCCTTTTTTCCAGCTCTTTTGCCTTTTTGAACATTTTATTGCTGCTGCGCATTTCTCCCCATATCCTATAACGTTTTATCTGTTCCTCCATACGTTTTATATTCTTTTGCTCCTGGCCGTAATATTTCATATCCAGCAAAAACCTTCTCTCCCTTTCAACAACATAATAACTGTAGCTTCCCTTATATATGCTTGTCTTGTCAAAGCTCATTTCAATAATTCCGGTTACAACCCTGTCCAGGAAATACCTGTCATGGGATACAATCAAAGCAGCTCCCTTATAAGTCTTTAAAAATTCCTCCAGCCATTCTATTGAAACCATATCAAGATGGTTTGACGGTTCATCAAGAATAAGCATATCGGGAGCTTCCAGCAAAACCTTTGCAAGCTCTATCCTTGTTTTCTCTCCGCCGCTTAGAGTATCATATGGTCTTTTCCTCATTTCATCGGATATGCCAAGACCTGTGGCAATCTTGTTAACATTGGTCTTGATTTCATATCCTCCCTCTTCTTCAAACTGATAGCATATCTCACCATATTGCTTTAGTAAAGCTTCCATCTCTTTGCTGCCGGCGTTTTGAAGCCCGGATTCGTATTCTGTCATTTTCCTTTTTAATCGGGTTAGATGCTTGAAGGCTAACGTCATAACTTCTTCTACCGGAATATCTTTTTTATAATACGGTATCTGATTCAAATACCCCAATTTTAATCCCTTTCTCAGGGAAATCTGACCTTCCTGGTAATCTTCCTCACCGGTTAAAATCTTAAGCACTGTTGTCTTTCCACAGCCGTTTGGTCCGATAAGACCTATTCTTTCACCGGTTTTGACGTTAAAGCTTATATTTTTGAATACTCTTCTGGCTCCGTAAAATTTACCTAACTGATTTATATTTAATTCAATCATTTTTATCATCCTTTTATAAAAACTCTAAAACAAAACCTTTATTTTTCCTTTCCATAAAAAAATCCCAAGCCATATTGACCTGGGATTCATCATGTTTTAATTAAATACTATAAAGGAATCTCATTCATATGGTCGTATGAAAAACACAAATTAAAAATGGACACACCTCTCCCGCCAGCTTGAAAACCATCTGCCATATCCATTTTAAATTTTAAAACCAGACCATACAAATTCATTGTTCACCATTACCTCCTCTTTAATAATATAATTTATAATACCGACTGTCAAGAATTTCTTGCATTTTGAGTTTTGCCAATGTATATATCTATGCCTATTCCACCCCGGTCTAACCTTTTACAGCACCTGAGGTCATACCTTTCTCAACCTTTTCCTGGAAAAATATATATGCAATCATAGGGGGCAGTATGGAAAGAACTATTGCAGCCATTACACCACCGTAATCCGAAACCCTTTCTGCAAAGAATGACTGAAGTGCCAGTGCTATAACCTGCAAATCCCTCCTTGTAATAAAAACCAGCGGAAATAACAGGTTGTTCCATATATTTATAAAGTTAAAAATGGCGGCAGTAGATATGGCGGGCAGTGAAATAGGAAAAATTATCTGTGAAAAAATCCTGAAGGCCCCGCTTCCGTCAATCACTGCAGCCTCCTCAATCTCCGAGGGAATAGTACGAAGGAAACCATTAATAATAAATATGGTTATTGGAAGATTAAAAGCAGTGAATAGGAGTATCATCACCATATAATTATTGTGAATTCCAAATTTTCCAAATACATATGAAAGCGGAATAATAACCGACTGCATGGGGATCATCATGCCTGATATAAAGAAAACCAGAAGACCATTTTTAGCTTTGAAGTTAAACCTTGCAAGAATATAAGCAGCCAGTGAGCCTGCAAAAACTATTACAATTATTGATCCTCCCGATAAAATTACACTGTTTCTGAAGCTGATTCCTATATTTCCTATTTTTATTGCCCTTACAAAGTTCTCAAAGTGAAGCTCAGAGGGAAGTGAAAATGGTGAAAGGAATATATCCTTGCTTTCTTTGACAGAAGAAATCAGTGCAAAATATATGGGGAATATAGCAATTACAAGATAAACACTCATTACTGCGTACTTTAAAAAATTGTTAAGTTTTATTTTTGAAATATTAGTGTGAACTTTTTTCTTTGTAACAAAATTAGATGTAATCATATTATCCCTCACGAATTAATACTCTATTTTTTCTCTTCTCATAGCTCTCATGCTTACAGTTGACAGCAGTATACTTATTAAGAATATAAATGCTGAAATTGCACTGCCCAGACCATAGTTTTCGTATTGGAACGCCTCATAGTAAAGTAAGGTCGAAGGTACGTTGGTCAAGCCATTTGGCCCGCCTTCCGTCATTATGAATATAATGTCGAAATTTTTCATACTCCCTATGACAATAAGTACCACTGATATCTTAACTGCCTCCCATATTATAGGTATAATGATATGCCTTACCTTTTTAAATCCTAAAGCACCGTCAATCTCAGCAGATTCAAGAATGTAATTTGGTATGCCTGCTATTGCGGCAAATGCAATTATCATATGATATCCCAGGCCCTTCCAGGCATTGGCAACAATTACCGAATTTAGGGCGGTACCGGAATCAAGCAGCCAGGCCTTGCCTGTTTCTGTTAACCCTATTGATTTTAACAGCAGGTTCAATACCCCTGTCACATTTGGAAAGTATATAAAAACCCATAGAAGCGAAGCGGCAGTCAGCGGAAGTACAACGGGACAGAAAAACGCCGTTTTAAAAAGGCGGTACCCTTTTGGAAACCCTCCAAGCAAAATTGCAAGCCCGTATCCTATAGGTATTTGTATCAACAGATTCAAAATGGCAAACTGGAACACATTTTTTACCGCAATGTGAAAATCTCCGTACTTTAACATGTTTATAAAGTTTTTAAGACCTACATATTCAAGTGGTATTCCCTGTATTCCCGGCCACTCAAAAAATGAAAAATACAATGACTGTATAATTGGTATAACAGCAAGTGCTAAATATATCATAAAAGCCGGTAATAAAAATAAGATAATAATTCGCTTGTCCGATCTAAATCTCTCCATAAAAACCCCTATATCAATTCGAATTTCAGGGGCACTCTATTTTAAAAAGCACCCCTGATATTAGTCCTGCCTATTCACTTTGCTTGTCTATTTCATCCTGTATTTCCTTTGCAGCCTCTTCGGGAGAGTTTCCTAAAAGCATTCCCACTATTGAATTCCTTGTCCTGTTCTGCATTGCAGGCAGCGGATCATAGTTAAAGCTGTCACCGCCGGAAACTTTTATGTCTTTCAAAATATCATTGTAGCCATGGTACAATTTTGACAGCTCTATCCCTTCAAGATTAAGATCTTTTCTTGATGACAAACGCTGAATTTCTTTTACCAGTTTTTCTTGTATTTCCTTTCCTGTCCAAAATTTTATAAAATCAATAGTTGCCTGTTTTTCGGCGCCTTCCATTTTTCCGTTCAATGAGAAGCCCAGCGGAAAGCTGACGCCATGGTACCTGTATTCCGGTTTCTCCTTGAAATACGGAAATGGAAAAGTACCAATCTTGTCATATATGTCTGAATTCATGCAGTCACCTATAAACCAGGAGCCATTCAGCATCATTGCACACTGCTCGGAGAAAAACTGTACTTTTTCCATGTCATGATCCATTCCTTCAAAATTTTCCATGAACGCGCCTCTTTCTTTCAAGTCCTTAAGATGTGCAAGGGATTGGACGACATCAGGGTCCGTCCACTTGGCTTTTCTTGTTCCCAGATCAATTGCCTTTTGGACACCCGCCCATTTATACAGGAGGTAGTTGTGAATATGCCCTGCTCTCCAGGTTGATTTCGCACCACAGGCCCAGGGCGTAACACCAATGTCTTTCAGCTTGTCTATAACATCATATAGTTCGTCCATTGTCTCAGGAGTTTTTTCTATTCCTGCCTTTGCAAACAGTTCCTTATTATAAAGCATTACTTCTGAGGCAACTGCATGTGGAATACCATAGTAACCTTTTACGCCATATGGTTCAAAATTCCATGTTTCAAATACACCTTCAAAAAAGCCATTCATCCATTCCTCATCTTCCATCAGCGGAGCAATATCCATTATAATCCCATTTTTAGCGTGCTTTACCTGTGATACTACTCCGGCAAGGCGAAACAAATGGGGCATATTGCCTGTAGCCAGACCGGTTTTTATCTTGTTGTTATAGGCTGCTTCCTGATTTACCGACTCATCAACAATCTTTACATTCGGATTCCTTTTCATAAACTCTTTTATTGCTTCCTGCCATACGGGAGTAGCTGCTTCAGTTCCTGAAAAACGTGTCAGTAGTCTTATGGTAGCCTTTTCTTCTTTTATGTTGTCTTTATTGTCCTGAGTTTCATCCTTCTCGTTGTTATCAGCACCTGGTTTAACATCTTCCTTTGGTTCGTCCCTGCCGCCGCACCCTGTAAGTGCAACACCAATTGCTATACATAATGTAAGTACAAGACACAAAAATACCTTCATTTTACTCTTATTCATGAAGTTTCCTCCTTTGGATTCTTGATATGCTGACCGGTCACATTATTCAATTATAATGGTAATCTATCTATTATTGAATGGACAACTTTTGTCCGTATATGGAATATTTTTATCTTTTTCTCAGCAAAGCTAAAGATTTTTTAAATATTTCTGGGGTGAAATCCCGTACTTGCCTTTAAACAATTTGCCAAAGTACAGCGGATCGGAATAGCCTACTTCGTCGGCTAAAGCACTTACATGTTTTATTTTCCTGTTTTCAATTATTTCCATGGCCCTTTTAAGTCTGAAGTCCCTCAGGTATTCAATAACCGAATATCCGGTTTGCTGCTTGAAAACCTTGCTCAGATAACTCGGATTTACAAAGATATTTTCTGAAATATCCTTTAATGATAATTCTTTGACAAAATAGTTGTCTTCTATGAATTTCCTGGCTTTTTCCACAACCTCAAGGGTTTTTAACCCCCTGTTCTTCCCTATGTATTTAAATATATTGTTAAATATTTGCAGCGTCCACTCTTTTAATTCCGAAAGTACTTCGAATGTACGGATCACATCTGAAAAGTGCTTTTGTGTGTTAAAAACCTCACTATAGTCTATGTTTCTTTCATCGGCAAATTTAGCTAAAATAGAAACAAACTCCATTAATGCTATTAAAATATTATCCTTTGACAGTCCGGCATTGTTAATTTCCCGGAATAGCTTGTTTATTCTTCTTTCCACAGCATTTCTGTCTCCAATTCTCAAGCTTATAAGAACATCCTCCGCGTCATCAACCAATATGACGCTCTGGTTAGGCTCAATACCGTCAGCTTCCGAAAACCCAATTAAAGAATCTTTACCAACCAGAAACTTCCTCTCAACTGATTGAACGGCTTCACTATAGGATAAAGGGATATTTCCGCAGCCTTTCACACAGCTTCCATAGCCTATGCTAACTGTAAAGCTCAAATACTTTTTAATGCTTTCCTTTACCTTTATGCAAAGGGAACTGCAAATCTCCAGGAATGAGTCCCCAAAGTTATCTATACTGCTCAATATGCAAATAACACGGTTTTCAGGACCTTTGAATACTATGCTTTTTTCATATTCACCAAATATTTCGCCTGCAATATTGCCCACCGCAAAAATCCATATATCCTGGTCTTTCTTCCCAGGCCATTTTTTGATTAACCCGTCTATTTCGATTGCCGCAACCACTGCACACTCTTCACAAATACTTAAGTCATACCTTTTAATGTCACGGTATAAATTCCGGCAATCTGCATTGGCAGTAACCAGAGAGTTAAGAAATCTTTCTCTTCCTGCCTGAAAATCATTTTTCAACTCTTCCTCCAGGACTTGTACGTATTGTCTTCTCTTTTTTTCGTTAATAATATCCCTTTTAACTTTTAGAAGGACTTCTTCAAATTCTCTATTGTCCACAGGCTTTAATATATAAGCATAAACCCCTGAACTTATTGCCTTCTTAGCGTATTCAAACTCCCCGTAGCCGGTCAGGATTAGCATTTTAATATAGGGGTATTTTTCTTTAACAATTGAAGACAGCTCTATTCCGTTAATAATTGGAATATCTATATCTATGACCAACAGGTGCGGGGACAGCTCTTCCACTTTTTCAAGCGCCTCTTTACCGTCTTCGGCTTCTCCCACAATTTCAAATCCCATTGTTTCCCATTTAACCGATTTTTTTATAAGGCTTCTTATTAGAAATTCATCATCAATTATGATAACTTTTATCATATTTCAAACACTCCATCCAAATCATTTGAACAGGGCAGCAAAATTTCAATGGCAGCACCCTTTTCATTTGATTCAATTATCCTAATGCCGTATTCAGGTCCGAAATGCAGCTTAAGCCTGTCATTCACGCTTCTCAGTCCGAAGCCTTCATTACAGGCATTCTGCTCATCTTCCGCAAGTATATTCCATGATTCTTTATCAAATCCTTTTCCATCGTCTTTTACATATATTTTTATGAATTTTTCTTCTCTTTCTCCCTTAATTTCTATGGTTCCCCTTTTGCCTGTTTTTCTGAATCCATGGTAAATAGAGTTTTCAACAAGTGGTTGTAAGGTTAATTTTATTATCTTCTCATCCAATATATCTTCATTCAAATCAATGCAGTATTTCAACTTGTCTTCATACCTCAGCTTCTGAATGGTCAAATAGTTTTTCACATTTTCAAGCTCTTCCCTTAACGTTATTATATTTTTTCCTCTGCTCAGGCTCGTACGGTAAAACATTGCAAGGGATTTCACCATCTTGAAAGTGTCGTCCAGCCTCTTTAGCTGCACCAGGGAGCAAATACTCTCAAGGGTATTGTATAAAAAGTGGGGCTTAATCTGGGCCTGCAGGGCAAACAGCTCATACCTTCTTTTATTCCTCTGCTCAGTATATATCTGATCCATCAGGTCGGATACCTGTCCAACCATTTTATTAAAGCTCTTTGACAAAAAACCTATTTCATCACTGCTGGCAACATCAACCCGTACTTCAAGGTCTCCCTGCCCTGCAAGAACCATTTTTTCAGAAAGATTGACCACAGGCTTTGATATCGTATTTGAAAAAAGCATTAAAAAAGGCAGGGAAAGCATTATGCATATAACACCAAAGAGGTATATAAGGTTTGAAACCTTTCTATTCTCCCCTACAAGCTCTGACAGTGGAATCATACCCATTATTACCCATTTCATGTCGTCATATC
Source organism: Clostridia bacterium (assembly GCA_028280575.1). Classification (GTDB taxonomy): domain Bacteria; phylum Bacillota; class Clostridia; order Acetivibrionales; family STF1-152; genus JANQLN01. The sequence continues at coordinate 21,261 of JANQLN010000115.1, forward strand.
TCTGCGAAGTAATCAGGTATTTTTTGCCCTCTATTTTGAAGATTTCACCACTTTTGCTGCTTTCCAAAGCCCATTTGAAATAATCCTGGTTTTCGATGCTGTCGTAAATCTCATCTTTGACGCTTGATGAAACAATGGTTCCATTGTAATTTGCAATAAAGAAGCGGCCTGTTTGCCCATATTTTATTTTTGAATATATTCCGGATATGTTTGCTTCACTTATATTCAATTCCGCCCTTCCCACAATATCACTGTTTGCAACAGATATAACAGGCCTTAACAGCGTAACATAATTACCCTTTTGCCCAATTTTATAGCTTATCCGGTGGGTATCATAATATATTGCTTCACCCCAGTTTTCTTCGAACAGCTTTACGTATTCTCGCGCATTTGCCGGGTGGAACTCTATTTTATTTGTATCAATATTTGTTGTAGCAAAAACGTTTCCTTTATCAAGATAGATTACAACGGAACTTACAATATTCCTTGGCTGTATTATGGTGTCAAGGTCACTCCGTATAACGTGTTCATATTCAAAAATCCTTGCTTCAGCAAGGCTGGGAGCCTTTGACACTGCCTGTATATTGTCGTCTGTCACAATTATTCCCGACAGGTTTACGGCAAATTCCAGCATTCTATCCAGGCTTTCGGTAACAACGTTAAGATTTTGGGCCGAGTTATGTATGGTTTGCTTAATTATCGTATCTGAAGACACCTTGTTTGCAAGTAACGACAGAAGCATTATAGGCACCAGAATTATTACAAGATAAGACACATTGAGCTTTCTCACTATCGGCAAGTCCAAATACCAGTTTTTAATGCCGGGCAATATACTGAGCATACTAATAATACCCACCCTTTTCATAAAATGTTTATAATAAAAATTCGTAAATTAGGAGCTAGTGGTCTGTTAAGCTATACATTTTTTGATGCCGGATTTAATTTTATCAAACTAACGGTACAATGTAAATGAGAATATATTTGCCACACATACATTTCCTGCAAATTTTATTCGCCCCAGGTTATGTATATTCAATTTGCGCCTTAATCAGTTTCAAGTAAGGAGCATACTAAAATTACGTTTTAATTATAAACAAAAATATCTGTATTTTTTTATCATATGGGAAAATAATATCTTTTAAAGGAGTGTGGTATAAATGCAATTTTATAATGTAATTGAAAACAGAAAGAGCATAAAAAGCTATGTAAATGCTCCGGTAGACAATATCAAGCTGTCCCGGATGATAAAGGCTGCCATGATGGCACCTACATGGAAAAACAATTCGGATTTCAAAATTATACTGGTGGATGATTTTGATAAAAAGAATTCTCTTGCCGATTCTATAAGGAATAAAACGGAGCAGGCAGCAAATTCTTTAAGACAGGCACCTTTGGCGGCAGTATTCACTTCCGACCCAAATGCTTCAGGTATTGAAGACGGCAAGGAATATTATCTGGCCGATGCTTCTATTGCCATGGAACACTTTGTTCTTGCCGCCACGGAAGAAGGATATGGAACCTGCTGGATTGCATCATTTGATGAAAGCCTGGTGCAGCAAACACTGCAAATCCCGCAAAGCCAAAGGGTGGTAGCCATGACACCAATAGGCCTGCCCGGGTCCATATCTGAACACCATCCCCCTAAAGATGCGGCAGATTATGTATTTTTAAACAGATGGAATTCACCATATAATGTATAATGTGCAAGCAGGCAAATGGGGACGGCTGTTATCTTGCGCTGCACCTTGCAGCATAAGATAACAGCCGTCCCCATTTCTTTATTTATGGAGGCTGCCTTGACCGGCATCTTTATGGCATTTTTACCAATACTGAATTACCCGGTACTTTTTTATCCTTGTATACTGTCGTAACACTTATATAGTACTTTTCTCCGGACTTAAAAACACCGCCGAAATCTCCGCCGTTATACTTGTCCCCATTTTTCACAACGGCCTTTGTTGAATTTCTGTTCCCAATACATACAAAATAGCCGTCTTCCGGATATTTAGGACTATTATCTGTCTTGGAAGCAACTACCTTGTAGTAAGCAAACTTACTATGTCCTGTCTTGCTCCATTCCACAATAAGCTTACCGTCAGAGGTTTCCACTTTTACAACCGGCTTTGAATAGTCTTGCTCACATTCATCCTCGTCGTCGTCACACTCATCTTCGTCTTCATCATCATATGTTATTTTATCCTCGTCATATGTGACCTTTTCCTCCTCTTCCTTGAGGCACCTGTACAATAAAACCGCAGTTTCAGCCCTGGTCAAATCATTTTGAGGACGAAATTCCATTTTTCCTCCGTCAAGCTTATATCCTTTCATTATTCCTTTTTTTATGGCAGCGTTGACAAATCCTCTGAGATTTTTAGATACCAGCTGTCCGTCCCGATAAGTACCTAATATTCCGCTGCCTTCAATTTCATCGTGCTTCATAGCCTTAACCAGTGCAACTGCCATATCTTCCCTGACAGCCGCTTGAGAAGGCTTGAAATAATCTCCATTAGAGCTTCTGAATCCGGTAAGATAATACTTTGCCGACTCAATATATTTAAAGGCCCAGTTATCCTTTCCAATATCAAGAAATGATTTATCCTTAGGATTATGCAGCTTAAGGTCCAATGCCAGTACCATCATTTTCGCAAATTCGGCCCGTGTAACCTTGTTATTCGGCCTGAATGTGCCGTCGCTATAGCCACTGATAATCTTCTTCCCTGTCATATATGTAACAGCATCGTATGCCCAATGATTAGTCCCTACATCCTTATATGGCCCATATGTTTTTGAATTTACCGCCAAAGCAGGCTGAACAAATGTTAAACCAATTGCTGCCAATAAAAAAAGCGCAGTAAAAATTTTAAACTTTTTCATATAGTATAACACCCCTTTACTTTAAGTATATCTTAAAGAGGGTACCAGAATAAATAGTGCAATATTCTCAATTTTTATGAAGCTATATATAGTACTCTGTAACATCTGATTCTTTACGTTACTGCTGGTAAAATTTCCGTATAACTGCGTTGTCGTCAGTCGCAATGTGCCAGCATTACTCAATCCTCCGCCTTGTTCTACAAAAATTTTCCTCAGCAGCTAATACAAAGTTTAGATGTTACAGAGTACTAGTACCTTGAGTCATCTAAAAGTATTGTTTTGCAACGGTCTGATTTTCGCAATACTTCGTTGTTGTCAATCGGAATACGTCAGTATTCCTCAATCCTCCGCCTCGTCTT
>JANQLN010000055.1 GCA_028280575.1 Clostridia bacterium
TTATTAGTGGAAACCTTAGAAACACTTTGAATTACAGCAAGAAAATAAGAGATGATTTTGATTTACAAAAAAATTGCCGTCAATTGCTTGACAGAAACACGGGCAGATTCAAAAAAGACTTAAAGACAATCATAAAGCGAGGGTACAATGTCCAGTTACTGAAAGATGTTGTTGATCTGTTGGTGGCTGGAATCTTAATGAAAGAGGATGGAAAGATACGGTCAGGGCCAATCCCGGTGAAATCACCAGGATTATAGCCAGGTTCGTACCATATGCGGGGCTTTATCCATGGCACTGCCATATACTGGAGCATGAGGATTATGAAATGATGCGGCCGTTTGAAGTTATTTTTTAGTACAGCTTTGAAAGAGGATTTTGCCTGTGGCATTCCTCTATTACCGCGATCTGCCGCCTTACCTGCTCAGGTGTTATTTCCAGAGGAGCCCCTTCTGCAAGTACCCTGTATATCATCCTGTAATACTCTGTAGTAATGGTCTCAAAAAGATTCTTTTGATTTTCAGGTACATCCCAGCTTTCACTGTACCATTTTAATTGTTCACTGCAATAAACAGGATTCCCGTCCGCGTCTGTAAGAGGCCGGCGGACAAGCTCATGAGACCCAGCTTCTTCCGGTTTAAAGTATTTCCAGTCTATATGTGTTGTGGACCCCTGCAGTCCTCCATTTGAGCCCTGGACATTGTATGTAAAGTTAGGATATGCACAGCACGATGAGATTTCCAGGTCAATAACAGGTCTTCCGGGCACCTGCAAAATTAATTTTACATAATCCTCGGCATCTCCGGATGTATTTACACGGTCCATAACACATTTAACTTCCGGTATTTCATCAGTTTCCAGCAGCTGAAGCGCCTGGTCCAGCGGGTGAGGCCCAGTATTTAAAAGGCTGCCGCCGTTATAATCCTGTATACACTGCCAGTCCCACCTGCGTGCGAAACTGTTAAAAGCAATGCTTATCTGTACAATACGCCCCAGCACTCCTGAATCAATAACATTTTTAACCTGGATAAAATATGGGGCATACCTGGACTGCTGAAAAATTGTAAAAAGCTTGCCGCTTTTTTTTGATGCTTTAATAAGTTTGTCCGTCTCTTCCACTTTTCCAGCAAGAGGTTTTTCACATATAACATTGAACCCTGCATTTATCAAATCAAGTGTTATTGGAAAGTGCAGATGACTTGGCGTAGTATTTATTACAAGGTCTAAGTCCTTCCTGTCCAGGATGTGGTGATAGTCCTCAAATGTCTTACAGCCAAATTCCTTCTCAGCCCTTTCACGTCTTTCTTCCAATGGCTCGATAATTGCATCTATACGGAACTTGTCATAAAGGTTTTTAACAAGCCATTTTGCATGTATTCCCCTTCCACTGCGTCCCTGTCCCAGTATCGCTGTTTTTATGGTTTTCAACATCTATCCCTCCCATTAAATATATAGCCTTTATTAAATTTTAGCCTGAATAAAAAGATTTTTCTTTAATTATTCAACTTATTATGTGCATTATTATATAAAAACAAATTGCTTTATTAAAGAAGTGCTGCAAATCTACTTCCTTATTATGCAGTCTGTGTCTGCAGACATCTTCCTGTATTGGGTAGGTGACATCCCGGTCTCTTCCTTGAACACCCTGTTAAAATATGTTGTATTATTAAATCCTGTCGCAAAACAGATATCTGTAACATTTTCACTGCTGTTTAACAGCATTTCTATAGCTTTTCGTATTCTCAAAGCATTAATATAATCTACAAATGTTTTTCCGGTCAACTGCTTGAATATATGTGAAAAGTATGTCTGTGACATCATTGCAATTTTACATACATCACCTACATAGAGTTTTTCAATATAATTTTTGTCAATATAATTTACAGCAGCTTCTATGGCGCTTCTGTATTTATCAAATAATTCCTGATGACGGGACTCGCTTTGACAGGAATACTCCCGTGCCGTAATTGCAAGAAGCTTTAAAAGGTCAGCTTTTATATGCAGCTCAAAATATTCTTTCTCGCTTTCAAACTCTTCAAGCATATTTATAAATATTTTTTCAACTTCAGCCTGAGCTATACCGGTTAACTGGAGCCTTGGACGGATTAGTTCGGTGGATACAAGAAAAGGCTCAATATAGGCAAAATCAAACAGTGAACTCTTTCTGTCGGCACCTGGAATGTTTGTATTAATAAAGCTGTAAAGAAATTCACATCCTATCAAACTAATATTATTTCCTTTTAATGTCCTGATTTTATGTGCTTCAAAAGGAGGTAGTACAAAAAGGTTGCCTTTTGTAAGGTAATTAGACCTTTCATTAATACAATGCTCACAACAGCCGCTCATTATATACCATATCTGCATGTAGTCATGGGAATGCTCGGATGTACCTGAAAATGTGTCATTATCAAGTTTGTATATTTTAAAAGGAATCTTTTTTTGAAATATATCTGCACCTCTTATTACTTTTACATTATTATGCTTTTTATTGTCCATTAAATTACCAGCCTTAGAGAATACTTTTTTATATTCTAACACATAACCCTGATTATATAAACAATTTTACGGTAATATCATATTAATGCAGGGAATATCAAATATTGTTCCTCCGTAATAAAAATGTACCCCTGCAATATCTGATATTGTATCCTATATCAAATTTTTCTTCTTTACTTTGGGCAGTGAATGTCCTACCATGTAAATATGGACGGCAGGTATATCATTATATTGCAAGTGGCAGGTCGTAAAAGAAGTCGGTAAGGTACATTTTCGCGTGATTTTGCGAGCATGTCTTGCCTATTTACCTGCATTAATTGCTTGACAATTTATGTTGAATAGAATTATTACTCCCATACTCCATAAGATAATCCAATAGTTCTTTATATGTATTATAACAAATTATTCTCCTCTAACATGTCAGAGTCTATCCTTTCAAAGCTCCTATCATTATACCCTTCACAAAGTGCTTTTGCAGCATTGGATACATAAATATTATAGGCAGTGTCGCAATAACTATTATCGAATACTTTATTGTTTCCGCAAGCATCAGGCTGTCAATATCAAATTCATCAAACCTCATCTCCTCAAGCTGATTTTGTATGAGAATTTCTCTTAAAAACAACTGCAGCGGATACAGGTCTCTGTCTCTTAAATATATCATTGCCTGAAACCAGTCATTCCACCTTCCAACCCCGTAAAAAAGCAGCATTACAGCTATAATGGGTTTTGAAAGCGGAATAATAACTTTAGCAAATATAAAAAAATCGTTAGCACCGTCAAGCCGGGCACTTTCCTCCAAACTTTCCGGTATGCCCATAAAGTTGGTCCTCATAATAATTAGATTCCATGTACTTATAGCAGTGGGAAGAATTACGGCTATCCTGTGGTTTACCATACCCAGATCTTTTACAAGCAGATACGTTGGGATAAGGCCTCCGCTGAAGAACATTGTAAATACGACCATAATCATAATTGGTTTTGCCAGCAGGACATTTTTTCTTGAAAGCCCGTACGCACCAAGAGATGTGAGAAACAGGCTGAGAGCGGTGCCGATACCAACATACAATATGGAGTTGTAATAACCTGTAAAAATAAAGCTTTTCTCAAACACTTTTTTGTATGACTCCAGACTGAACCCTAAAGGGTATAACATCAATCCGTCATGTACACTGAGCTTCTGCAGCTCACTTACAGAAGCAAACAAAACATGAATCATTGGATACACACATAAAACCATAAGAAAAACAAGCATTACAGTATTTAAGGTGTCAAATATTCGGCTGCCCAAATTTTTTCTGATCTTAATCATATTTTGCCTCCTACCATAGATATGTATTGTTCACTTTTTTACCTGCATAATTTGCAAATATCAAAAATGAACAGTTGATTACAGAGTTAAAAAGCCCTATTGCAGTGCTGTAGCTGTACGAAAACTTTTGCAGTCCCATCCTGTATACATATGTAGAAATAACATCGGCAGTTTCATATGTGGAAGGCAGGTATAGAAGAATAACCTTTTCAAATCCTACGGTCATTATTCTTCCCATCCTGAGAATAAGCATTATGATTACTGTTGGTGCAATTCCGGGTAAAGTAATGTGCATAAGCTGCTTCCACCTTCCGGCTCCGTCTATCATTGCTGCTTGGTATAGTTCTATATCAATATTTGTAAGTGCTGCTAAATATATTATAGACCCCCAGCCCACCGTCTGCCAGATATCAGATACTACGTAAATAGATCTGAAAAGCTCAGGCTTTAACAGAAGATTGTACCTTTCCCCGCCAAATGTTTCTATTATATCGTTAATTATACCTCCTCTTGATGTAAAATTGACGATAAATCCGCATATCACAACAAGCGAAATAAAATGGGGCAGATATGTAACTGTCTGAACCGTCCTTTTAAACCTGGTGTTATTTACTTCATTAAGCATAAGTGCAAGAACTATGGGCGCGGGAAACCCAAATAAAATCAAATAGAAACTTAGTAAAACAGTATTTTTTATCAGCCTCCAAAAATAATAATTGTGGAAAAAGTCGGTAAAGTTTTGAAATCCTACCCATGTGCTGCCCTCTACGCCAAGTGCCGGACTGTAGTCCTGAAAAGCAATAACAGCACCGTATATGGGGCCGTAATGAAAAATAAAATAATAGGCAACAACGGGAAGCAGCATAATGTATATGTACTTGTGTCTTAACAAATCCCTCTTAACTTTTGCCGTAAAGCCGTCTACTTTTATTTTGAGCCTTCCCGCAATCAATCTCGACTGCATACGCATACATTCATCCCTTTCATTCTTAATAAAAATTATAAAAAATATTACTTAAATGCTTCACCGGGTGCATATTTGCACACCCGGAAAAGCAATAAACTTTTACTTTAAAATATTTTCTTATCTGCTATTGAATGAATCCAGGGCTGTTTGCTTTATTTCAATGACTCTGTCTATACCCATACTCTTTATCTGATTTACAAAATCATCGAATTTGTCCGTGGACTCCTGTCCCAGTATAAATTTTAGAATCATTTCAGAAACGTATGTTTCTATTTCGCCATAAATATTGGCAAATTCCTTGCTGTCTTCAGCAGTAGGAGAAATTGGAGGAAGCTGATGCTCTAAAACATCGGTATCGCTCCACAGCCTTATTGCCTGTTTTTGCTGGTCCAAAATCAGTTGCTGTACGAAAAAGCGGGGGTCTGTCTTAAATGGTCCGCTTATTGAAGCCTGTCCGGCAATATTTATTTTTCCCGTCTCAGGGTCGGCGATATCCTTTGTGTAAGTCGGAAATCCGTTTACCATATTATAGGTTTGACCTTCAACACCAAAATTAAACAACATATTGCCCTCTTCAGAATATGCATAGTCAAGCATCATAGCGGATTCTTCAGGGTACTTGTTTGCAGTGGTTATATATATGCTTACAAAAGGTCTGAAGGCAGGAGTAAAATGTCCCAGCATTGCTTTTTCACCTCTTTTCAGTACCGGGTAATTAATAGGCGACAGCTCACAGGCGGAATCAGGATTATTTGATTTTATACCGGATGTAAACTGAGCTATGCGGCTCAAATAATCAACAAACAGAACATTTTCTTCCTTCAGAACTTTTGCTTCATAGGTTTTTCTGTCAAATGTCGCAAAATCCGGATCAATAAGCCCTTCCGCATACCATTTTCTGATAGTAGATATAAAATCCTTAAATTGAGGCTGCAAAGGTCCATAGTAAACTTTACCGTCCCTCATATAGAAATTCAGGCCAACATCATATGCACCTGCAAAAACATCTGTTCTAAGCAGGCTGTACAGGAATGAAAGCGGGAATTCAGATTTGCCGCTCTCCTTTATTTTTACCATTGCCCTGTACCATTCATCAATGGTATGAGGTTTTTCAATATTCAATTCCTCCAGCCAGTCCTCCCTTACAAAGGGTCCTATATAGCTTCGGGTTGTGGGGTCAGGCAGTAACGAAGGGTAGCAATAGTATAAACCGTCATTTGTTCTGACAACCTTTGCCAGCTCCTCATTTGATTTGAGATAATCTCTTAAATTAGGAGAATAATTGTTAATTAAATCATTAAGCGAAATTATAACCTTGTCTTCAATAGCTTTTTCAATCCCTCCGGGATACTTGTTCAAGAAGTTGAACATTATTAAATCAGGGTACTCGCCTGAAGCTATAAGAAGACTGAACTGTTCGTCTCCCTGGCCCAAAGGGGGATGGATAAATTCAATATCTATACCGGTAATTTCCTGAAGCTTTTTATAGATCACAAAATCATCAAGGGATTCATGGTATTTGTGTGCCCCATTTTCACCCCACCACGTAAGTTTTAAGGGCTTGTCGGTTATAGGAAAACTCAAGCTGTCAAGAGGTTTTTTTTGTTCCTTTAAACTGTCTTTGTCTTGCTCGTTTTTTTGTGTGCCGGGTTCTGTCTGTCCTAAATCACTATCTTTTTTGTTTCCGCAAGCAGAAAAAGCTGTTGAAATGCTCAACATCATGCATACTAAAAGTATAACGCAAGATATCTTTCTCATAACACGGTCTCCTTTTTTAAAATATTTTTTTTAAATTTGCTCTATTTGTCATAGAGCAGTCAACAGGGCCCTGCCGACAAATCTGTAATAAGGACGATATCATCTTAACGGCATAATGTAAATTAACAAATCAGAACTTCATTATCATAAGAGTATTTTTCAAGTTATCAATTGAAACACTGTTAACATCCCCGTACAACAGCTCACCTGGTCAAGAGTATATTTTCCTTTATTCGCCCGGAGTCATCCCCTGATTTTTTTAAATATCTTATATAAGTAACTATATTGCTTAATAATTTTATTTTTTTATTGAAATATAGCATTATTTAATATTCTTGTTTTTGCTATTATTGTACCAGAATTTTAGAAAGCTATTCACAGCTTCTTATTCCGCTGAAATATTATTCCTCACAATCACTTACTGCTTCCCTGGCAAGCTTTGCCCACTTGATCAGCTTGTTTTTGTCATTATGTATGGTCTCAATATCGCTAAGGTTTATATCGGCCGTCACCCCTCTTTGAATGCATTTTGAAGCAAGCTGTTTTATATCCTGTTTTATTTGTCTGCCGTCAAATATGAACAGGTGGTTTGACGGATGGACATGAGTCTCATAAACAAACCTGTTGTCGAGTTGGTCAAGGATCGAATCTACATTGGACCATGGAGATATGTGAAACCTCATCAGGTTGGTAAGATTTGCAATAATACCGGCTTTTTGTGTCAGGTCCTCACACCCGTGATAATAGACCTTGCCGAAAATCTCCGCTATCCTTTCATGATATGGCTGAATAAATTCCTCAAACATGTCCGGAGATATACCCGCTGCGCTTTGAGCCGATATGTATGCCCAGCAGTTTTCAAGTGTGCAGGGTTTATCCTCGTTTTCCAGTCTGTCGTAATGTATCCTGAAATCCCATGTACTCTCAGGATCTATTCCGTATAAGACTTCAAGCCTCTTATAATCATTTATTATACAATCTGTAAAAAAGTCCATCATTTCATGTATAAGCCCGGGGTCATCATAAAAGTCAAAAAGAAGATCATCCATACTCCTGTATTGGGCTACAATTTCAAATGGACTTGTCCCCAGCTCCGGCAAAAGTACTTTCACCGGAAGAAAATCTCCGGTAATCTCCCTTATTATGGAAACCTTATCGGATGTTTTCTCCCTGTCTAAAACTCTGTCCGGTTTTTTAAGCTTATTTATATCATCAATACTACTAATTATAGACCTGAACTTTTTAGAGCCCTTAACATCATCCGGAATATCTACCTGCGGTTTTATACCAAAAAGTTCTTCATCATACTTTATTACTGGTCCAACCCAGATTGTAGGCAGAATCACATCATCATCATCAATTTCTTTGTACTTGAAAAGCTTCTGCCTTAGCTGCCTTTCCACAAACCGATGTTCTGGAACAGAACTCATTATCTCATGCTCCGGTATAATCTCATCCCATACACCACGACTTACAATACGCCTTAAATGAATATTAATAAGGACTTTTCCATGACCATTAAGATTATTATGCCTTATCCATGCTTCCTTCCTTCTGCTGTTTTCACTGCCGGCACTGAGTTCAATCACTTCTTCAGCCAGCTCTTTAATAAATTCTTCCACCTATAATTCACCCCTGATTTGGAATTATACCTTTTTTAAAATATTTTTAAATTTGCTCTATTTATTATAGAGCAGTTAACAGAGCCCTGTCTACAAATCTGTAATAAGGACGATATCATCTTAACGGCATAATGTAAATTAACAAATCAGAACTTTATTATCACAAGAGTATTTTACAAGTTATCAATTGAAACACTGTTAACATTCCCGTACAACAGCTCACCTAGGAGTATATTTTCCTGTATTCGCCCGGAGTCATCCCCTGATTTTTTTTAAATATCCTTATATAAGTAACTATACTGCTATATCCCGACTTGCCTGCTATTTTTTTTATGCTTAAGTCCGAGTTTTTTAATATATTGTAAGAATATTTGAGCCGGACTTCATTTATATAATCGTTAATAGTACAATTGTTCTGGGTCCTGAAAAATCTTGCCACATAAGAACCGTTCATCCCAAAATGACTTGCTATCATGGATATATTCAAAGAGCTGTCTGAAAAATTCTCATTTATATAATTTTTAATACTGTTGTTAAGCTGTGTATTATGCTTTGTTTTCTTCTCATTAATAGACCTGCATGTATCCTTTATCATCTCGGTCAGATTATCCTTAATTTTATATATATTCCCAATGGACAGCATGCTGTTTATTTTGTTCATATTATCAGTAAAATCCTTTTCATTTTCCCCGTAAATATCGTTGACAATTTTGATCATAGTACCCGCAACATTAAAAATGAGGCATACTGCAAGCTTTTTTGTAATTTCCATTTTATTAAAATTCTTTTCAAATATTTCGTCAATAATCCTGCTGGCATTATGGTAATTGCCCATTTTTACTTCATTTATAATCTGCTGCTGCAGGTTAAAGGGATAATAGAAATTGTAACTCCGGATAGCGGTTTTATCATGCTTTACAATCTGACTCTTCCCGTAAAGTGCAATCTCTTCAACCTTACTGACGGCCTCTGAATATGCCACTGATATTTCACACATATTCTGGTATGTACTGCTGATGGCAATAACAAGGTCGGTATTATAATGTTCGGATACTGCAGCCTGAATATCCAGGCATATGGAAAACAACTCACTGCTGATATCTTTTTTATAACGGCTTTGAGGATTTATGAGAGAGACAATGTTTTCATCTTCTATTGCGGTATAGGCCTTAAATTTACAATTTATTATATCATTAACGATATTTTTGATGCTGATTTGCAAAACAGTAAAACTGTCGTTTTGAAATCTGTTTTGGCTTATTATCTGAAAGATTACAACAGCAAAACCATTGGACTCCAGGCTTATATTATAATACTTCAGGTTTTCTTCAAATTTAAGACTGCTTAACAATCTGCCCTTGAAAAGTCTTATAAGAAAGCTATTTAAAATTATTTCTTTTTGATTTTCTAATTTTTTTGCTATATTACTTTTTTCAGAAATAATTTTTCCTATTGAATTTTTAACTAAAATATATTCATTTTTGAACACATCACTGCTTGCGCTAAAAATACCATTCTTTTTTATTAAATTTACAATTTCATTGAGAGGGACGTAATTCTTTCTGGCAAATAGAATTGCAAAACATATTCCAACAGCCAGGCAAATTAAAAAAACCGTTATTGTAAACTTTTTTACATAGTTAAGCTGCTCCATATAGGATGAAATGGGGACGGCCATAATGTATTTCCAGCTGTTTATATTTGATTTAATTTTATATACGGCATATTCCTCGCCATTAATTTCCATTTTTGAAAAAGGGTCGGCATCATTCAAATTTTCATATTTTAACACATGAGGCAATACAAAATCTTTTTTTCCAAAAACAATATCATTATTGGAATCCAAAACAAATACATGTCTATTGGACGACTGTTCCATTTTCTCTATGACGCTCATTATATTGTCTTTATTGATTATCATAACAATATTGCCCAGGAATTCATTATTCCATGCTAATGGAAACGACTGTATATATACTACACTTTTCAGGACAGCTCCATCTTTTTTTATATGCGAATAAGGTATAAAACGGCCATTATAACCACCTGTAATTATTTTTTTCCACTTATCAAAATCCCCGAAGTATTCCCATTCCTTGATACCATAATATATATCCGGTGCAGCGGTGGTTTCCCAGTCAATTATTTGATTTGAATTTCTAAAATAAACATAAAAATGTTCTATACATGCATTTGTGGCCATATAACCTTTAAAATCCTTTATCATTTGAATTTTAGTATATATTATATTTAATCTTTTACTGCTTTTCTCATACATTATTGTGGTCAGGTCGGAACTCAGTGCAATTCGAGATGTTAACTGCTTTACCTGTTTCATCTGGTTGTCCGTAATCAGCTTCATCTGTTCTAAATATCCTTGATTAACTCTGTTAATATTTCTGTGAATAATGGAAGACGAAATGAAATATATAAGGCTTGAAACAACCAGTATTGATATTATAACAATTAAATACGATAAAATCCAAGAAAAAAGAACTTTGCTATGTTTTTTACTACAAAAAATTATTTTGTCCATATAGTGCATCATCATCCTAATTGATAATTCTCTCGGAGACATATATCCGAGTCTTTTATGAATTCTTTTAACATTGTAGAAGCAATATATACTCAAACACCGCAGCCCTAAGAAGCTCTTCTGTCTTGTAGTGCGTCCAGTGTATCAATTCTTTCTTCATGGCCGCAAACCCATCTGTTTATAAATATATATTAACACAAAAACTGCATTTATTCTATGCATATTCTATTTATAAGTTGATATTAATAACAGATGTCTGAAAAGCTGATAAACCAAGCAAAAGAGCATTTAGGAGAAGATTTATCATTTAACATCCAGGCATTTCCTCATCTCCTTTGAAAAAATAATCTCATGAGTTTATTTGTGTGTCAAAAGAACTGTCCCCTTGACATGCCCATTTCAATAGTATTTAAGATATCTTCCCTTACTTTGTTTCCTTCCGGATAAGGTTGGTGTCATCTGGGTCAGGGTTTTTTTCGTTGCCGAAGGCATCGTATTCGTATGCTTTTGTCAAGGAGCCTGTCTCACTGGTTAATTGTACCACATCTCCGTGGGC
>JANQLN010000027.1 GCA_028280575.1 Clostridia bacterium
TACCCACGCTTGATAATCCCCAAAGTTTCCTCCGTTTAAAACTGTGTCTGTCAAGCGTCCTAACAGTACACTTGTGATAATGCCAAGCAGTGTACTGATAATAGATAAAAACACGGACAAGCAAAATGGAAAGCGGTATGGTTTTATCTCACTCATTATTCGAGTACATGCGCTCCATAATCCCGCATTATTTTTTTTTGTTTCCATTTTATTCATTTTTGCACAAAGAAGTAGTTAGATAATCATTAAGGTTATCTTGCTCATGTAAAAATATGTAGTGCATATTAAACTTCTTTGTATTCTTCATATTAATTCTCCTGTTAAATCCAACAAATTAATTAATACAAAAACATTATACCATAATTCGCTAATAAAAACGAGTAAAAATTTTCAAATTATGCATATTTTCTCAAATTTAAATATTTTACTTTTATAAAATCCATACATATTCAAGGTTTTAACTTAAACCGCAGATTAATGCAAATAGCATCAACCTACGGCAGTTTTAAATAAGGTACTAACCTTTTACCGGTTCGAAAGCGTATAGATTCCTCTGCCAGTATTAAGCAAGCCTTTTCTCTTTCTTCAAGTTTATCAAATATAAGAGAAACTGATGACTTCTTTTCTTCCTCACGCATGGAGTGTTTCGGAAGCCTGTTTTCAATTTTAGTTAACAAGTCAAGTTGATCTTTCATATTATTTTTTTATTTTTATGAAAAGCAGTGCAGTTAACTGGCAACAAGAATATTAATCTCGGTACAATCTGTTGTCAGATTATATTAACTGCACCGAGTAGTTAATTCGTTTAAATCTTCTCATATATGTCACCCTTTCTCATTAAACACATGTTAATGGTATATTATGTAATGCCGTAAGTCAATGTGTTTTACACATCATAAAAAGTTTTCTTAATTACAAATCCTTTACTCTATAAAACCGTGTCTCCGCATACCACGTCAGATACCAACTGTCACTTTCAGGTTGTCCATCAGGTGTTTATTATCAAATTTTTGCTCATCTTTACTAAATGCATAAAACTCGCAAAACAGCTTAAACACTAGTATTATAAGCAATTCCTGCGTTGTATTCGTACCACGCACTCGACATGCTCCATATGCGGGAACATATCCACTTTCTCCACCTGTAAGTTTTCTATTCACTATAATATAAACTCATGTAAAAGGCTTATCTTATCCTTTTCCACAAATTTGATTTGATCACGCCGGAATATCTTGTTGTTCAAGTAAATCGGGTTATGGGTAGTAAAAATAAGCTGAGCACCTTTTTTATTTACCGATTGGTCGTTAAAAAGATAAATGATACCTTTTATCAATTCAGGATGGATTGTCGCATCAAATTCATCCAGTACAAATGTGCCCCCCCTTTGTGAACAAGGTATCAAATGGAATAGCAAAATCCAACAGCTTTAAAGTTCCTCTTGATTCCATTAATTCTAGAGAGCTGATTTGTGATGATATTTCTACACATGCCTAAAATAATGTGCTATTAAATCCTTCAATAATAGAAAAATATTCTTTTCTCTTATTAACTCTGATCCAGCACTTCCTTGAGAAGAATTCTTTTTTCAAAAGCTCCTCTTTTATAAGCCTTGACTAATCTAATCTTTTCAAACTCCTCCAATGTAACACCTTTGAACTTAAGCAGTGCATATATTACTTCAACCAGATCTGCCAGTTCCTCAACATTATCTGATTTAAGGTATTCTAAAAGCTCTTCCTCAAGCTTGGCATCAAGATAATTTTTATATCCTTCATCGTCCAGTATCTCTGTTACTGATTGCTTTCCTGTTGACTCTATTATTTCAGGTATCTTATCTCGTACAAGTTTATCATATTTTATTGAATTACTATTTTTCATCATTTTCCTCGCTTTGCTTTTTATTATTATTTTTATTCTTAAGTATCTCCTTACAAAATTTCCTGGTCCTGTAGTCAATTACATCTTTGAATTGCTTGATAAAAGCATCATTTTTCAAATATTTTCGTAAGTCTTCCGTCAGGTTGAAAGCTTCACCATCTATCTTAAAAAAGCCAGATGATGTTTTTGCCAAATATTTTATTGGGTTTCTTTTTGCCAAACTTACAAGCTTGCTTTTATCCCAATGCTTAAAATCTCTGGTGCTTTCATGCCTTAACAGGTCTATGGCATTGGTGCTGTAAGAGTAGAAATTCCTGAAGCTTTTATATATGTCATTGTCATTTATATTAAGTTTCATGTTACCCTCATTATAAAATGCTAACAGGACAGGCATTTTATATGTCTTATTCATGCTGGTATTTTCAATTTCAACAAGAAATCTATGTGCTATGGTATTCACAAGAATATTTTCATTATCATAAAGCTCCCCCAAGCCATCCAAAAATGACAGGTAATCCTTAAATGGATTTAAATCATTTCTATTACGTATTGTATTATACAGGTCATCATCAATAAATTTATAAACGTCAACTCTGTCAGGTATTTTTGCAAGTAGTTCCTTTATCCTGTAGTATTCATCAATTACTTTATCCTTCAAACTCTTTTGGTTTTCATCCTGTATTCTAAAAAGGTCAATCAGTTTCAAGTCAAAATCTGCAAAGCACCCATCGGGCAAATCATAATCATCAGCTTTATATGTACTTCTTCTTTCATTTATTTTTTTACTGCTGTCCCCGTTTATGATTTCAGGTAGAAAAACCATACCATTGTAGTTCCCTATGAAGTCAAGAACATTCAGATATTTCTTGCTGCGAGCTTTTCTAAGTCCTCTTCCAAGTTGCTGCATAAAGATAGTTGGCGACTCGGTTGGTCTTAAAAACATTACCATGTCTATTTCTCTAATATCAACTCCCTCATTAAAGATATCAACCGAGAAAACTACATTTATTTCTTCTTTTACAAGCTTTTCAAGAGCATTTTTTTTGTCCATGACACAGCTTTCACATTGTCCATTTCTTGTAAAGTCATTGCCGCTTACAACTGCACAGGAGTTAATTCCCTTTCTGCTGAAATATTCAGCCATAAATACTGCATGCTTTCTTGTTGAACAAAATCCCAAGGCCCTTTTACTACTGTGCTTTTTGTAGTATTTCAATGCAAACTCAGCACGACTTTCTATGCTTAATGCTTTTTCCAGCTGTTTTCTATCATATTTCCCTTTGGCATAGTTGATTTCATCGTAGTCTATAATATCATCATATATCCCATAATACCTGAAAGGAACAAGCCACCCCTTGTTTATAGCTTCTTTCAGCCTTATTTCATATATAACATTGTCATCACAAAGAGTAAAAACATCCTTGTTGTCCATCCTCTCAGGTGTGGCAGTCAGTCCCAGGAGAAATTCAGGCTTGAAGTACTCAAGTATGTTTGTGTACCTATCTGCAACTGCATGGTGAAACTCATCAATAATGATGTAGGCAAAATCATCTTTCTTAAAAAAATCATCCTTTAGATAGTCTGTATTCCCTAGAGATTGTACTGTTGCAAAAAGAATATCACGGTCTGTGCATTTAACATCACCTTTGAAAAACCCGGTTGAGATGTCCGGTCTTACGCATTTGAAGGTTCTTTCTGCCTGGATGAGTATTTCTTCCCTATGAGCAACAAAAAGTACCCTTCTAGGTGAAGTATTGATAATGCTTGTTTTTACATTCGTAATGCATTGTATACCCTTTACAGCTTACAGATCCGCGCTAAACATATAAGCAGTGCTGTGTTTGTCGCATCCGTCAAGAAACACTTCAGCAGTCCAATATTTATCCGGGTATGGAATATGTACGCCTTGACCAAGCATAATGTTTCTGGTGACATCGTACATGGCATCGCTGTCATAGCCCTCGCGTCTGTGCATAGCGTCCATATTGCCGGTAAAGGTGGCATACGCAAACTGGGAAATGTACGGCGGACCCGCCTTGCCATAGTTATGCGGTACGAAGTCGAAATAGAGAAATCCTTCTGGTACAGGGGTTTCCGCCCTCATAAACCGGCCCCAAACACCATGCCACGGGCCAACATCCACACCTAAACCATAATGGTGCATAAACAAGACATCATAGGCAAAGTCCGATTTATACTGGTTCATGTCGTCCAGAATGCGGAAAAGTTTCTTGCGAACTTCCATATTGTCGAAATCATCACCTTCCCGCCCTATAAAGCGCATGGCGGACATTTTTTTGTATTCAAAGCTGTGCACTTTAAAACCCTTTTGCTGCCTCTCAACCACATCAGGCATAAACAGCGCCCACTGTACCCCTGCATCGCAGTCCTTCAAGTAATTGATATATCCAAATAAATCTACACTATCGGTACCTGTAGAACCTGTTTTATTTCCTGCAATTTGCTCACGTATGCCGCGCTCCCGCATGGCAGAAAAATCATTAAACACCCGGTCCACCGCTTCTTGCAACCGTTTATCATGAGCCAACCCCGACAGTTCGTCATCAAATCGATCCAATGCCTTGAACACTGCTGCGTTAACAACACCAGAAGGCTCTAATTCTGACAAATATGTCCGAAGCTGTGAGTTCTGTTCTTTGAACCGTGCCAGCACACCTTGCATTAAAATTTGCTCGTTTTCTGCGAGTTTTTCATCACTCCATTGAGAATCATCCAACACCCATTCGGTCAACGCATCAAAAACGCCGGGATTTAGCCCCCTTGCTTTAGCCGCCCAGCTAACAATCCTTTTGTATTTCTCGGTATCCGTCAATTTCTCACTATTTTGCCCTTCTATGTCGCTCCAATAAAACTCGTCAATCAGTTTACGTGACATATCAAATCCTCCTTGAATGGTAACGTTAATGGACAGCGGATGAAATAGTTTAACCTTTCCCCGCTGAACTTTTGATGGCGGCACGCCGTGAAAACGCGTAAACGCTTTGGAAAAGCTCTCCTGAGTATCATACCGATATCGCATAGCCACATCAATTATTCTGCTGTGTGGCTGCAGCAAATCAAGAGCCGCCAAACTCAGACGTCTGTATCGAATGTACTCGCCTACGGTTATGCCAATTACTACATGAAATATAAGTTGAAAATGTGAGCTTGATGTATATGCTTGGTACGATACATCATCTATTTTAATATCGTTGGTCAAGTGATTTTCGATGTAATGAATGGCTCTCGATAAGCTTTGTATCCAATTCATAGACCGCCCCCTTCCAAGGACTATTATACAATATTATTATTCTAAAGTCATGTCTTAAAATACGGAGTTCTGTCAGCTTCAAAATATTCAAGCTCTTGTATTCGTTTCCTGTGCTCATTTTGTTGTTTCTTCGACCGGCACGTTTCTATAGCAAGGCTTCTTTTCCTGTGTAGTTCTGTGAATGTCCTTTTTGCGGAATAAAGGGACGAAAAGTTGCGTGCAGGACTTTTCGAGTGGACTCCTAGGGCCGCACGGGATATGGAGGATATGGCCGACTACCTTTCACAATTCTATACAAATACTGCGATAAGACAATATGACCGCATTATAATTACTCATTTAAATAAAATTTAATTCTATTAAATATATCATTAACTGCTTGTTCGACATTTTTTCCTTTGTAAAAAAACTCTTGTGTTTCATCCCTGAATACTCTTGCAATTTCTGGAATATTGAGATAATGTCCTGCTGCGGTATTATTTAATATATTCAATATTTCCTCCTTATTATTTTCTTTTAAATCCGACCCTTCCAGAATCCTGTTTATATTACTTCTATTAACCAAATTGACATTGCTGCCAATTCTGTCAATTGTCTTAATATAATTTATTGCAAGGTCTTCATTTTTAGTTTCAGAATTTACAGCAAATAACCTAAAAAACTTGATAATGTATTTGCCTTCCGTATTATTTTCAGCCGGAATAGGCAATAATTCCATATCATTCCGGTAAATTCTTTCAAGTTCGTCATATTCATATAATGTAGTAGGATAAAAGATAAAGTCGGTATCTTTTGTACCAACATTATTAATAAAAGTCTTACTTTCATTTACGAGCTTGTTTTCAAAAAAGTTATTTGTATGTATTAACATATTTTCCAACTGATCTTTTCTTAAGTTTAATAGTCTTTTATCAAAATCTAATAAATTCATGCTGGAACCTGTTAGAAAATAATATAGCAAGTAATCTTTTGGCATAGAAGGAAGAATTATATTGTTAATATTCTTATCTTTTATTTTCATACATGTTTGCAAAAACGATTCAGTACTGCTCAAATCAACAAATTCCTTCCTGCTATTAAATAATGGTTTGTTATATATAAAACCGGATATGCTTATATATGAAGGATATCCGTAATAATGATTACCATCATATGCCATTGAAAAAGAATTAAGAAAATAGTCGTCGTTATTAAAAAATTGGGTTAATGGCAATAAACAATTATTATTAATATATTTATATATTTCAAAATTTTGTAATATAAATACATCAGGACCTTTTCCCGACATTAAAGCTGTGTTTAATTTAATATCGTATTCCTGTATATTTTTATATGTATAAATTTTTAAATCAACTTGTGGATTATTTTTTAAAAATATTCCACTTACAATTTCATCTCTTGTATTCAATTCATTTATAAAAACAGATAACTCCCTTTCTTTATTACCCATATCATTCAATGTGAGCAAATCTATATAATTCACATTATCGGAGATTCTATTTATATACACTTTATTTTCTTTAATATGAATATTTTTGAAAAAAGTGTACTTAATTTTCTTAAAATCATATGAACTATATAAGTTAATTAATTCATTTACAATAAATTCATCTTTGGTATGCTTGCATTGATATATCTTTGTATTTGTCAAAAAGTAGAGTATGTCATTGGAAACAACAATATCCATTACAGGATACGGTGGATTATAATTTAATAGCTGTCTGCCAAAACTATCTATTAATACAAAATTATATGTTCGATTATCAGAAATTGCCAGAAGAATTATATTGCCGTTTTTAAATTGGTCTATATCTACTACTCCAGGATAATTATAAATTTTATGGTCATGAAAATTATTTTTATTATATTTCAATATCCCATCTTTAGTTAATAAAAAAACTTCTTTGTCTAAAACCTTTATATCTATATAGCTGTTTTTTGGAATCTCTAATTCTTTTTCCTTATTATTTAATAAGTCCATTATTTTAAGTTTATTTTTGTAAAGGACATAGACATTGTCCAAGTCATAATCAAAATTTATATATTCGTCTTTTACAATAGCTACAGGAATTTCTTTTTCACCTTTCCCATATTCTATAGCTTTAATAGTATATTTACAGGTATTTTTACTCTCTTCATTAGTACGTCCATGAGAATGATATCCACATACATCACATTCGTGTTTTAAAAAACATATACTTTCATTAATAGCTTTAAACTTCTCAAGCCCTTGCATTTCAACTATTGTCTTGTTTGATGAGATATATTGTTTTCTTTCAGATTTATTTGAACATGAGATAAGCGCTATTAAATTTATAAATATTATTACAAATATTATTTTTTTTAACATAATATCACCTCCAAAATATAAGCTTGGAGTATTTAAGTGTTTTATTTATGCATGGCAGTTTTTTTTGACTTCCAGAACAGTTATAAATGCTGCCGTCACATATGTAACTTTTAGTGTTGCTTGAAGATTTTCAAGCAACACTATTTTAATATTTCCCTTCCTTGTGGCTTACTTTATATAAAAACAAATATCTAAAATAACATTACCTTTTACCGATGAAGCGAATTGCCGAATGTGCTGTTTGTAAGCCTTAATTATTTCTGCCATTGCTTGGTCCTCTCATTATTATTCCTGGAATTTTTCATCCACCTCTTTAAATATTGCTTTCATGTCCCTGGATTTGGTATTTTTACACTCCATAACCGTGCCTTCCCATGTCCTTATAAGTATGTGGTCCTTACCTCTGGATATCAAATACTCTGGGAGCAAAGGTGTTTTACCCTTGCCTTCAGGTGCATTAATGATATATGTGGGTATAGCCATGCCGGAGGTCCTTCCCCTTAAGTGTTCCATTATTTCAAGGCCTTCATCCACCGAACACATGAAATGTCCTGTTCCCTTGACCCTTTTGGGATGGAAAATATAATACGGTCTGACTCTGATTTTAAGTAATTCATGGTTCAGGCACTGTACCACATATTTATTGTTATTCACACCATTTAGCAAAACCATTTGATTACCTATTGATATGCCGCTGTTTGCAAGCATTTCTGCAGCCTTTTTAGAATCTTTTGTAACTTCCTTGGGATGATTGAAATGTGTATTCACATATATGGGGTGGTACTTTTTCAGCATATCACATAAATCCTGGGTAACTCTCTGGGGGAGAGTTACCAGTGCTCTTGTTCCGAGCCTTATTATTTCAATATGAGAAATCTCCCTCAAGCTGGATATAATCCACTCAAGTGAATCATCCTCAAGCATAAAGGCATCCCCGCCGGTAAGCAGTACATCCCTTATTTCACGATTGCTCCTTACATATTCAATAGATTCCTCTATTGCTTTTTTTGACCTGTGAAAATCATTCTGTCCTATATTCCTTCGCCTTTGGCAGTGCCTGCAGTAATTTGCACACTGGTTGGTAACATTTATTATGAGCCTGTCAGGATATCTTCTTGTAACAGCACCTGCGGGATTCGTAGATTCTTCACCCATGGGGTCAGCTTTTCCGCTTTCAAAGAACATCTCCGCAACAGATGGTATGCCCATTAAACGTATAGGGTCAAGCCTGTCTTTGGTATCGACCAGACTTAAATAATAGGGGGAAATAGACCATCTGTATTTCTCGGTAAGCCTATTTAGCACATCTCGTGACTTTTTTGTTAAATTAATAATCCTGCCCAGGGTATTTACCCTATCAATCCTGTGCTCTAACTGCCATTTCCAGTCATTCCAGTCATTTTCATCTGCTTTGAACAACTTAAGTATTTTATACTTTAGTTTGTCGTACTCGTATTGCAGCTCCATACCTTTTGGTATGTTTTCTTTAATTTCAACATAATCAGAAATGTTTTTTTTAAGTTCTTCTGCTCTTAGTAATGAAATTTTTCTCTTATTACTTTTATCCACATTTCTCACCTTCCTAAATATTAATAAAATTAAAATAAAAAAAAGAATCAACAATATATATTTTACATTAAAATGTCAAATGAAGCAAATTTATAAAAAAAAACCGGGGGTAACCCCGGCTTTTCAAATAAGTTTTCCTGGTTCCATGGTTTTTACTATCTTCTTTATCACTGGGCGTTAATTTTATTCATAAGCTGCTTTATTCTGTTGTCCATATTGCCGTTTGCTCCCATACCATTCATAGTCTGGTCGGACATTCTTCTTATTTCTTCCATTAAATCAGGTGAGTTTGTAACTACCACATTTTTAATAGAAGGATTCATCTGCTTGATTTTGTTCTCTACCATAGGCTTTACCTTTTCAATATTCTGATTTGTTTTACATCCGACTATTGCAGTATCACCTGAGACAACACAATCCGCACGGTCAATGCCCTGCATGTTATTAACCTCATTTTCAATCCTGTCCGACATTTGATTCATGCCATTCATGTCATTCATTCCATTTTGGTTAATCCTACCCGGAACATCATTTTGCTCATACTGACCGAACATATTATCCTGACCAGGTACTAATCTATCCTGCTGGTTATTATCATAACCCTGCGGTACTCCAGTCTGGTCCTGATTATCCATGTCCGTATTTCCCATACCTGCACATCCTGCAAACACTGACACGATAATCAGCAGTACTGATACAATTAAAGCACCTTTGAAATTTTTCATAGGTTAACACCTCCACGTTTATTTTTATCAAATTTCAGGTGTTTTATTGTAGTAAATTTATTCCCGTACATTATTATGCTTATTAATCAGGGAGCTGATTGATATAAGATTGATTGGATACCCCATCCATCTTATCTACCACACCCTGTTTATCCTCCTCATTTGTAAAAAAGTTTTTATATTCATGGTATCCGCCCATATCCTGAGGAGAATCCGCAGAACCATATTTCATCAAATCATTTAAAATATCCAGGCCTTCATACTCATCATCTTCTTTTTTATTTAGATATTTTTTACCAAAAGGTGAATCAATGACCTTTTCTTCTATGGGTCTGTAATTAGCTCTATTATAGGTATTATCTGTATTTTCATCCCTGCATTTTACACACAGCCTTGCATACGGCAAAACCTCCAGCCTTTCAAAAGGTATATCCAAACCACAAATTTCACACTTGCCAAGACCGCCTCTTTCCACTTTATTTAAAGCATTATCAATTTCTTTCAGAATATGGCTTTCGTGGTTTTTCAACGTTTTGTTCATCCCAAGCTGGAAAAGCTCACTACCTAATTCGGCGGGATGGTTGTCGTAATTTGATAATTCGGAAGGTGAAAATTGATTTTGCAGGGCCGC
The DNA here is from genome assembly GCA_028280575.1 of Clostridia bacterium. Taxonomy (GTDB): domain Bacteria; phylum Bacillota; class Clostridia; order Acetivibrionales; family STF1-152; genus JANQLN01. Next base: position 10,425 of record JANQLN010000027.1, read on the forward strand.
TTCATTTTTATCCATTTTTGCTATGGTGGTCCGGATTTCATTTCTTTTTTTGATCAATATTTGCTTTATTCTATTTATTTTTTCCTGTTCCATAATTTTATTCTCCTAAAATTTTGTACCCCGTCCATCAAATTAGGATTATTCAATGCAAAAGCAATTTATCAATAATTTGCTGAAAGCAAGGTCATAATTATTTTGCCCTTTTTAAAAATTATTTATGGTTGTTAATAGATTGGAAAAAAGCAAAAAATCTTTTAATATAAAAATATACAATTGAAAAATAATGAGTTTAAGATATAATGATATATGAAAAATAACAGCTAGCAGAATTTGTTTAGTCAAAATTTTGAGTCTGAATGGAGGTAAATTATGGAAAATTTGAAAGCAGATATAGGTATTTTTGGAGGTTCAGGTTTTTATTCTTTTTTGGAAGACATAAAGGAATTGTATCCGGATACTCCTTATGGTAAACCAAGTGACACTATTGCAGTAGCTACATATGACAATAAGAAAATAGCTTTTTTGCCTAGACATGGAAAAAACCACCAGTACCCGCCGCATAAAATTCCTTTTAAGGCAAACTTATATGCAATGAAGCAATTGGGAGTCAAAAAAATAATTGCTCCTACGGCATCCGGCAGTCTTCAGCCACACGTAAAACCCGGTGATTTTGTAGTTACCGACCAATTTGTGGACAGAACTTCAGGCCGGGAAGATACTTTTTTTGACGGTCCTGATGTTCAGCATGTAAGTGCTGCATACCCATACTGCAGCAGCTTAAGGAAGATAGCCGTTGAGACAGGAATTTCAATGGGCATTGATACCCATGACGGGGGAACGGTTGTTGTCATACAAGGCCCAAGATTTTCTACAAAATCCGAAAGCAAATGGTTTTCCGGCATGGGTTGGGAGGTAATAAACATGACTCAATATCCTGAATGTTATCTTGCACGGGAGCTTGGCATATGCTATGCAAATATTGCATTAATTACGGATTATGATGTTGGTATTGAAGGAAGAGAAGACATAAAGCCTGTCTCTCACGAAGAAGTACTCAAGGTATTTGAAGCAAATAATGAAAAACTCAAAAAAATGCTTTTTGAAATTATAAAAAAAGTGGACCCTTATAAAGAATGCAGCTGCTGTAGCTAAAAGGAAGCCTTTCTATTATAACGTCATAATTTTATGCACCTGTAATTTCGTTTAATACTTCATCAATAAGTGCCATATTATCAACCCTGACTATTTCTGCATTACCAATACCGGTTGGCAATACAAATGCCAGCCGGTTATTCTTTACTTTTTTATCCAATAGCATTTGATTTTTTATATGCATTTTATCATAACCTGTGCACTTTACAGGAAGTCCTGCTTTTTTAAGAAGCTTCACAACTCTTTCCATATGGCATGCTTCTACCATATCAAGCTTTACAGCCAAACTGAATTCTCCTGCCATTCCTATGGAAATTGCCTCTCCATGCGTCATTTTAAAATCTGATACTGTTTCAACCGCATGTCCGATTGTATGCCCGAAGTTGAGTATTGCTCTTAAGCCTCCCTCTTTTTCATCGGCCTGCACTATACTTCCCTTTATTTTGCAATTCATCTCAGCCATATAAACCAAATCCTGCATATTGTAATTTTTAATTCTATCCATATATTTTTCCAAATATTTAAAAAATCCCCTGTCTCTTATTATTCCATGCTTGATTATTTCAGCCAGTCCCGTACTGAATTCTCTTTTTGAAAGTGTTTTTAGAGTTGAAAGGTTCATATAAACAAAGACAGGCTGATAAAATGCTCCAATAATATTTTTTGTCCCTTTAAAGTCTACACCCACCTTGCCGCCAACACTGCTGTCCGATTGGGCCAATAAGCTTGTAGGTATCTGTATGAATTTAATGCCCCTTAAGTAGGTAGCGGCTGCAAATCCTGCTATATCTCCCACAACGCCTCCTCCCAGTGCCGCTATGGCTGATCCCCTGTCAAGCTTTAAGCTTAACAGGTAGTCATATATTTCCCTCACCGTATCAAGGTTTTTGTGCTCTTCACCTGACTTAATTACATATTTGGATACTTTGGCTCCCGACAGAGTTAAAGCGTCCATACATTTTTTAGAATATAAAACATCCACATTATCGTCAGTTACCAACACTACTTTCCCACTTATCCTATTTTTTACAACATAGTCCGTCAATCCGGTAAAGCTATCCGAAAAATATATAGGATAGCTTCTTTCCCCCAGTTTAACCTCAAGCTGTTTCAACCTGCACACCCCTTTGCAACTGTTAATTTTACAGCTTCTCCATTTATATCCCATTCCTTGCTGTATCCGTCTGCCTTGATCTCATTAATTTTTTCAGCCAGTATTTCTTTTTTGATTGCTGCTTTATTCCTTTGTATTATACCGGCAATTTTCAAGCTGCCTTCATAGCACAAAATAATATGGTCCTGGACCTCAAAACCTGCTTCTTTTCTCATTGTCTGGACTTTACTTATCAGTTCCCTCACGAAGCCCTCTTCCAAAAGCTCTTCGCTTAAATTTGTATCAAGTATTACAGAAATACCATTGTCGCTTTCAGATATATAACCCTCTCTTTGCACTATTTCAATCAGAAGATCGTCCTTATCAAGTTCAATCTGCGTATGGTCAATTTCAAAAGCCAGTTTTTCACCTCTGTCAAGCTTATTTACAATTTTGCTTCCATCTGCTTCCTCCAGCCATGCTTTTATTTTGGATATGAGTTTCCCATAACGGGGTCCGAGAACCTTAAGCCGGGGCTTTAAACTATATGTTGTGAATTTGTCCGTATTTTCAATCAGCTCAATGCTCTTTATATTAAGTTCCTCTTTTACAAGTACCCTGTATGTTTCCGGAAGCATGAATCCGGACTTTACAAACATGGTTCCTATGGGCTGCCTGTTTTTAATATTTGCACTGTTTCTGCACGCCCTGCCCATTACCACCAGCTTCAGCACCATATCCATGTTGTTTTCGAGCTCTTCATCTATCATTTGTGTATCATAAGCGGGAAAGTCACATAAATGCACACTCAGCGGTTTAGATTTATCTATCCCGGCTACAAGGTTTCCATAAATCATTTCAGCCATGAAGGGTACAAATGGTGCGGTCAGCCTGGAAAGAGTCGTTAATACCGTATACAGCGTCATATATGCATTTGTCTTGTCCACACATGTTTCCTTTTGCCAGAAACGTTCCCTGCTGCGTCTTACATACCAATTGCTCAGGTCGTCAACAAAGCTTTGAATAGCTCTTGCCGATTCTGTAATACGATAGTTTTCCAGACAATTATCCACAAGCCTGACAAGGGAATTGAGTTTCGAGATTACCCATTTGTCCATAATTGAAAGTGAGCCATAATCCATCTTGTGTTCAGTCGGATTAAATTTATCAATGTTGGCATACAGCACATAAAATGCATAGGTATTCCAGAGTGTACCCATAAACTTCCTTTGCCCTTCATTGACTGCTTCTTCATAAAATCTGCTTGGCAGCCATGGGGCACTGGATGTATAGAAATACCACCTGACGGCATCAGCTCCCTGCCTGTCAAGAACACTCCAGGGGTCTATTACATTTCCTTTATGCTTGCTCATTTTTTGTCCGTCCTTATCCTGCACAAGCCCTAAAACTATACAATTTTTATATGCAGGTTCATCAAAGAGCAGCGTCGAAATAGCAAGCAGTGTATAAAACCATCCTCTGGTCTGGTCCAGCGCTTCACTTATAAAATCCGCCGGAAAGTTTTCCTTGAAAATTTCTTCGTTTTCAAAAGGATAATGCCATTGGGCAAAAGGCATTGCACCGGAATCAAACCAGCAGTCAATAACTTCACCAACCCTCTTCATCATTTGGTTTTCACATGATGGACAGTTTAAGTAAACATTGTCTATATAAGGCTTATGAAGTTCTATTTTATCAGGAACATTTTCCCCCATTTGTTTTAACTCATCAATGCTGCCTATGGCATGGCGATATCCGCATTTACATTCCCATATGGGTAAAGGGGTTCCCCAATATCTCTCCCTGCTTAATCCCCAATCAACAACATTTTCCAAAAAATTCCCGAAACGGGCTTCTCCTATGCTTTGAGGCATCCAGTTAATTTTATTATTGTTTTTAATCAGATTATCCTTAAGCTCCGTCATTTTTATAAACCATGTATCCCTTGCATAATAAATAAGAGGCGTATCACATCTCCAGCAGAAAGGATATGAATGTTCATAGCTTGAAGTCTTATAGATAAGATTTCTCTTGTCGAGATTTTCAATTATACCGGGGTCCGCATCTTTTACAAAAACACCTTTGAAAGGTTTGGCTTCTTCTTTGAATTTTCCCTGCTCGTTTACAAGCTGAACAAAAGGCAGATCATTTGCCTTTCCAACCTGGGCGTCGTCTTCACCAAATGCAGGCGCGGTATGAACTATTCCCGTACCGTCCGAAAGAGTTACAAAATCCGCACCGCATACAAAGTAAGCCCTCTTATCAAATTTTACAAAGTCGAACAGAGGCTCATACTCCATGCCAAGCAAGTCTTTGCCTTTCAGCGTTTCAATGATTTCATAGCTTTCTTCAATAACAGTTTCTAAAAGTGCACCGGCCATAATATATGTTTCATCGGAGCATTTAACCTTTACATAATCTTCTTTTGGATTAACGGTAAGCGCAACATTGGACGGAAGTGTCCACGGTGTAGTGGTCCATGCCAAAAAATATAATTGCCCTTCTCCCTTAACTTTGAATTTGACATATATTGAAGCCTCTTTTACATCCTTATACCCTTGCGCAACTTCGTGACTGGACAAAGATGTACCGCAGCGCGGGCAATATGGTACAATTTTATGTCCTTTATATAAAAGGCCCTTATCCCATATTTTTTTAAGTGCCCACCAGATAGATTCTATATAATCATTATGATAAGTAACATAAGGGTCTTCCATATCGGCCCAGAAACCAACACGTTCGCTCATTCTTTTCCATTCGTTCTCATATTTCCAGACGCTTTCCTTACACTGTTTAATAAAGGGTTCCACACCGTACTTCTCAATTTCAGGCTTTCCGCTTATACCGAGTTTTTTTTCAACTTCAAGCTCAACCGGAAGCCCATGTGTATCCCAACCGGCTTTCCTCAGGACCTTATAACCCTTCATGGTTTTATACCTGGGTATGATATCCTTTACAACCCTTGTTATAATATGTCCTATATGAGGTTTTCCGTTTGCAGTAGGCGGTCCGTCATAAAATGTAAATACTTTACAACCATTCCTTTTTTCAATGCTATCTTTGAATACATTATTATCCTTCCAAAATTCCATTACCTGTTTTTCTCTTTCGACAAAATTCATATCTGTAGAAACTTTTTTATACATAACATACCTCCAATTATTTCGCTAATCAAAAAAAACCTCCCGTCCCTAAAGGGACGAAAGGTTAATATTCTTACGCGGTACCACCCAAAATTCCGGTAAGGTTAAAAAAACATACCGGCACTTAAGTTATTGTAACGGAAATTACCGTCCGCGCTTACATTTTATTTCAGCACGGAAACTCCCGGATGATTTTCAATGGCAAATCCTGCGGATTCACACCGGCCATCCGCTCTCTTTTTAAGAAATCACCATTTACTCCTTCCGATCAAAGCAGTTTAAATATATTAAACAAATTATAAGGCATAATGTCCTTCACGTCAAGTATTAATTGGATTTGAGCATTTTGCTTATGGTTTTTGTTTATTTATGAGAATCAGTCATCCGTAAATTGTTTGAATAGGTCTAACTGGGAATAAATCAAGCTCTCACATTTTGATCTGAAAACTTTAATCTTGTTTTTTATATCCATATATTCTCTTTTGATTTTATTCACTTCTTCCTGTGCTTCTCCAATGATATTCTGGGCTTTGAGCTGGGCTTCTTTAATTATGGTCTCAGCTTTGTCATAGGCATTCTTTTTTACTTCCTCTCCCGTTTTTTGGGCAACTACAAGAGAGTCCTGCAAAGACCGTTCAATACTTTTATACTGCTGCAAGCCCTGGTTAACTATTTCAACTTTATCCTTAAGCTCCATATTTTGTCTTATGTATTCACTATAATCCTCAATAACCTTATCTAAAACATCATTAACCATATCTTCATTATATCCCATCATTCCTTTTTTGAATGAAAGATTTTGAAGATCATTTGGAGTAAAGTTCATAATTATTCACCACCTGATATTTTTTAAAAGGCCGACCACATAATTATATCTTCCCTTATTTTAACTTTTTATGTAAGCTTCCAAAGTATCCTTATATTATTGTTCTGATAAGAGCAATCAAGAGCCAGGCAACAATCGGAGAAAAATCAAACATCATGTTTCCGCCTATTGATGATTTTTGAATCAAGCTTCTTATAGGACCTAATATAGGCTCTGTCAAATTGTATACTATCACTATAATAGGATTTTCTCTCGGCAGCCTGATCCATGAAAGTATTATCCTGATAAATATCAATAATTGTATTATATCTAAAACAGTATTGATTGCCCTAGCTACATAAGAATTCATTAACTATGTCCTCCGCTACTTTATCCATGGGAATGTACCCTTTTCCCCGGATTTCATTCCTCCCATAATATCTACATTGTTTGGAGCTATAAGCAGAATACCCTGGGATACCTTTTGAATATTTCCGTTAAGTGCATATACCGCGCCACTTAAAAAATCAACTATCCTTTGTGCCAGAGTTTTTTCAAGATCCTCTACGTTAACAATAACAGGCTTTTTACTTTTCAGATGCTCACATATTTCACGGGACTGCTCAAAATCCTCCGGCTGCAATATAACAACCTTAAATTGCCCCTGTGAATGGATATTAACAACTCTGGACGAGGTTTTTTTGCTGGAAACGCCAGGAGTGGAATAAGTCTTTACAGGCTCCTCCGTTAATTCTTCCTGCTCATCCTCATAGTATTCTTCTTCTTCCCATCCAACCAAATTCATAACTTTGTCGATTAGCTTTGCCATGCCTAATCCTCCTTGTCTTTTGTAATAAACAACCACTAATGCCATACGTCTTTAATACTGTCTTCTTCCAAATATTGCACTTCCAATCCTCAGCGCATTGGCACCTTCTTCTACCGCAATTTCAAAATCATTACTCATCCCCATTGATAGATAAGCCATATTTATATTATCAAATCTTTCCCCCATTATGTCAATAGATAATTTCTTCAGCTCCCTGAAAACCCATCTTATATTTTCCGGATTCTCATCATAAGGTGCCATTGTCATAAGTCCTTTAGTTCTTATATTACTATATTTAGACACTTGATGCAAAAATTCCTTCATTTCATTTTTATTTAGTCCAAATTTTGTTTTTTCTCCGGCAATATTGACCTGGACCAGGATATCCATGGTTTTATGCTTTAATACGGCCCTTTTATTAATTTCATCAGCCAATGAAAGACTGTCAACAGAGTGTATAAGACCTGCTTTGTCTATTATATGCTTCACCTTGTTTTTTTGAAGATGCCCTATAAAATGCCAATTACATTTACTTCCAAGCTCTTCATGCTTAGTCAAAAGCTCCTGCACCCTGTTTTCACCAGCATCCGTAATACCGCACTCAAAGGCTTTTAGCATTTTCGCAGGCTCAACAGTTTTTGTAACAGCTATTATTTTAATATCGTCAGGGTTTCTTCCCGACCTGTATGCGGCACGTGAAACCTTTTCCCTGACTATCTTAAGATTCTCTTGAATATAATTTAAGTTGTTTTCTTCATTCATTTCCTTATTACCTGACCATCCTGTATATTTTTGGGATTTAGTACATATGTGTCATACAGCCTGACATTACTATCCTTGCCGGAAGAAGCTATTACTGCAAAATCTCTATTGATACCGACAATATCCACATCCAGTATATTTACAAAATTTCCCTTTACGATTGCAATTGAAGCTTTTTCCTTTTCACGGTCTATTCCTGTCAAGCTTGAAAGGGGCACAATATAGCCTTCATATGAATCAAAAATTATATCAACGTTTAAAAATCTGCTGTGTAACGTATCTGTCATATATTTGTTTAACGAAAGTATAACCAGATTTTTGTCCCCTTTTTCCTTTATTATATACTTAACTAATGCATATGTATTTGCTGCTATGTCATTTATTCTGATTTTTACCGTATTCCCTTCGCTCAGCCTTGCCGAGTATTTTTTTTCCATAGGAATGGCTACAAAATAATCAATACCTGTTATTACTTTAAAAAATGCTTCATCCTTTTCAATATTCCTTACACCTTTATCAGAAGTAATAATACTTTTTTCTACGGACGACAAATCCTGCACAGTAAGTTTATCCGCCGTATCCTTACTAAATGAGTTTTCGTATTTATCCATAAAATATGAGACTATTCCTGCATTTTCGGAAACAATTTCAACTTTGTTGAGGTCAATTTTGCGTTTAATATTTTCTTTTTCCGCTTTGAGAGTATTAATATATTCTCCGGCAAAACCTCCGTCTCCTCTAATCAAAGCTTTCTTTTCCACCAGTTTGTCTATATCTTCATTTAGTAAATTTATGCCTTTAAAGGTGTTTTTTGATGTTATGTCAACAATCTTTAAAATTTTCCTGGTAATTTCATGTTCAAGTCTGGCAATATCCCTTGAAAAAACTCCCGCATTCTCATTTTTTTCTTTTATTGCCTCCAGTATTTGTATTTCTATTTCCCTTAACTGCTTCAGGTAATTGACCGAATTGCTCCTGTAAACGGTGGCAACCCTTAAACCTGTAGGTATTTTACCCCCTTCTTCCACATCTTTTATATACACGCCGTCATAGGGAGACTTATAAACCGTTTCATCCCTGATTATTATACCTTCACAGTTAATATAATCTTCAATATTGCCCAAACGCAGAATATCGGTGGTCACATTATTTCCATATGCCCAATGCAAAAGTGAAGGGATATATATTATAGAAAAGATTAAAAGCATTATGCTACCGGCCTTAATCCTTTTTTTATTGGTTTTTTCCCCTGTACGACCCATTTTTACACCTTCCCAACCATCAGCATATTGTCAACCGCATTCATTACGCCAAGCTTGACACCTTCATATACCAGTCCGCCTTGCAGATAAGCTATATATGGCGGCCGTATCGGACCATCTGCACTTAATTCAATTGAAGAACCTTGAACAAATCCGCCTGACGCCATGATAACCTGGCAATTGTATCCCGGCATATCCCAGGGTTCAGGTTTAACATGTGCGTCAACTGCCGAGCCTTTTTGAATCCCCTGGCAGAATGCTATTAAGGTATCCTTATTTTTAAACTTAATGGCTTGTATTATATCATTCCTCGCTGCGGTGTAACGGGGAAGCACTTCAAATCCCAGAATCTCCATAACTGCTGCACAAAAAGCCGCCCCTTTCAAGCTTTCCGCCACAACATGGGGAGCCATAAAAAGACCCTGGAACATAAATCTGTTTTGACCAAGCGTGGCCCCTACTTCTTTACCTATACCGGGACATGAAAGTCTGGATGCTGACATTTCAACAAGCTTTTTATTGCCGGCAACGTAGCCTCCCGTAAGTGCAAGCCCACCTCCCGGATTTTTTATAAGGGAGCCTGCAATCAAATCGGCTCCGGCTTCCAAGGGTTCTTTATCCTCTACAAATTCCCCATAACAATTATCTACAAGTATGATTATATCATTATTATGCTTCTTTATTATTTCTGAAGCTTTTTTTATTTCAGCAAGGGTAACGGACCTTCTCCATTCGTACCCGGGAGATCTTTGTATCAGGACCATTTTCGTCCTGTCATTCAGTGCATTCCGCAATGAAGCCAAATCCAGGCTGCCGTCACTTAATACGTCAATTTTCCCAAATGTGACACCAAAATCTTTTAACGAAGCATTATCTTCATTTCCTATGCCTATAACATTTTCAAGAGTATCATATGGCTTTCCGGTAACGCAAAGCAGTTCGTCCCCAGGCCTTAAGTTTCCAAACATGGCAGCTGCAATAGCATGGGTGCCCGCCACAAAATTATGCCTGACAAGAGCTGCTTCGGCACCAAAAACGTCGGCATATATCAAGTCCAGTATTTCTCTTCCCCTGTCCCCATAGCCATATCCTGTAGTTCCTATAAAATGGGACTCGCTCAATTTGTGCCTTTGCATGGAAGTAATTACTTTAAGCTGGTTGTAGCTTTTTATTGAGTCTATTTTTTTAAAAACATCTCCCAGCATGTCCTCTGCACGGGCTGCAATTGAAATTGTTTTTGGGTTAAATGAGCAGTATTCTTTTATAGCTTTTTCAAATAACGATTTTATCATTGGTAACCTCTTAAAAAAATAATCAACATTTATATTTTACAATATATCTGCTACCAATATCAACCTTTAAATTTTTTTAAGCTGTCCCGTCTTTATATAAAACAAAATCATGCAAAGTCACTGGAAATATTGAGAAAATAACTGTACAATCCCCAGCTTTAATGCTATCATGGATATGTTTTCATAGGGGGGAAACGGTATGGAAATATTGAAGGAAAAATGTTCAATCACTGACCTCAGCAGGAAATTAGGTGTTGCAGACCATACTTTAAGATATTACGAGAGGGAATTTAACCTTAATATACCTAGAGATTCAAGGGGAAGAAGGTATTATACCGAAAACGGCATAAATATAATGCACCAGATAAAAAATATGCGGGATGAAGGGCTTTCCATAAAAGAAATCAAAAAATCCTTTAATTCGGGGTATATTACGGATGATTTACTTCCTGTTGTTGCAGATTCCCAGGAAAGCAGGTTAATAGAAGCGGAGCAAAGCATTGATTTTTCCAAATTAGTAGATGATTTCAAAAATTATTTGACAATTAATATTAAAGATGAAATAACGGCATCAAAAGAGCAAATTTTAAAAGAAATGCTTAAAACAAAGCTTGAGCTTGGCGCATGCATGGAAAATAATTCCAGGAAAGTGGAAATGAGACTTGAAAAGCATTTTAATGATGTTGATAACGCTATCGGAATATGGAGAAAAAAGAAAAAAAGCAGCTTGTTAAAAAGAATCTTCAATAAGTAAGCATCTTTGCCGAAAGCTTAAAGCGTTATACATATTTTAGCCATTTGATTTATGCATAGGAAACTCTTATGGGTAAAATTTAATTTGGTTTGGATTTGCGTATGAGAATTATGATTTTACCCGTTTTACAGTTCCTTCTTCTCCGTTTACAATAATCATTTCACCCTCTTTTAACAGCTTGGTAGCATTACCTACTCCTGCTACTGCCGGTATTCCAAACTCACGTGCAACAACAGCTCCATGTGCCATAGGACCACCACTTTCCATTACAAGTGCACCTGCAACTAAAAACAATGGAGTCCATGATGGGTTTGTATTGTGTGTAACAATAATGTCCCCTTTTTCTATATCAACATCAACAGGAGTATGAAGCACACGCACCCTGCCTTTAAAAATGCCTTTGGAGATGGGTATTCCTTTGGCATATCCTTCTTGTGCAAAGTCAGGAACGGCATTCTTTTTACGATTTCTTTCACTAAAATCTTCATGAGAGGTATGGTAAAAACATTCACCGGTACTCAGTATATACCTTGGAATATGCTTTGACTGCAACTGGTGATTATATTTTTCTTTGGCTTTTTTAACTATTATTTTAAGATTTTCTCCCTCAGGGTGTAATATTTGCTTGAAAGTCAAGAAAGAAATATCTTCGGCACGCTCAAGTGCATCTTCATTCTTCAATTGACTTCCTATATCAAGCATCATGTCTCTTAACAGCCCCATTACTCTGACAACATCAAACTTTGGACGTTCCCTTAATCCCCCAAGCAATCTGAAGTTCATATAATCGTATTTGATTGATTCAGCCTTTTTCCTGCCTTTATCCTTAAGCACCTGCTGGTATATTGCTTCGATTGTATCCATTGCCTTTTGATTGATTCTGTCAATTCTGTCAAGGTTTTCAGCAGCTTTACTACCTTCCATATATGACTTTATGAGCTTTAATATATAGCCTGTATCTTCTTTCCAATGCTTCGTTCCAAGGTCGATTTCAATGTCTCCCCTGTGCCCATATTTCTTAAGGAATTCATCAACAATCGGTTCATTTTCAGAAACATTTTTCCCTGTATCCAAAAGTTTTTTTGCAGCCTTGGATAAGTCTATCCCCATAGTTGTCGTAGGGTTGTTGGGTAGAACCTTCCTTATTGCTTCCAAGTCAAATTTATTTTTATAGTGTTTTCTTATCCATTTATCCTGTTTATCAACTGCTTTTAATCCATAGGAGCAATACATTGCCTGTGAAAATGCAAAAGAAAGTGCCTCCTCCGCAACATCTTCCAACAGCTGCAATTTTTCCTCTGTCGTTTTGGTTTTTTGTATTCTGGATAATACATCGTTTACAAAATCATCCCCCATTTGGATAGCTTCATTAACAGCTTTTTCTATTTTTTTATTTTTCCCTTTCTTTGCAAATTTTCCAAGACCCATTCCCCATTTGATTATTCCAAAAGATAATTTAAAATTACCTCCCTGCTTAAAGAATAAGCGACCATCCCTATCAATAATTTGGCGAAGAAGCTCTGCTGCTGCTGGGTCTTTGCTCACAAAGTTTTTTGGTAATGCTTTTGCATATAGCTTTTTACCCACTATCTCTGTCAAATCATAATACAGCCTGCCATTTATCACTTTAATCCATTTTGGATAAAGGTCTTTTTTCTTCCTGTTGTAATAAATACTGGTATATCCTGCAAAATTTACTCTGCAAAACTCGTATCCCAAAGGCGTGAACGGTTCAATTATCCCTTGAATTGCTGTATTATAGCATAAAAATATGCGTAGCTTATTACTTTTTAAAATCTCCTCATCGACAGGATATAATGTCGTTATATCCCTTGACTGGACAATAAAGAAATGGTAACCGTCAAATGCCCATTCCATATCCTGCGGATTGTTATATAAGTTTTGAACTTTCTTGGCTAATGCTGCTAATTGTTTGATTTGCCCGTTATTCAAAGATGCTCTCAATTTCATATCTGCTCGAACATCACGAAGGGATACTCCTTTTTCTTCAGCTTTTGTCATATATGATTTTTCCATTATATTTTCACTGAGTATATTTCCGGAAGCCCTATCCACAATCCATTGATCAGGTGACACTTCACCGTCAACAATAGCCTCTCCAAGTCCCCATGCACCATTTATCATGATTTGATCATGCCTGTTATTAAGTGGATTTGCCATAAACAGTACCCCTGAAACTTTACTGTCAACCATCTGTTGAACTATGACTGCCATTTTGTTTTCCATCTGTATATCATATTTTGCTTTATAATACTTCTGTACCCGCTCCTGGTTAACAGATAGCATGCATTTTTTTATACCGTCTACCATGTCTTCAAAAGAAGTAACATTAAGAAAAGTTTCATATAGACCTGCAAAAGAACTACTTTGCGAATCTTCCAAAGAAGATGATGACCTGACTGCCAGCGGCTTATTTTTCAACTTTTCATATACAAGCTTTAAATCATTAATAGTCTCATCAGGTAATGATATTGTTCCATCAGCCTGGACTGCTTTGTCATATATTTTTTGACTGATGCAATACCCGTCAGGCACTTTAATACCTTCCCGCATCATAATTCCCAGATTGATCGCCTTCTTGCCAAATTCCTTTCTGTCACTTTCCTTCAAATCAAATAATGACTTAATACAGCCAGGTTCTATCTTTATACTCATTTTAAGATCTCCTTAATCATGGCATAATTTAATTATTTACGATACACTTGTATCATTTATATTATTATTATATAATAGTTATTAAGGAATGTAAATATTTTGAAAGATAAGAGACACGAGGTGAAAAATGTATCATATTAAAAATGACAAACGTTCCATCCAATCCAGTAAATGGATATATGCTGCACTGACTACACTAATGTATAGTGCAGATTATAAAAATATTAAGGTAACTGAAATAGTTAAGAAAGCAAAGCTTGGCCGGGCTACTTTTTATCGTAATTTTGATTCAAAGGATGATGTTTTGCAATACATTTGTGACAAAACATTTAAAGAACTATTGGATTATCTTATGGAGTATGGGAAAAAAAATTCAATTCAACATGATTATGCATTTCTAGAACCTTTTTTATGTTTTTTCGACAAGCATACGTTAATTGTCAAGCAATTAATCCTGGCAAATAGACAAGACATGCTCTCAAAATCACTTGCAAATATTCTAAAGGCTTTTAAGCCTCAATATGACAAAGCAGTAGATGAACCTGACAAAACCTGGGATTATTTTGTTGCTATCCGCTGTGGTATAACAATAAATATACTGATTCAATGGGTCTCAAAAGGAAAAAATCTTCCTCCTGATGAATTAAGCAATCTGTTGCTACAACAGAAGCTTAAAAAAATAACTCCAAATCAATACTTAAATCTATAATTTATTTTTCTTCAGAATTCTTGAAGCAATACCTGAAGTGGCATTCAGGTTTAAAGCAATTGTTTTCCACCAGTTAATTCTCCTTCAGTTCTTATCCAACTTTATAACTATTGTCATTGGGGTACTCACCTGAATATACATACGAGTCAACTCCTCTTGCTCATAAATCTTTGTTGGGCGTCCCTAGCCCCTAGGAATCCACAATGGAAACAGGTGCAAATATCAGGCACTTGAAGGGTTCTTGTAATAGGAAGAAATATAATTCAAAAAACTTAATTTGAAAGTCAAACAAAACGTCCCCTTGACTTTCTACTCAAGTCCACCTTTATACTTTTTAATTGATAAAAGGTATGTTATAATTGTTACAAAAATAACTAGTGCATATTTAACAAATATAAAATCTGTTTCAATTCCAAGATAATAATATCGTCCTAAATCCGTCAACCAAGTCAAAGGATTAATTGCTGAAATTACTTTCATAAGAAACGGCATTTGAGCAATTGGATAGTATATAGTACTTGTGTAAATAACTGGTGTCATTACAAGAAAATACATTGTATTAAATCCGTCTTGATTCTTAATAATTACTGACATATATGTAAAAAAATAAAACAAGAAAGTACTAGCTATCATTTTTAAAACAAAAAAAAGTAAAATAGATACAAAACTAACCTCTGGAATCCCATCAATTATTATAACAAAAAATAGCATGACAAATATCTGCACTATAGAAAGAAACAAATTGAAAAGGTATTTTCCTAATATAATTTCCTCTCGTTTTACAGGATATGATAACATTTCCTCGTACAACCCCATATACTTGTCAATAAAAATTTTTGTTGCTGCTACCATAGCATTAGATACTAAGCTAATATTAATTGCTCCTATTACAAAATATGTTAAATAATTTATACTAACATTATCATCAATCACTATTTTCCCTATTGTCCTAGAAAAAGTCAACCCAAAAATCACTAGGATAAATAGAGGGTTTACAATATTTTCAATTAACACTCTCCGCGAAGATAACCTAATTTTCATTTCTCTATAAAAAGATGCTTTTATTCCTACCAAAACACTACCTCCTCGTCTAATGCTGCAATTAATTCCAGAAACTCAGCTTCTTTTTTCATTAGTAGAAAACAATCTTATGAATATGCCTTCAATACTCTCATTATTTACATCAATTCTCTGTGGATCTAAGTCCTCAAATATTTTACGACACAGCCTATTTGCAATTTTATTGGTTGCAATTAAAATGATTTTCTCTTCATCAATTAAGTATTCAATCTCATATTCCTTTGCAATATCTTTTATTTTTTTGTCTATTTCTTCATCAACTTCTTCAAAGAATAACGTGATTTTTTTAGTACCACCAAATAATTCCTTTACTTCATCTACCGTATCATGAATTATAATTTTACCTTTGTTAATTATTACTACTTCATCACATACTTTTTCAATCTCATCTAATAGTTGCGTAGCTAATATTACAAGTTTTCCTTCTCTTGAGTAGGTGCGAAGTAAACCATATAACTTATCCTTGATAATAGGATCTAATCCGGCAGTAGGTTCATCTAATATCAGAATCCTTGAATCAGACAAAAAACACCTTGCAAGCTGTAACCGTTTCCTATAACCACCACTTAATTCATTCGCTCGTGTGTTAACATATTCCTGAAGCTGAAATAATTCAATGACCTTTTCTATCCTTTCATTTAATTCGTTTCCACAATAGCCGTAAAACTTTCCATAGACAATTAAATTCTCATATACAGATAACCAAGTTTCTACACTACTGTATTGCAATGCTACAGCAATTTTTTTACGAACCTCCAATGGATTTTCTTTAATAGATAAACCATCTATCGTCAACTCTCCCTCTTCGAATTTAAGTATAGTTGATAAAACTCTTATTAATGTAGACTTGCCGGCTCCATTAGGCCCTAATAATCCAATTATTCTGCCTGAGTTTAGTGAAAGCGAAACATCTTTAAGAGCTTCTGTTCCGCTATCAATATATGTTTTATTTACACCTATAACGTTAATCACTATCTCCTACCCCATTTTCTAAACAGAATACAATATTACTATGCATCTCATTTAAATTTTCAAAACAAAAGCATCCGTACTTTTTACTTATCTTTAATCCAACAATTCTTTTTCAATCAATGCTACCCAACCAATGACTTTATCATCTTTTGGCAGATAATATCCTTGCGGCAGAATACCACCAGCATAATACAATTCAATAAAATCCCCCCTGTTTCATCATGTTATTTAAAGTTTCAGTGTCGTCCGGCGCTACACGGTTCACCTTCTCCGTACCACATTTTTTACAATGATGGATAATCTGCCAGCCCTTTTTGCCATTATAACGGATGCCTATTGGCTTCATAAGGCCAAAACAATTGCTTGCTCTGTCGCCGGGTAGATTGTCCACATGAAGTGAATATAAGCAACATGGGCAGTGGTTCCGATAACTTCCATTGGTCAGCGGCTTTACATTCGCACCGCAATAGGAACAGATAAAGCCTGTGTTTTCTATTTTTCTGCTCACACCGAGCCCTCCTGATATTTGAATTTAAAATATCGGAAGGCGGGGTTCTGTTTACTCTTAGGATTAATCCTTTCGGGCTTGAATTTGGGAGTGGCCGATTCACCGCTGCCCTTTAGCGGCAGCGAATACTTCTGCTTCCTGCTTCAAAGGAGCTTGTTTCATCCCCTTATCCGAACTGATACCGACTTTGCATTATTGTATCGGTCAATGTATGGCGGAATCCACCATCCAGCAGTAGGCGTCACCAAATCGCACCGACGACGGCGTCATCCCCCGTTAGTGTGTGAGCTTTATCATTTTGTTTACAGTAATCATTTTATCCCTCCTGTTTTTTCATCACCACGCATAAGGTCGCCGAGTTTTCTTCGCATGGCTTACCTTCAACATCAGAGTAATAATCACAGGAATAAGCCTATGTAGTTGAATTTCCTCTGACAGAGATTTTAACTCCATTTTAAAGATAATTTTATATATACTTTTGGAGTCATATTGCTTTGCATAGGCGATAGAACATTCTGAAAAATCTAAGCCTGTGACGCATAATCCACGTCCAGATAAACTTTTAGTGTATAATCCTAGTGGTCTGTAACATATTTGCTCTGCCACTTATTGAGTTTTAGCTGACAATCACCTTTACATTTACAGTAATAAAAAACATCTCCTTTCGTCTGAGTATTTTGCAGAATATATTACATATAATATCATATACCAATTAAATCTACTAACATAAATTCACATACTGATTTAGAACTTTATATTTCAAGACCTCTTTGATGCTATTTAATTTCTTTGAAAACAAATAATTAAAACAAATTTATCTAATACTAAATGATACATATAATTAAAAAACCAAGAGGTGAGAAATATGCGAACAGGCTTAGTTTTATCAGGCGGCGGCGGAAAGGGAGCTTATCAAATAGGTGCGTGGAAAGCCTTCGAGGAGTTTAATATTAAATTTGATGTTATATC
>JANQLN010000028.1 GCA_028280575.1 Clostridia bacterium
CAATCGGAATACGGAAAGTATTCCTCAATCCTCCGCCTCGTCTTGCAAAAATCATCCTCGCCGCAAATCCAATATTTTAAATGACGCAAGGTACTAGCATATGAACCATATAGAATTACATCTATCAGTGAATCCTTAAATAAATTTTTAAATCTATTTGTTGTTATAGATAGTATTTCATTTAAAGTTTTTATGCTGCACATAGTTCTCATCTCCAAAAATTTTTCTACCTTTTCAGACTCTATTATATCAATATATTGACAAAAAGAAAATATTACAAGGAAATAAAGTCTGCATGTGAGCCAGGTTAATACATTTGCCAATAAGCTCTCAACCTATATTAATACAACATATTCACTGAAAAGCTTTTTCAACTTGTTATACGAATTCATGGTCGGCATGCTTCTATCATTTTCCCATCTTGCAGAGATCTTTGGTGAATGTACGTCAGTTCACCAAATTTTTTATGTGTGAGCTTATTCTTTTTCCGGAAATCCCTGATGCTTGTCCCAAAATCGGAAGCAATAAAATTCATATAATCATCATATATAAGCTCAGGTTTGATACCAATCACTTTACAGATTTCCCTGCATATTTCAATATCATTAGATTGAAAAGCAGTTTATTACAAGTAATCCATGTTATGAAAATGCGTTATCCTTCTATATATTCAAATAACTCCAAAAGGTTATAACATTCAATATCTGCTTTATATCCACTGTAATTTTTCTTTCTGTTCCTGTTTAACCAGCAGGTATTTATTCCAAGGTCCTTTGCCCCTGAAACATCACTGGATAATGAATCACCTACATGCATTACTTTCTCCGGCCTAACATCCATAATTTCCATAGCCCTAAAAAAAATTTCTGGTCTTGGCTTATAAGACCTTGCATCCTCACTGGTCACAAGATTCTTCACCTTTATATTATGAAAACTTACAGCACTAATCAGATCAGCGCGGTCTATATTTGAAACAATACAGACTGGGATATTTACTTTGTCTAAAAATTTTAATGTGTCATTAAATATAGGGGGCTTCATCCAATAGCTGAAAATTTCTTCACTTAAATCTACAGCATTATAGTTACAATTAAATCTTTGAACCGTTTCTTTTAATGATTCCAACTCAATTTCTCTTTGAAGCCGGAAATTTTCACCATGGCTTTGTGCACAAGCATAAAGCATTCTTTTCCACCAGTAAGATGCTATGTCTTTGGTTTCCAGAAAATTAGGCGAAGCTATTCTAATCTTATCACATATTCTGCTGATTATTTCCCCATCTTCATATACAAGTGTACCGTAAAAATCTAAAAATAAAGCTTTAATGTTAATACTCTTCCCTCCACAACTTTAGATTAAAGCAACTTGATAATCTCCCAATGTAAGACCCTCAAAGATTCATCCTTTTCATTAAATCTTTTACTCTTGTTTCTACTGATTGTCTGTAATCAAGGTATCCAGCATTGTCATTTTCTCACTGTCTAACTCAGCAAACGGTTTTCTGCATAAACCACAGTCAATTCCCATTTGTGTAAGAATATATTTTATACCTTGCTGTAAACCTGTTTTAGCCAATACATCAATAATCTCATTTACCTGCTTTTGCATTTGCATTGCATCTGCTAAATTTCCTTGTTTGAAAAGCTTTCTTATTTTTATAAATTTCTCAGACATAAAATTATATGTACTTCCAATTCCCCCATCTGCACCCATTACTAAACCGGCAAAGAAAACCTCATCAAGTCCATTTAGAATTATCAGGTTATTATTCTCATTTCTCATCCTCTCTATCTGAAACAAGTTATGTGAAGTATGTTTTATGCCAACTATCCTTTTATTCTCAGTCAGTGTTTTTATCTTATCACTTGACAAATCAATACCGGACAGGCTGGGAAAATTATAGACTATCATTGGTAAATCTGTAGTATTAACAATGTCAAAATAATAATTTTTTATCTCTTCAAATGAAAACTTGTAATAAAAAGGTGGAATTGCAGAAATCAAATCCACACCCAGTTTTTTTGCATATTTTGCCAGCTCTATAGCATGCTCTGTTCCAATACATCCAACATGAGAAATAATTATGCTTTTAGCCTTTCCACACTGCATCACAATGTCAAGTATATATTTTCTTTCCTCAAGAGAAAGCAAAAATGCTTCTGCAGTGCTTCCTCCAACATAAAAGCCATCAACACCTTTTTCAAGATTCATTTTTATAAGCTTTTCAAGAGACTTTTCATTTATTTTACCCGCCTTGTCAAAAGGTGTCACCAGTGCTGGAAATATTCCTGTTAATTTCAATTTTATCATACCCCCTATCTTATTGCCACGTATGCTTTACCCTTAATTTTACATGTTACAGACCACCAATAATTTTTATTGAGGCCATTCTATCTTTTGAAAAGTTCCTGTTTCTGCCGATTCTCTTGCCTTAAGGCACATCAATGTACTTTCCAGACCTGCATTTATTGGAGATATGGAGCTCTCAAATCCTTTCATGACATTTATAAAATTTAATGATAGTATATGGTCTCCTCCCCAATGTGATATTTGGGATGAATCCAGCTTGTATGATTCAACTCTGTCCGTATTATGCATAAATACATTGACTTCATCTTTATAGAAGTCAAACTGCAATGTACCATTATAGCCTATTAATCTTGCCCCTCTCATTCCTGCACTTTTACGCACAAAAAAGTTTTGTGAATAATTAACATGCATACCTGATTCATATCTCACAATTGCACTTCCGGAATCTTCATTGCCTGTATCCTTTGCAAAACAACACATATCTCCAAGAGGATCATCCTGCTTTATAAATTTCATTACATATGGCCCTTCCGGACAAGTATTTTTTTCATTACAGTCTTTACAGTACAGTTCTTCATGGTTACCCTTGAAAATCTGTTTTGAAGTCATTGCACAAATTTCGGCAGCTTTTATACCCAACAAATAATTTATATAATCAAAATCATGAGTTGCCTTTTGCAGGAACAATCCTCCAGTTTCATGCTCATCCCTGTACCAGTTGTGAAAATAGACGCCTCCGTACGGGACATTGTTCACAGCCTGAACATGCTCAATTGTACCAAGCTTTCCGGAGTCAACTATGTCCTTCACCAGTTTTATAACAGGAGTTGCCTTTAAAGGAAAAGAGACAACAGCTTCACTGTGATATTCATCAGCTATCTTCTTAAGGGCCATCAAATCATTGATATTCGTAGCTAATGGTTTTTCTATATAAAGCGGTATTTTATTCTTTAAGACCTTAATGCCCATTTTTGAATGAAGCGAACACCTTGTTCCAACAAGGACACCATCAAGATTTTCTTTACTGAGCATTTCATCAGTATTTTTATAAAGATTTATCTTCTCCTCATCAAATCCTTCTTTTTTCAATCTGCTTTTAACATTTGAAAAGTCTATATCTGCTATGCTTTTTAAGCATATATCTTCTTTGAAACCCATCATCTGTCTTATCACACTGCCTATCCTATTCCCATAACCAATTACGCCGATTTTCAACATAGTAATCCTCCATAATGCGGTAATTTTATTTAGTAAGCTTATATTCTTATTTTAGCAATATTCAAAAGCATATAAATGCAATATTCAACTTTGTTTTTATAATATTCAAGCCAATACAATTTCTAAAAACAATAATTTAATATTTATAATATCGAATTCCTGTATTGGGTTGGAGATATTCCGTACTTCTTCTTAAATAAATTTGAAAAATAATAAACTGTTGAAAATCCAACATCTTCGGAAATTGATGTAATGCTTCTTTCGGTAACTCTTAAAAGCTGCTTTGATTTTTTTAATTTTTCAGTATTAATATATTCTACAACAGACATTCCTGTATTTTTCCTAAACAGTTTATTGAAGTAAGTTTGTGATACAGCTACATATCTGCAAATCTCAGAAATATATATTTTTTTATCTATATTCTTCTGTATATAGCCTATACCTTTTTTTACAAGAGGGTTGATATCAATAGATATTGTATCTACTTTAGAGTAATCCACACTTTTTTCATTATTTAAAAAAACAAACAAATAAAGCATTAATTCAGTAAGTAAAACTCTAATATACTGTTTGGGAAGTTTACCTTCCGGCTTTTGCTTCATAGAATAGCTTATTATTCCTCCTTCAAATGCCTCATTTCTTAATTTTAATATATCTTTAAATATAGACTTGATTTTGGAATCCGCTTTAAAAACTCTATCTTTGTAAAAATCACTATGAATAAAACTTATATCAAACGATATTGTTAAAAAATCAGGTGCGGTTTTTCTATCTGCCCAGAATACATGGTTTTGGTTTTCGGCATAAAACATAAGATCCCCGGGACCAAGAATAAATTCCTTGCCATCAAGAATAAGGCAAATATACCCCTTTATAATATAAACAAGCTCCCAAAACTCATGAATTTCTCCAGGGAAAAAATATCCTTCTTCTTTACTCTGATAGTACAAAGTATAGATTGCATCAATAATCAATTCATCAGGTAGTAAAATTTTCTTCATCAATACACATCCTTATTTTACATATTATCCATTTTTTAAATGGCATCTCTTGTTTTGTACTGTAATATTTGCTTTATTTGGTAACCACTCAAAATTGACAATTTATATCCTGGCACTTATGGACTTGGCATATTGGGTAGGCGTACATCCCATATCCCTTTTAAAACACCTGGAAAAATAATGTATACTGCTGTACCCCAAAAGTTCGGCAATTTCCGTAAAATTATAATTCCCTTCCCTTATAAGAGTTTTTGCGTATTCCATTTTCCTTTTCCTGAAGTATTTCACCACACCCATTCCCATTCTTTTTTTGAATACGGATGTCAGATGTGTCCTGCTCATATTTATATATTGACAAAACTCTTCCAGACTGATATTTCCCCTGATTTTTTCTTCCATATATTCTGTTAACCTTATTATAATGTCATTGTCACTGCGTTCCTTTGCTATGGAAGAAAGCCTGTCTTTGCTCATCAATGACTTGTTGTTTCGAAACAGTGTAATCAATAGTATTTCAAGATATGCTTTTATCAGTTGTTCACTTCCAAACAGTGAACTGCTTTTCCTGCTAAGGATATTTACTTCAGGGTCTCCCAGAGGCGGAGCGAATGCATTGAATCCTTCCCTGACTATCTTTGTAAGTATTCCTCTTTCCTCATCTCCAATGCCGAATATCTTGTCCTTGAAAAATGCCATTGATTTTTGGTTGCATTCAAAACACACAACCACCACATTGGGAGCAATTTTCTTATTTGCCCATACACTGTGGAATTCATTCGGCTTATGGAATATCATATCTCCCTGATGAAGAACATACCCGTTTACATTAGAAGTTACCTCAACTTCACCCTCATCCACGTACAGAAATTCCCAGAAGTCATGCTTTTCCCCACTGAAAATGAAATCCTTTGCAAACTCATAGTAGTGTATTGTAATTATCTTTTTTACAATAAATTCTTCATTCAGCTCAATCCTGGTATATTCCATAAGTATCTACCTTTCTCATTATTACACTGATATTCAGATAATTAAATTATATAAAAAGACGGATAAAAGTGCAAAAAAAAAGTTTTATAGTCCAAAGAAATTTAAGATATACGTGTATATAATTTACCTATAGGAACTGGCTAAATTTAAGAGGAGGGTTTGTTTTGAGCCTGCTTGGTATTGATGTGGGAACTACAGGATGCAAAGTATCCATAATAGACTATGAAGGGAAAATAAAAAAACACGCTTATACAGAATATGTCATTGGCAGATCAAACAGGGAAATTCATGAAATCAGCCCCGACACTGTATGGGAAAGTGTAAAGCAGACAATATATGAAGCCGTCCTTAACTACAAAGGAAGCCCTGTGAAAGCGATAGGTGTTTCTTCATTCGGTGAAGCAACAGTTCCTATTGATAAAAACGGCAATGTACTTGATAACAGTATCCTTTATATTGATTCCAGGGGTATAGAAGAAGCCGGATATTTGAAAAAAACTCTGGGAAACAGTAAAGTTGCAAGAATTACAGGTGCCGGTATACATTCAATGTATACAATCTGCAAGATAATGTGGATAAGGGAAAACAAGAATGAAATCTATAATCAAACATGGAAATACCTGATGTTTGCCGCCTTCATCCTCTACCGTCTCGGTGCAAGGCCACATACCGACTATTCGCTTGCAGCCCGTACCATGGCATTTGACATAACAGGCAAGAAATGGTCGGAAGCAATCCTGCACGCTGCACAGGTAGACTTAGGCAAACTGGCAGAGCCTGTACAGGCTGGGTCTGTAGTTGGCAGGATATCGAGCACCATGGCCGCGGAACTGGGACTTCCAAAAGATGTGCTGCTTGTAGCTGGAGGACACGATCAGGCATGTGCAGCTCTTGGGGCAGGAGCACTTGATAATGGTATGGCTGTTGATGGGGCCGGGACTGTTGAATGTATAACACCATCATTCAGTTCACCTGTAATCTCAGACATTATGATAGAAAACAATTATGTATGTGTGCCTCATGTGAAGAAAGACATGTACGTTACCTATGCATTCAATTTTACATGCGGAAGCATAATGAAATGGTTCAGGGATGAATTTGCCTATAAAGAAAAACTGGAAGAAAAAAGTACAGGCAAAAATGCCTATGGCATTCTTATTGACAACTGTTCATCAACTCCTTCAGAGCTTTTCCTGCTACCTCATTTTGCAGGTGCAGCCACTCCATATATGGATGTGGAAGCAAAAGGGGCATTAATCGGATTAAAGACAGGTACAAGCAGATATGAAATAGTAAAAGCAATACTGGAAGGCTTGAATTATGAAATGATGCTGAATTTATCTTTTTTGGAAAACGCAGGTATCAATATAAAACAGCTCCGGGCAGTAGGGGGTCTTGCCAAATCAGAATACTTCCTTAGATTAAAGGCTGATATGATGGGGATAATGGTATCCTCTCTCAACATTTCAGAGGCAGGAACACTTGGAGTTGCAATTCTTGCGGGAACAGGAATCGGTATTTTCAAAAGTGTGGACGATGCATCAGGAAAGCTTGTGAAAATAAAAAAGCAATATGAACCAGACCTTGAGCTGCATCAGCAATATCTTGAAAAATATGAACACTATAAGAGAATCTATAAGGCAATCAAGGAAATATACGAATAAATCAATGTGGAGGTATGATAATGCCGCTCGTTTCAATGAAGGAAATCCTCAAGGATGCTGCGGAAAAGAAATATGCTGTAGGCTGTTATAACACTGTAAACCTTGAAATGGCAAGAGGAGTTGTGGAAGCTGCTGAAGAGGAAAAATCACCTGTCATACTCTGCCATGCAGAGGTGCATTTTAAATACACATCCCTTGAGAGAATTGCTCCTATAATGCTGGAAGAAGCAAAAACATCAAAGGTTCCTGTTGCTGTTCTTCTAGACCATGGCAAAAGCTTTTCCGCTGTCATAAAAGCAATGCATTATGGGTTCAATGCAGTGATGTATGATGGTTCAAGCCTTTCTTATGAGGACAATTTAAAAAACACTGCTGAAATTGTAAAAATCGCCAGGGAGCTTAACGTAAGTGTTGAAGCAGAATTGGGCCACGTTGCCAGGCCAAAAAGTGCAGGGGCGGACGGAGATGAGGATGACTCAATTATTGATGACAAATCACTTTATACCGACCCTTTCCAGGCAGAGGAATTCGTTTTAAAAACAGGTGTTGATGCTCTGGCAATAGCCTTTGGCACTGCTCATGGCGTTTATCTTAAAAAGCCTCTGCTTGATTTTCAAAGATTAAGCGCAATAAGAAAGGCTGTTGACGTTCCACTTGTTATGCATGGTGGATCAGGACTTGCTGATAAAGATTTTTCAAACAGCATAATGAGAGGAATATGCAAGATAAACTACTATACAGGCATGGCGCAAAAATCAGCCCAAGGCATAAGAGATAAGCTGAACAGTTCAAAAGACATGTTCTTTTATCATAACATTCTGGTATGGAGTATCCAGGAAATCAAGAAAGATGTACAGAATACCATGCGGCTTTTTGGAAGCAGCAACAGGATATAGAAGTAATTTTTTTTTAGAAAACCGGGGTAAAAAATGAAGGAAATAGATTCAGGGAGGTTTTTACATGGAAGAAAGAAAGTGTGTTTGTGGTATGAATTATATACCAAGTACTGAATTGGTTGTCAAAAAAACTATTATAAAGAAACCACTCTTTGAAGTTATAGACATTCATGGTCATTTCGGTTCCCTTATTCTTGGGGATGATTATGAAAACCTTTATGAAACTGCTCAGATAGTGGATATCCTTAAAAGCTATAATATCAGACACATTATAAACCTTGACGGCTTCTGGGGCGAAAAGCTTGACCGTGTATTGAAAAAGACTCACCCTTTCAATGACTATATTATCACATTTGGCGGAGTGGACATATCCAGACTGGATGAGCCTGACTTTGGCAGATATGTCAGGGAAACATTGGAAGAATCAAAGAAGAAAGGTATCCGGGGTATAAAGGTCTGGAAGAATGTCAGCCTTGTAATGAAAGATAAGCATGGCAGGAAAATCCCCATTGATGACGACAGACTGAAGGTTATTTGGGAAACTGCTGCCAAGCTGGATTTGATTATTCTCATACATATAGCCGATCCCATAGCCTTTTTCAAACCAATAGACAAGTACAACGAAAGATATGACGAACTCCATGAGCGGCCTGACTGGAGCTTTTACAGGGATGAATATTTTGGCTTCTGGCAGCTTATGGAGATGCAGGAAAGGCTTCTTGAAAATAATCCCGATACCACATTCATTGTTGCACACGGAGGGTCCTGCTCTGAAAACCTTGAATATGTGGGCAAATGTCTTGACAGGTTTTCAAACATGTACATAGACTTCGCCGAAAGAATATCCGAGTTTGGAAGACAGCCTTATACCTCCAGGAAGTTCTTCATCAAATACCAGGACAGGATACTTTTCGGCACTGATTTCAATCCACTCAACATTGATTATGAAGCCAATTTCAGATTTCTTGAAACATGGGATGAATACTTTGACTATTCATGCAAGCCAAAGCCCCCTCATGGGAATTGGAAAATATACGGTATTGGCCTGGATGATAATGTACTTAAGAAAATTTACCATTTGAATGCAGAAAAAATATTAAAAATATAAGAAACAAGGAGAGATTTGTATATGATTAAACCAACTGCAGGATTTATCGTTTACGGGGTACACAAGGATGGTTTGTTGGACCCCATGGGCAAGCCATTCATTGATGATGAACTGATCAAAGAATGTAAGCAGACCCTGAAAAAGAATGGTGTTGGCCTGATTGAGCATGAAGTTGTGATTGCTGCAAAACAGGAAGCCAGGGAGGCTTTAAAAAAATACAGGGATGATGATGAAGTAGACTGTATAATTCTGTTTTCCGGTACATGGGTATGGGCTGCACACCTTATAGCTGCAATACGTGATTTTGCCTCTACAGGCAAGGGTGTACTGATATGGACACATCCCGGCTCACAGGGCTGGAGGCCGGTAGGAGGCCTTGTAATGCATGGCGCCCTAAAGGAAGCAGGTATCCGGCATAAATTCGTATATGGCAGCGCAAACGACCAATGTGAAATAGATAAAATTACAAACTACTGCAGGGCTTCCCATCTGAAAAATATGCTCAACATGTCCACCATAGGAGCCTTCGGTGGAAGGGGAATGGGTCAGACCTGCGGTGTTGCCGATCCTTCCCAGTGGATGAAGGTCTTTGGAGTTGATATTGATTCCAGGGATACTACACAGGTCGTAAAAAAAGCAAATGAAATATCTTCCTACAGGATTGAACAGCTTGAAGAAAGGCTGGTAAAGCTTTTTGGCAAAACTCCGGAAAGAAATGCTGCAAATGAAAGATCAATGAGACTGTACCTTGCCCTTAAGGAAATCATTAATGAAGAAGGCTTTGACTTTTACACAATACAGTCCTTTCCAGGTCTTGGAGATGACTACTCTGCAACCTGTTTCACACAGAGCATGATGCTTGAGGACAGAATGCCCACTTCTACACTTTCTGACTTTAACACTGCCATGACAGTTTTCCTGCTGTCCAAACTAAGCAATGAGCCCATATACTATGGAGACCTTCAACATATAGATAAGACAAATAACGAAATCAAGATAATCGGTGATGGTGCCATACCCCCTTCATTAGCTGGAGATTTGGAGCCTCCGGGGTATGCCGAACACGGAATTCCCACCGAAGGAGAAGCGGGAGGGCTATCCATAAGCCTTGTATGCAAGGAAGGAAAAGGCGTCCTGGCTCGCTTGGGTAGAAACAATGGAGAGTTTGAAATGGTTATAACAAGATGCAGCATCAATGAACCTTCACCAGATGAACTGGAGAAACGAAAGAATGAATGTGGTATCCCATTCTGGCCGCATGCATTTGTAACGGCACACTGTGATATAGATAAGCTTCTTGAGTATTGGAACAATGAATATGCTTGCCTTGGATATGGAGAAAAACTGTATGATGCATTGATAGATTTTTGTGATTTGACAGGAATAAGGGTGCTGTTGCCTTAAGAAGTAAACTGACTGGAGTGGTTAAAATGAAGCTGTTTGATAAAAATTATACAAAAAATGATATTGAAAAGAACACAGGAAATCTTAATCAGGTTGGCGGTACAAGGCATTACCAGCTGACTGAAGGTTATAGCAAAGGTACAAGGGCAATTGATGTAAATACCGGTTCGGGCTTTAGCTTCACTATCCTTCCCGACAGGGGGCTTGATATATCCCTTGCATCTTACAGAGGTATAAACCTTGTATACCAGACTCCGAATGGTGAAGCCAATCCTGCTTTTTTCAACACTTCAGGCAGTGAATGGCTGCGAACCTTCTTTGCTGGGCTTCTAACGACCTGCGGACTTACAAATATTGGAGCACCGGTAAAGGATAATGGTGAAGAACTGGGGCTCCATGGACGGTACAGCAATACTCCTGCGTCAAAGGTATGCGACCTCTCTCACTGGAAAAAGGACGAATATTTGATTAACATATCAGGCGAGATACTGGACAGTATTCTTTTTGGCAGCAAACTGAAACTTCACAGAAATATATCATCCAGTATTGGAATCAGTTCTTTTATTATACATGATACGGTAGAAAACTACGGGGTGGACGATTCACCGTTTACCATCCTTTATCATATAAACGCAGGCTTTCCTCTTCTGGCAGAGGGCAGCAGGCTTATTGTATCGTCAGAGCATATGGAGCCCTATGATGGTATTTCCGAAAAGAACATCCAATCACACAATAGAATCCTTTCACCACAGGGATTGACTGAAGAACTGAATTATCTTCATAAAATGAAAAGTGACAGGGAGGGCTATGGATATGCTGCCGTTATCAACGATAACCTGCTTGATGGCATAGGCCTGTACATCAAGTTTAAAACTGACACCCTCCCCTACCTTTCAGTGTGGAAAATGATGGGCGATGTTGATTATGTAGCAGCCATAGAGCCATGTAATGTGAAATGTGAAAACAGAAAAACTCTCAGGGAAAATGGACTGCTGCCTTACCTTAAAAAAAACCGGAGTATTTCCACGGAAGTAGAAATAGGTGTTCTTTATGGAAATAGTGAAATATGCAGTTTTGATCAAATGGTTTCAAACATGTAACAATAATTAAATTGACAACTGTTTTTTAAACAGCCTATACACAAGTATTTTTACAGACCCAATAAGCCCTGGCAGCCATGTCTAAAACTTAAAACGAGCCTAACTCTCTATTCTTTCTCTACAGGTGTTACAACTGGCTTTCCACCATTATCCAGTAAAGCTGTCAATCCGCCACCATATCCAGAGCCGGTATAAATGTAATTTACACCTGTTTTGGTGTCCTGAAATATGATAAATGCTCTCATGCTTACAGATTCTTCATGTAAGATTTTAAATCTTTTAGGTTTCTTCTCTTTTCCAAACATATAAATCTCCCTTGTTTAAAGATATAACTTAGCTTTTCTTCATACAACTTAAAATTCTTATGCCAAATTAAACACTCAACCTGCTATTTAACTTATCTGTTACATTAATAATCTTCTTACTTTACCTTCAAAAAGAATAGTATATCTCCATTTCATGATCTTGTTTTATTTATAACCTGTTTTCCCGAATAAAAGTGTCGACTTCCACTGCCCATTTTTCGTAAGCTGCGCTATTGGTTGGAAAATGGGCTGCTCCTTCTATTTCGATATATTTTTTCTTCTCTGATCCAAGTGCATCAAATGTTTTCTTAATATATTTTTTGGGCGTCATTCTGTCTTCACCTGGCTGAACCACAAGAACGGGCTTCATGTAATTCCTATGAATAACTGCCGGGGCACTATCAAGCACTAAACTTGCCGCGCCCTTTATGGTTACATGTGTACCTGCTTGAGGGTCTTTCTTTAGTAATTCATTGAATTCTTCAGAGTCCGTTAAGGTGTCGTATGATACTAACTGATATGTTTTCAGACGCATATTCCCCAATATTTTTGACATGAATTTGAACATAGGAATCAATAAGTATGTTGCTTTACCTGTCCTAGTCTCGTTTAACATAAATTCACGGTCGCTAAAATCCCACAAACACCAACAAACTAATCCATCAACAAAGTCACATGCTGATGCTGCAGAATAAGCAAGAGGACCTCCCATACTTGCACCGCCTAACAGAATCGAACCCTTATAACGTTCTTTAGCATATGCTGCTGTATCTTTAAGATTCTGTACATGGGCATTCCATTCGAAATCCCCTTTTAATCCCTCATTATATCCATAACCCTGAAGGTCAGGAACAATAAAAGTATATCCTTTGTTAAACAGCGGCATAATAAATGGCAATAACACCCTAGCGTACCCTGCAATACCATGTGAGAAAACAATAACCGGCGCATCTTCTTTTGTTGATTCATAAATCTCAAGGTTAATCTCTTTACCAAATGACTGGATTTTTTCAATTCTGACCTTATCTTCCCAAGCTTCAATAAGATCTGAGCCAAACCATTTGTCCATATAATTCTTCCAATAGTCTTTTCCTCTATACATACAATCTCCTTTCAAATAAAAAGAGACCTGCAGATTAAACGGTTTAAAACACCAATTAATCTAAGTCTCGCTCCATTTTATTTTTTAATCATGGTGTTTTATAATAGTTGGAAACCAAACCGGATAACTCCTCTGCTTTTTCTTTCATATATTCAATCAGCCCTTTAAATTCCTGCTCGGTTAATAACCCTTTTATGCTGCCCACGGCCAGGGCTGCTACAAGCTGCCCGTCTCCGTATATAGGAAAAGCTATTCTTATTATTTGAGGATATATTCTTCCTTGATCATCAGCGTATCCCCGGCTCTTCGTCTGCTCAATAAATGCTGCTATTTCTTCTTCGGATGGTATATGAATATTGTATATATCCTGACTATCCATATTCTTTAACATAAATTTTTGCTGGGAATCTGTAACATGGGAAAGCAGTATATGTCCCCAAGGGTTATATGCATAGTCCATTCTAACACTTCCGACCTGCTGCAGCGCCACATTATCCGGAAAAACCTCTTTATCCAGCGCAATCATTTTAGTCCCTGAATATCCTACCAGTATCGTTGTTACTCTATATTGCTTAGTAATATCTCTTATAACCGTACCTGCATGAAAGACAAGAGCTTCATCCCTCTTACTGTTCTTAGACAACAGCAAGGCTTTTAAGCCGAGAGTATATTTACCGCTCTTACTTTTGCAAATATAACCTTTTTCGAGTAAGGCCTTCAAATACCGGTTCAAGCTAGTGACATTCAGTCCAAGCTGCTCCATTAGATCATTAAAGCCTATTTCTCTTTGCTCTGCAATCAGTTCCATCAATTCTAATCCAATTGTTAATGCCGGTGCCGGACTTTTCTTCATACCTTCTCCTTAACCACTATATATATAATTTATTATATTCATACTTGTTATTATCATTATGTGCCATATTTATGCACTTGTCAATAAAGCACTAATTCGAGTTTCCCCATTTTTTAAAATAGGTATAAATTTACGCGTATAGTGAAACATTTATCAGTCCAATCATTAAGAAAAAGTAAGTGTCTAGAACCTTGAAAAAGGCTACCCGGCATATTCACCATCCGTAGTTCAGATGCCGGCTTGCGGC